>LDXO01000003.1:0-65575 GCA_001443455.1 Deltaproteobacteria bacterium CSP1-8 | reverse complement strand
GTCGAGCCGTCCAGAGGGAAATCCAGGAAGGCGCGGTATTCCGGGAAGTTCGGATCGTTGTCGTCGATGCCGAAGAAAAGCGTGTCCGGCCCTCTGGTGATGGTGAAGTTTGTGCCGTTGAAGGCGATGTCCCCATCGGTCTGTTGGTCGCTTACGATCTGCGCGACGAAGGCGGTCCGTCCGTGCCCGTCCCCGCCGCAGGCGGCGATGGAGAGCATGACGACCGCAACGACACCAAGCCTTAGAAACTTTCTCATCGGCCCCTCCCCTCGGTTTTCCATTGGACGCCTCCCGCGTATTAGATATTCAGGGGAGGGAATTCGTCTCTTCCCCGCACGGGGGGGAGGAAGTGCGCCGCCTCGGTTACCATCGGTATCGCGCCGAAAGGACCGGGACAAGGGTCCGGTCCCGGGGCGCCCCTCCGGCACGGTTGCCCCCCCCGTCGACCATCTGCGCCAGCCCGCCCGTGCCCATCAATCTCAACTGGAAGAACCGGAGGAACGGGTCGTCGACGTCGGCCTGCAACTCGGGAACGACGTCCCCCGAGACCTGCTGCGCCCCCGGCGAGGGAACCAGCCGGACGCCGGCGAGAAAGCCTTTCACCGGGGCGCCCGCCCCGGAGAAGGCGGAAAAAGAGAGCGAGTCACCGTAATGGACATGATCGAGATCCAGGACGAGGTCCGCACTTCCCGGAAGCAGGTCCACGCGGTCGACGTGGAAGGTCAAGGTGGCGGACTCGATGAACGCCCCGGGCGAGATCCCGCCAAGGGGGAAGGAGAGGAACCCCCGGTCCTCCGGAAAGGGAGGCGGCGCCGCGACATCAACCCCGCAAAGGATGGCAGACGTAGTGACCACTGCCCCGTCCTGTCGCACGAATCCGTCCGTCGCGGGATCGCTGATCACTTCCGCAGACGCGGAGGGCAACCCGTCATCGCTCACGACGGAAAGCGAAAAGGAGAAGTCGCACCCCGAGCCAAGAAACAGGACCAGGAGCGCGGCGCCGGCAAACGGTCGCATCGCGGAACCCTTCCCTTGAGGAGGCAGCTTGTATGATAATTATCGTACCATGCCGGTGATTACGGAAAAGGGATGACGTCTCTGCCGCTCGAGTTCGACGACGATACGGGGGGTCGTCCCCGGAAAAAGTTGCTTCTCCTGGCGGGGACCCTCCTCCTCTGCTTTTTCCTGGGAACGGGGGTCGGGCTCGTCTTCCTCGCGAAGTTCGGATCCTTCCCTTCCCTCGAGTCGATCCAGGAGTACCGGCCGAGCATCTCCTCCAAGATCTACGACCGCTACAACAAGGTGGTGGGGGAAATCTACCTCGAGAAGAGGACTCTCGTCCCCTACCGGCAGATCCCCACCCACATCGTCAATGCCTTTGTCGCGGCGGAGGACGCCAACTTCTTCCAGCACAAGGGGGTCGATCTGACCGCGATCGCCCGCGCCGCCGTCAAGGATCTCGTGGGAGGCAGCTTCGCCCAGGGGGGAAGCACCATCACCCAGCAGACGGTGAAAAACCTCTTTCTCACCCACGAAAAAAGCATCCGCCGAAAACTCAAGGAACTGATCCTCGCCTACCGCATGGAGCGGAAGATGAGCAAGGAGGAGATCCTGTACCTGTACCTGAACCAGATCTTCCTCGGGGAGGGCGTGTACGGGGTGGAGGCGGCGGCGCGGACGTACTTCGGGAAGGGAGTGGGCGAACTCGGGGTGGCGGAGGGGGCACTGCTCGCCGGCCTTCCCAAGGCACCCAACCGCTACTCGCCGAGGACCCACCCCGACCTCGCGAAGGGCAGGCAGCGCTACGTCCTCCGGAGGATGGTCGAGGCGGGGTTCCTCACGCAGGCAGATGCCGACCAGGCGTACGCGGCCAGGATCGTCCTCGCACCCCCTTCCACCTTCCGGTCGAAGGCGGCCTACTTCCTCGAACAGGTCCGGATGTACCTGACGGAAAAATACGGGACGGAGTCCCTGTACCGGGAAGGGCTTCGCATCTACACGACGATCGATTCGCGCCTGCAGGAGGTGGCCCACGACGCGCTGATCGAAGGGATCAGGATCACGGAGGAGCGGAACAAGTACGACGAGCTTCAGGGGGCGTTCGTAGCCCTCGACCCGAGCACCGGCGCCGTCCTCGCGATGGTGGGGGGGACCGATTTCGCGCAGTCGCAGTTCAACCGCGCGCTGCAGGCGAGAAGGCAGCCGGGGTCGGCCTTCAAGCCCTTCGTGTATGCCGCGGCGCTTTCCACCGGGAAAACGGTAGTGTCCATGACGGACGACTCCCCGATCGAGTTCGACCGGAACGAGGAGGAGATCTGGAAGCCGAAAAATTACGACGGGACGTTCCTGGGCCCCATCCCGCTCATCGAGGCACTGGCCAAGTCCCGCAACCTGGCGACCATCCGGCTCCTGAATGATGTGGGCGTCGGGTCCGTCCTCCAGACGGTGAAGGCGCTGGGCATCGAATCCCCGATCGAACGGAACCTTTCCATCGCATTGGGGTCCTCGGGGGTGACCCTGCTGGAAATGTGCACGGCGTACGCGACGTTCGCCAACGGGGGACTGCGGCCTACGCCGTTTTTCCTGCGCGAGGTGCGGGACTCCCGCGGGAACGTCCTGGAGAGGACGATGCCCGCGAACGAACAGGCGATTTCCCCGGACACGGCCTACCTCATGGTCCGCATGATGCAGGAGGTCGTCTCCAGCGGGACGGGCAGGTCCGCGAGGGGGCTCGGACACTACCTCGCCGGAAAGACCGGCACCACGAACGAAAACACGGATGCGTGGTTTATCGGGTACTCACCCGACCTCGTGGCGGGGGTATGGGTCGGCTTCGACACGCCGCGCTCCCTGGGCGACCGCGAGTCGGCGGCCGGTGTGGCGTTGCCCATCTGGATCCGTTTCATGGGCAGGATATTGTTCCTCTTCCCCAACCGGGACTTCCCCGTGCCCCCCGGAATCACCTTCGCCCGTGTCGACCCCGGGACCGGCACGGCTCTCCCCCCAGGCTCCTCCGAGGGGGTCCTCCTCCCTTTCCGGGTCGGAACGGTACCCCCTACGACGCCTGTCGGGAGAAGGATCGGCCCATCCCATCCTTCCCCCGACGAACTCCTGTAGGAGAAGCGTCCCGGGTCGCTATGACCTGCCCCTACTCTTTCGAGGATACGATGACCATCCGGCCGGACTCGTCCGTAAACGGGTCCCCCGACAGGGAGCCGAAGAAATTCTTCACCCGCATCCCGGCCTTGCCGAGCATCATCCCGAGCTCATCCATCGAGTACACCCGCACGTCGAAGGCGGAAGAAATCCGGATCCCGTCCTGTCGGGTCAGCACGTGCTCCGCCGTCGCACGCATGGTGCGGCGATTGAACCGGACCGACATCCAAAGTGTTCCCGAAGGGACCTCGATCGTCTGGTCCCAGTCCTCGAGACGCGACAGCCCCTTCCCGGCGTTCCTCAGATCGAGGAGCAGGATGCCCCCCTCCTTCAGGCTCACGCCCACGTTGTCCAGAACCCGCTGGTTCTCCCGGTCGTTGAAGAACCCGAAGGAGGTGAACAGGGAGAGGCACAGGTCGAACGCGCCGGGGCGGCGAAACACCCGCATGTCCTCCCTCAGCCATTCCACGGAGACCCCCTCCCGGAGCGCCCGCGCGCGCGCGATGCCCAGCATCTTGTCGGAAAGGTCGACGCCGGTCACCACGTACCCCCGCCGGGCGAGCGGGATGGAGTGCCTTCCCCGCCCGCACCCCAGGTCCTCCACGGCCGACCCGGGGGGAACCGCGAGGAGACCCAGGATCTCCTCCACCTCCCTCTCGGCGTTCCCCTCGAGCGGCCCGAACAACTCCGGGTACCTCTCGTCGAATATCGTCTCGAACCACGCGCCCGGCATTCCCGGTTTCCCCCTATCCCTTCACGACCGCCACGGGCCTGAGCCTTGCCACCTTCCTCGCGATCCCCGCGTCGTGCACGACGGCGACGACTTCGGACACATCCTTGTAGGCCTCCGGGATCTCCTCGGCAAGGGTCTTGTGGGAAGCGCACGCGACGAGCACCCCGCGTTTTTCCATCTCCTGGACGATCGACTTTCCCCGCACGCTCGCCCTCGCCTGGGTCCGGCTCATCCTGCGGCCCGCGCCGTGGCAGGTCGAGCCGAACGAGACGCGCATCGCCTCCGGCGACCCCGCGAGGACAAAGGAGGCGTTCCCCATTTCGCCCGGTATGAGCACCGGCTGTCCCACGTGGCGGTATGTTGCCGGGATCTCCGCGCTCCCCGCGGGGAAGCAGCGGGTCGCGCCCTTCCGGTGGACGAGGACCCTCCGCTTCGCCCCGGCAACCTCGTGCACTTCGAACTTGGCGTTGTTGTGCCCGCAGTCGTACACCAACCGCATCCCCAGATCGCTCGGCCCCATTCCCAGGAACCGCAGGAACGTCTCCCGGGCCTGGTGCGCCAGCAATTGCCGGTTGGCGAACGCGTAGTTGCCCGCCGCGGCCAGCGCGGAGAGGTACCGGTTTCCCTCGGGGGAGCGTATGTGCGCGCAGGCGAGCTGCCGGTCGGGAAGATCGATCGCGTTCCGGCGCATGTAATCGGCCATCGTCACCAGATAGTCGTCGCAGACCTGGTACCCCAGCCCCCGGGATCCCGAGTGGATGAGAACGGCCGCCTGCCCGGGAAAGAGCCCGAACGCCCGCGCGGCCTCTTCGTCGAACACCTCCGCGACCTCGTCGATCTCGAGGAAGTGGTTCCCCGACCCGAGCGTCCCCAGCTGGTTGCGCCCGCGTTTCTTCGCGATGACCGAGACCGCCTCGGGGTCCGCGTCCGGAAGCTTCCCCCCGCTCTCTGTGCAGGCGATGTCCTCCGCGGACGCATAGCCCCGGGAGGCCGCCCAGCGGGAACCTTCGACCAGGACTTTCTCCTCGTCCGCCGCGGTGAGGCGGACAAAGCCCGTCGAGCCGACCCCCGAAGGGACTTCGCGGTGCAGGGCGCCCACGAGCTCCCGGAGCTTGGGGCGCAGAACGTCGACGGTCAGGTCGGACCGGAGAAGACGGACTCCGCAGTTGATGTCGTACCCCACTCCGCCGGGGGAGACGACTCCCTCCTCCGCGTCCATCGCGGCCACCCCCCCGATCGGAAAACCGTACCCCCAGTGGATGTCCGGCATGCCGATGCTGCATTTCAGGATACCGGGAAGGTGGGCCACGTTCATGACCTGGCGGACGGCCTCGTCGCGCACAATGTCTCCCATCATCGCCTCGGAGGCGAAGATGAGCCCGGGGACCCGCATCCCCCCCTCGCGCGGGATCTCCCACATCGTGTCGGACAATTTCCGGATCTCGACGTCCCGGAACCGCATGGCCGGCACTCCTTTCCCGCCGGTCTTGCCGCGTTCGACCGGGCCAGGGATTACACGTCCACCACGAAACGGGCGAGATATCCCCAAGGCGACCTCTCCACGACCATGGCGTGCGCCGTCACCGCCTTGATCTCCCGGTCAACGAGATGTCGGGAGGAGTCGTAGTTCTCTCCCGCCACCGTCAACGTCACCCGTTTCCCCTTTATCGTAACACGCGCGGTCCGGGCGAGAAACTTGTGGGCGGAAAACATCAGGAGAGCCTCGCGCAGCAGAAAAAAAAGCTGCTCCTCGGCGGTGTCGCCGGTCACTTCCGCGGTGCGCACCTTCGCCCCCCGCACGGTCCGCCTGTCCGCGAGGAGCGAGAAAAGGGCGAGAACGCAGGAGGAGAACAGGCCGGGAAGATCCGTGCCGCGGGCCTCCAGCAGGAGGTCCGCCGTGTGCGCGAGGAGGCGGTACCGGCAGCGTCTCACGTCCCGTCCGCCAGGCGCGCCGCGAAAAACCTCGGAAGTCCGGCGTCTCGAACCTTCCGCTGGCAGGACCGCACATCGTACGGCACGCGGATCCAGGAGGCCTCGCCGGTGCGCGTGTCGAACACCAGGAACGAGGCGAGAGGGTTCCGGTCGCGCGGCTGGCCGACGCTCCCGGGGTTCAGCATCGCCGTTTCCCCCTCCCCGATCTGCAGTCCTTCCAGGGGGACGGAGACGGTGCTCCCGTCCTTCCTCCGGACAAAGGCCGCGGGCACGTGGGTATGCCCGAAGAACACCACGCGGGGCGAGGAGACGCCGGACAGCATGTCGATCTCCTCCTCGGCATCCTCGAGAAGGAAAAGATAGCGGTCCGGGTCGGAGGGGGCGCCGTGGACGAGAAGGATCCCCTCGGGAAGCCGGAGGCTCTCCGGAAGCCCCGCGAGGTACGCCATCGAGTCGGGAGAGATGTGCTCCGCGGACCACTGTGCGGCGAGCAGGGCCGGCGCGTGGAAGAACTCCCCGCTCGACTTCCCGCTCACCACGGCATCGTGGTTGCCGACGACCCCCGCTGCGTTCTCCCTGGCCCACCGGACGCACGCCTCGGGCTCGGCGTTGTACCCGACAAGGTCTCCTGCATGGATCACCCGGTCGACGCCCTGACGATCGATCTCCCGGGCGACGGCCTCGAGGGCGTCCCCGTTCGAGTGGATATCCGATACGACCGCGAGCCTCACGTCGCCTTTCGCCTTCCCTGCCCTCCACGGGCCGGTCCCGCGCGTATTCCCGGCGGGAAACGCCTGGCACTCCCGATCACCGATACGGGGGCATTCGAGCGACGCCGCATCCGCTCCCGGCGCACGACCGCAGTGATGACATGGGAACCTTAGTGCGGCGTCTCGTAATTACGGTCTCGTACCGTGCCGACGTCCTGAGGCGTTTCCCCTCCCGGTGCCAGGTGCTCGCGGGCGGCTTCCTCTCCGCTACGCTCGCGACCTGCGACCGCTCGCTGCCGTTCCGCTCGCCGGAATCGGCACCTCGCTCCACAGGCCGCTCCGAGGAACCCCCCGCTGCGCTCCTTGGCACCGGGGGGCACGCACGCATACGTTGCCATATTGATGAAGCGGAGTACTTAGGCGCCGGCCGACCCAGCCGCCCCGAAATCCCCCGGGAGGATGCGCCGTATCCTCTTCCGGCAGGAGTATTCCCGGACGAGTTCCATGAAGATCTCCAGCTCGTACCGGCGGTCCGCGTGCGTACCGTCAAAGTATAGCACGCGAACCGGGAGGTCGTCGCAGTCGCGGGACACACGGGGGTAGACGGCCTCGGAGACAATGCCGTTCATGCAGGTAAAGGGGTTGATGTCGAGGATCCCGTCCACCCCCTTCCGGTGCAGGTAGACCGACTTTCCCACCGAAAGGAGCATCTCTCCCAACGTCCCTTCGGGTACCAGGTAGGGGCGGGCAAGCTCCATCACCTCGCGGATGTCGTGCGGCTCCTCGTACCCGCGGAAGTCCCCCTCGAACACCTCGAGAAGGGCGTGCTCGTCCTTCCGCTGGAAGTGCCACTTCAGCTTTGCCCCGAGCATCTCCATGCTCAGGGTCTTGCCGTACCGCTTGAGCTCCCGGTGGTGATCGGCGTTGGTGTACCACACCCACTCCGTCACGTCGGAAATCCAGCATTCTCCTCCCGCCTCCTCCACCTTGCGCACCACGTCTTCGTTGCTGAAGGTGTTGAGCCGGCAGAAGATCTCCCCGACGACTCCGACCAGCGGGCGCGGGGAGGAGAAGTCCGTCGGCACGCTTTGGAACCGCTTGCGCCCCTGCCTCAGGGCCGCGACGATCCGCGCAAGCTTCTCCCCTTGCTTCTCGCCCGGGACCTCCACGGCCCGGCACAGGATCCCGACCGCGTCGTTCAACGCTGCGTCGGCCGCCCCCTTCTCCGTCTCGTAGGGGCGGACCCGGAGGAGAATCTTCTGGAGAAGGTCACCCCCCACCATGGCCCGCCACGCGGTGCGGAGGAGTTCGTCCGCATGCTCTCCCACGCCGCTGTACCCGTCCGCGCACGTGGGGGATACGAACATCACGTCGCCGTAGCCCATCTCCTCGAAGACCATCTTCATGTAGGGGCCGTACTGCCCGAACCGGCACGGCCCGTTCGAGGCCGGCATGAAGAGCGCCATCTTTTCGGGGGCGACGTCCCCGTGGACCAGAAGTTTGAGCGTGTCGCCCAGCGTCACCTTCTGGGGGAGGCACTCCTCCCCCGACGAGAACCGTCCG
The DNA here is from genome assembly GCA_001443455.1 of Deltaproteobacteria bacterium CSP1-8. GTDB lineage: Bacteria > Desulfobacterota > Deferrimicrobia > Deferrimicrobiales > Deferrimicrobiaceae > CSP1-8. Next base: position 57,481 of record LDXO01000003.1, on the reverse strand, counting down.
CCGAGGAGAAGCGTCTCCTCGTCGGAAGGCGGCATGGGCCTCGCGTCGATCCCCACCGACCGGAACGCCGCCGAGATGGTGCGCACCCCCGCCTCGGTCATCGGAGGGAAGAAGACCGTCCTTCCGGACAGCGGTGACCCGCTCACGTCTCCGCCCACCAGCGCAATACCCCCTTGCTGTCGAGATACGCCTCGCACCGCGTCATGTATCCGGCGTCGTTCCCGTGTCCGTCGAACTGCAGGGAAAGGTAGGGCGCGCCGGAGGCCTTCTGGATGAAGTGCCGGATGAAGGAGTCCGGCCCGCACTTGAAATTGGTGATGTAGAGGATGTGGACCTTCGGCCGGTTCCGGCACCATTTCGCCGCCGCGATGATCTTCCTTCCGTAGTTCCAGAACATGTTGTCGTGGATATCCCGGATGTCGATCCCGTCCACGGGCAGGAAATCGATCGGGATCACGTTCGCTCCGTACTGGTCGCGCAGCTTCGCGGGGATGTTCAGATTGACGTCCCGGTCGTACAGGTTGTACGAGCGGCCGATCAGGATGACGGCATGGGCGCCCGCCTTCTCCAACTCGGAGATCGCCAACGCCCCGCGGTCGAGAAGGAAGTTGCCGAACCGCTGCTGCTCCTTCCACCCCTCCCGGATCGCCTCCCGGATCTCGCGGCGGGAGACGCCCAGCGGCCCGAAACACGCGAAGAGATCCTCGACCAGGAGGCGTTCGTCGTCCCGGAAGCGGACGGTCGGGGACAGGAGCTTCTGGCGCACCTCCTTCTCCCAGCCGGGAACCGACGCCAGGACGAACGGGAGGGTCTGCCCCCACGGGCAGAAGTGCGACTGGGTATGGGTGTGGGCGGTCTCCGCGTTGACGACGTTGGGGACGAACAGAAAATCGATCCCGTCCCGCAGGAGGGCGGCCACGTGGCCGTGGGCGACCTGGATCGGGTAGCACGGCTCGGCGACGGTCTTCTCGAATCCCTCTCTCGCAATCGCCTTGTCGGTTCGCGGGCTCACCTTCAGGTTGAACCCCAGACAGGAAAGGAAGGTCTTCCAGAACGGGAACCGCTCGTAGAAGTACATGGCACGGGGATACCCGACGGTCCCGCGGCGGCCCAAGGCGTCGCCCTCCAGGAGGGACTCGAACCACTCCGCCCGGCGGGCGGGCAGGTCCTCGATCACCGGCTTGACGCCGGTCCGGGCGCTCTTCCGGTATCTCTCGGAACATTTGTCCCCCCAGTAGGTGTTCGTGCCTTCGATCCGGATCTCCTGCATGTCGCAGAAATTGCTGCACCCCTTGCAGACGAACTCGCGCCTCCGGTAGTCGACCATCCCCAGGTCGAACCCGCGGAAGCGGGTGCTCTCCGCCGTCGCCCGCACCTTGTCGCGAGCGAGGAGGGCCATCCCGATCGCCCCGATGACCCCGTTATGCGGCGGAACGATGATCGGCTTCCCGAGGACGTGGGTGAAGGCCGCCGCGACGGCGTCGTTGTACGCCGTCCCTCCCTGGAAGTAGATCGTCTCCCCGATCCTGCGCCCCCGGACGACCCGGTTCAGGTAATTGATGACAACGGAGTAGGCGAGCCCCGCCACGAGGTCCACCTTGGAGGCCCCGCGGTGGAGGTAGGTGTTCAGGTCCTGCTCCATGAAGACGGTGCACCGCTCTCCCATCCGGACGGGAGCCCGGGAGGAGAGCGCCATCTCCGCGAACTCTCCCTTGATCCGGATGCCGAGCCGCTCCGCCTGTTCCTCCAGAAAGGATCCGGTCCCCGCAGCGCAGGCGTCGTTCATCGCGAAGTCCACCACGACGCCGTTCTCCAGGCTGATGAACTTCGAATCCTGCCCGCCGATCTCGAAAATGGTGTCCACCGCCTGCCCGAAGAATCGCCGGCTGATGAAGGAGGACCCGGTCTTGTGGGCGGTGATCTCGTCCTGGACGGTGTCCGCCCCGACGAGCTCCCCGATCAGTTCCCTCCCCGATCCCGTCGTGCCGACGCCGCGAATCCGGATTCTCTCCCCGAACTCCTCGCGCAGGTCGAGAAGTCCGTCCGTCACCACCTGGACCGGCCTTCCCTGCGTGCTGACGTAAATCTCCTTCAGGAGGTTCCCCTCGCCGTCGAGAAGGGCGAAATTCGTGCTCACGGACCCCACGTCGATCCCGAGGAAGACCTCCGGGAGCCCTTCGAGGGGGGGCACCCCGGCCACCCGGTCCCTCAGGAAGACGACGTCTCCGGTGGAAAGAGGGGGCCAGGAGGGGAACGCTTTCTCGCCCTCTCCGGAGGTGCTCGCGGGAAGAAAGAACGTCGTCCCCTGCCGCTTCTCCCGGGGCGTCCGGTCATCCGCGGCCAGCATCGCGGCCCCGACCGCCCCGAGGTGGGCATACCCCCACGGGAGCACCACGTCCTCGGGGGCGAAACCGAACGAGTCGCAGACGGCGTGCACCACCCCCTGGTTGGCGAACAGCCCCCCGACGAGCGCCACCCGGGGAACGGGGTCCTTTCCCTTGTTGATGCTGCTTTTGAAATTGCGGGCGACCGCTTCGCACAGCCCTTTCAGGATCTCCTCGGGGGAATACCCTTTCTGCTGGGCGTGGATCATGTCGGACTTGGCGAACACCGAGCATCGCCCGGCGATCCGGGCCGCGCTTCCCGCCCGGGCGACCATCCCCCCGATCTCCTCCACGGACAGCCTCATCCGATGGGCCTGCTGGTCGATGAACGACCCGGTGCCGGCGGCGCAGTCCCCGTTGGTGTCGTAGTCCCGGATGCGCACCGGCCCATCCCCGCCGGCCCTGTCGAGCCGGATGACCTTCGCGTTCTCCCCCCCCATCTCGAAGATCGTCCGGACATCGTCATGCAGCGCAGTCACGCCCCGCACCAGGCAGCGAAAGTCGTTCTCGTACCGGAATCCCAGTGCCTGGGCCAGGTGCGCTCCGCTCTTGCCGGTGACCGTCACGCCCCGGATCCGCCCCGCGCCGATCCTGCCGGTCCACTCCGCCAGCCGTTCCGGAACTTTCCGGTTCGGGTCCCCCAGCAGACGGTCGTAGGAAAGAAGATAGGCCCGCGCCTCCCCCGGAAGCATCGCCGGATCGGCGGAGAGAAAAGCGTTGCATGTTTCCTCGGGAAGAAGAGGGTCCGAAGAAAGGGCGACCAGGGATATCTTCACGCTGATCGACCCGACGTCGATGCCGATGTGCACGGCGTTTCTCCTAAAAAAAAGAAGAGCCTCGTTCGTTTCGTGCAGACCCGTATCGATCATACAAATGCTGTGCCTCCTGAAGGATGTGCCGGAAAGACAACCGGATACGCCTCCGTATCCGGAGACGCCCCCCCCGTGGGTCGTCCGATCGGATAGGCGGATTATCCTTTCGGATAACGTGGATTTGGCGCAGAACCCGCGGTATAGTATTTCCTGAAGGAAACGAAGAGAGGGAGGGATATGTTCGGAATCGGCTTCCAGGAGATGATCATCATCCTTGTCGTGGTCCTGATCTTCTTCGGTCCGAAGCGCCTCCCGGACCTCGCCAAAAGCCTCGGGAAGGGGATCGCCGAATTCAAGAAAGCGTCCGAAGAGGTACGGAAGGGGATCGACGAAGCCGTCCGGGAAGCCGAATCCGAAGAGAAGGACTCCGACCCCGGCCCCCCCCCCGGGGACGCGCCGCGCTCCGGCGTCCCCCCGTTCGCCGAGGGCGATTCCGCTCCGCCTCCCTCCGCCCCCAAGGGATGATCGGAAACGGCATCCCCCCTCGATGAACCCGGAACCAGGAACGAACTCCGAGGTCCGGCTGCCGCTTACCGAGCACCTGGAAGAACTGCGCAAGCGGGTGATCCATTCCCTGATCGCATGGGGGGCAGGAACCGTCCTGTGCTATTCCCGCGTGGATTCGATCTACCGGGCGCTTCTCTCTCCCCTGACCGAACGGCTCCCGTGGGGCTCCCGGCTCATTTTCACCGAACTCACCGAGGCTTTCCTCACCTACTTCAAGCTGGCTCTCTGGGGAGGGTTTGTCCTGGCAAGCCCCGTGATCTTCTACCAGGCGTGGCGTTTCGTGGGCCCCGGCCTCTACCGGAAAGAACGCAAGATTCTCCTTCTCTTTTCTTTCTGGTCGACTGCGGCCCTCCTTGCCGGGATGGCGTTCGGGTACTTTGTCGCGGTCCCTTCGATCTTCTCCTTCTTTCTTGGCTTCGGGGGATCGACCATTGTTCCGATGCCGTCGATGAAGGAGTCCCTCTCGCTGGTCCTGCGGATCCTTCTCTTGTTCGGAGTGATGTTCGAGGTGCCGCTGGTCCTGTACCTCGCGGGGCGGGCAGGAATCCTGACCCCGGATCTCCTGCGCCGCGGGAGGAAAGCCGCGATCGTAGGCGCGTTTCTCCTCGGAGCGGTCCTCACCCCCCCGGATGCCGTCTCCCAGGTCCTCGTCGCCCTGCCGATCTACGCCCTGTACGAGGCGGGGATCCTCCTGTGCGCCCTCGGAGCCAGACGGAACAAGGGATGAGAACCGGGGTTGAGAGGACCGCGCAAATCCATTATAGTCGAGTAGGAGCACCGCCCGGAAATGACTAAGTGCTCCGCTTCATAAACACGGCAACGTATCCGTGCGTGCCTCCCCGTGCCAAGGGGCGCAGCGGGGGATTCCTCGGAGCGGCCTATGGAGCGAGGCGAAAAATCGCGTCGAGCGGAATGGCAGCGAGCGGTCGCAGGTCGCGAGCGTAGCGGAGAGGAAGCCGCCCGCGAGCACCTGGCACCGGGAGGGGAAACGCCTCAGGACGTCGGCCCGGTACGAGACCGTCATTACGAGACGCAGCACATCTAAGGAGGAGGAACGATGATCATCGAGTGCCAGGCTTGCCGGGCACGTTTCAAACTGGACGAATCCAGGATCAAGGGGAAGGGCGCGCGCATCCGCTGCCGGAAGTGCGGCGAGACGATCATCGTCATGAAGAGCGATATTCCGCCCGCCAAACCTTCCCCTCCCGTCGGCAAGGAACTCTTCGATCTTAGGGCGGTCCTGCGCGAGCCCGAACCAAAGGCGCCCGTACCGCCCCGGGAAGAGGTCGACGCCGCCATGGACAGCATCCTTCCCCTGGAACGGGAGACCGAACGGGGTCCCTCCCCCGTCGAAGGAGTGACTCCGCCCCCGGTGGAGAGGGAACAGGAACCGTTCGCGCCGGAGCCCGTGGGGTCGCACGAAGAACCTGCCCCTGCGCCCCGCGACGAGGTCGATACGGCCTTCGACAGGCTTCTCCAGCAGGACCGGGAACGGGAAACCGAAGAACCGGTTCCGTCCCCCGACGCCGAGGAGCCGGGTCCTGCGCCGCTCGGCGAGGTCGATGCGGCTTTCGAAAGCCCCTTGTTCCCCGAGGGGGGAATCGAGGAGTCTTCTCCTACCGTGGCGGAGGAACCGGGACCCGGCAAGGAGACCCGGGACGCTCTATTCTCCCTGGAGCTCGAACGGGAAGAGAAACTCTCGTTTCTTGAAGAGACCGGCGATATCCACGCCCGGGGCCCGCAGGACAAGGCGGACGAGGAGGTGTTCATCCCCCCTCCGCCGGCAGAGGCGGGATCGGAACCGGGGGAATTTCTGATCATCGACACCGACTCCTCCGACTTGCTGAGAAAGGAGGAGTCCGCCTCGGAATCGACCAGGCCGTTCGATATCTCCGAACACCTGAAACAGGCGCCCGCCGGGACCCCGGAGGAGGACACCCTGCCGGTTCCCCCATCGCCGGGACCAACAACCGGCACCGCGGTCCCCCCCTCCTCGCGGGCGGATGCGATCCAGGACCAACTGGCCGGCCTGGCCGGGAGCGGACGCATGGAGGAGACCTTTGGTCCGGAACCGCCCCCCGCGGACATCCCTCCGCCGAGGCTCCTGGAGATCGGGGAACCATTGGCGGCGCGCCCCCGGACCACCGCCCCTGCCGGGAGACCGTCGATCGCGCTTCTGGTACTCCTGTTCGTCACCCTGGCAGGGGGAGGGGCGTACCTCGCGTTCACAGCCAGCGGACAGGAAACCTTGCGCACCGTCGTCTCCGCCATGGAGTCGTTCTGGCTGGGCGGGAAGGAACCCGCCCGCCCCTACAAGGTGGAAAACCTGTTCGGCTATTACGAGAAGGGCGAAAACGCCGGGCAGCTCTTCGTTGTCAAGGGAGTGGTCATCAACCAGGGGCGGACGAAAAAAAGCGGAATCCGGATCCGGGCCGAGCTGCTGGGAGGAAACCGTCAGACGATCGCGGAGAAGACCGTGTATGCGGGGAACGTCATCCCTGGCTTGGGCTCCATGGGGCGGGGGGCGATCGAGGCTGCCATGGCAAACCGGTTCGGGGACGGGCTGATCAACGTCGACGTCGCGCAGGGGAAATCGGTGCCGTTTATGTTGGTGTTTTTCGATCCCCCCGCGGGGATCGAGGAATACCGCCTGGAAGCCCTAGACGGGGAGTAAGGACCGGCGGCGGAGATCCGGCGGGAAGGTTGTCATCCGCTATTTGTCCTTGTTCTCCGGCTTCGTGGGAGTGACGTCGATTTCGTTCTTCTCCTTCATCGACTTTTTGAAGTTGCGGATCCCTTCCCCGAGGCCGCTTCCGATCTGCGGAAGCTTCCCCGCCCCGAAAAGGAGGACCACGATCACGAGGATGATCAGGAGTTCCGGTATTCCGAGTCCGAACATGATTTCCTCCCCTCTGACAGGCGTCTACGGATTCATGATACCACCGGGGTAGGAAAAACTCCTCAAATTTCCCGGATCGTCTCCTCCACGGCTGTCCCGAAGTGCCTTCCCGCCTTTTCCTCCGCGAGAAGGACGGAATCCCCCGCGGACAGCCTCGCCACGGAAACCGTGCCTCCCCCGGCGCACACCAGCCGGATCGTCTCCGCGTTCTGCAGGATCACGGAATGGATCGCACCCCCGGACCCCTCCGCCCGCACGAGCAGCAAGGGCCTGCGCTCCACCTTCACCCGTCCCACGGCGGCCGTCTCCGCTTTTCCGTTTTCGTTCACCAGGAGCACCTCGGAACCCGCCGAAAGCTCCGACAAGTACCCCGTACGCCCCGCAGGAAGCCGGCAATAGGAATGGACCGCCCCCGCATTGACGCGGAAAGGTCGCGGCAGGACGTACGGGTTCGGCGCATTCTCCGCGCACACGAGGAAGACCCCTGCGCTCGAGTTGCCGACCAGCATTCCGCAGTCTCCTTCGATCAGCGAGCAGGTGTCGACGCATACCCGGTCCCCGATTCCGAGAGAGGCCACTTCGGTCACCCGCGCGGGGACAAGAGGCACCCGCCCGGCGTCGACCCGGGCTGCCGACGCCAGCTGGCGCATCTTTGCGGGCGAGTCCGTCTCGAGAACGATCCCGTAGACCCCCCGTTCCAGCACCCCCCGGCAGAGGGTGACCTCATCGGGGGTATGGGCGACTACGAAGATCTTCCTCCGGTGGGCCACCAGGTTTTCGAGGGGGATCACTTCCCGTTCCTCCTGTTGAACCACCCAGGTCGTCTCCGGGGGCGAGGAAAGGATCGCCGTCTCGTCCTCCTTGTCCCGCATTCGTGTGACCCGGAAATCCCTCCCCTCGCGCAGGTCCCCCTCGGAGCACACCGCCATCACCCGCCCGAGCTCCCGGACCTTCCCGCCGCAGCCGTCAGGCACCCAAAGGGTCTCCACACCCGATTCGAGCGCCGCGATGGCGACATCCTTCTCCCAGGGGATGACCCGCGCCCACAACACCGGGGCCATCACGTTCCTTTCCCCTTCAGGACGTCGATCGCTTCCTTCGTGGTCGCTCCCCCGTGGACGATCGCCGCGATGGCCCGGACCATCGCGGCCGGGGACCTGTGCTGGAACACGTTGCGGCCGATGGAGGCGCCCGCCCCGCCCGCTTCCATCGCCCCCTTCACCATCCGGAACACATCCTCGTCGCTTCCCACCTTCTCGCCTCCCGCGATGACGACAAGAGAGGCGCACCCCTCCACCACTTCCCGGAACGTCTCGGGGCTTCCCGTGTACGGTACCTTCACGATGTCCGCCCCCATCTCCGCCCCCACGCGCGCGGCGTGCCGGACGTACCGGGCGTCGTACTCGTTCCGGATCTTCGGTCCCCGCGTGTAGATCATCGCGAGGAGGGGAACCCCCCATCTCTGGCAGTCGGTCGAAACCGTCCCGAAATCCCTCAGCATCCGGGCCTCGTCCTCGGCCCCGAGGTTCACGTGGATCGACACCGCGTCGGCTCCCATCCGGAGCGCGTCCTCCACGGTGGCCACGAGGACCTTCCGGTTCGAGTCCGGCGAGAGGGTCGTGCTGGCGGAGAGGTGGAGGATAAGCCCGAGATCTTTCCCGTAGCCGCGGTGCCCGAACATGGCGGCGCCGCGATGCACGATGGCGGCGTTCGCGCCCCCCTCGGCGATGAGGTTGGCGGTGGGGGGGATCTGGATGAGCCCGGGGATGGGACCGACGGTCATCCCGTGGTCCAACGGGACGATGACCGTTCGCCGGGTGTTCCGGTCGACGATCCTCTCCAGCCGGATCTTCTTTCCGATCATCCCGCCGTCTCTCCCCGGACCGCCTTGCCGTCCCTACCGGTAGGCCCCCCGGACCTTGAGCAGCTCGTTGAGGTACGTCGCGTTGTCCGCGTACTTCAGCGCCTCCTCGTACCTCACCTTGCCGGAGGCGACCAGCTCCGCCAGGGTCCAGTCGATGCTCACCAACTCCTCGATGTTCGTCTGCATCATGGCGCGCAGGAGGTGGACCTTCCCCTCGCGAATGGCGTTTCGCACGCGGAGGGAGGAGCTCATCCTCTCCCACGCCAGGATCCGCCCGCTTCCGGACGCCCTTCGCAGAAGGCGCTGCGAGAAAACCACCTGGAGGCAATCCGCCAGTTGCGCCCGCACCTGGGCCTGCTGGCTCGAGGGAAAGGCGTCGATGATCCGGTCCACGGCCGCCGTGGCGTTCATGGAGTGCATCGTCGCCATGACGAGGTGGCCGGTCTCCGCCGCCGTCAGGGCGATGGAGAAGCTCTCGTAGTCCCGGAGTTCCCCGATCACGATCACGTCGGGGTTCTGCCGGAAGATGTGGCGGAGCCCGTCGGAGAAGGAGATCGTGTCGGTCCCCACCTCCCGCTGGTTCACGTTCGAGTTCTTGTGCCGGTGGGTGTACTCGATCGGATCCTCGATGGTGATGATGTTCGCCTTCCGCTCCCGGTTGATCGTGTCCACGAGATTGGCCAGCGTCGTGGTCTTGCCGTGCCCGTTCGGCCCCGTGACCAGGACGAACCCCTGCTTCCGCAACGCGTACTCCAGGAGGAAATCCGGGATGCTAAGCTCGGTGGCGGAGGGGACCTTGTCCGCCACATGGCGGGCGGTGAAGGCGAGGGAGCCGCGCTGGCGATAGAGGTTGCAGCGGAAGCGACCGACCCCGTCGAGGGAATAGGCGAAATCGAGCTCGAGGTTCTCCTCGAAGGCCCGCTTCTGCCCGGGAGTGAGGATGGCGTTGACCATCGACTCGACCTCGGCCGGCTTGAGCGCCGGGATGTCCATGCGCCGGATTTCCCCGTCCACGCGGAGGGACGGGATGGCCCCGGAGGAGAGGTGCAGGTCCTGCCCGTGCCAGGCCACCAGCGCCTTGAGAAGGCTCGCGATGTTGCCCTCCGGCTGGATGCGCCGCTGCGGCCTTTCCTCGCTGAGCTTCAGGGTGTTCACCCCGTACCCGGAGGCCTGGATTTGGGTGAGCGCCTCATCGAAATGGGAGGCGGACAGGATCACCGGCTTCGTGGTGTGCCCCGACTGGAACTCCACCTCGGAAAGAGCCGAGAGGTCCGTCGGGTCGACCATCCCGACCACGAGTCTCTTCCCCTCGAACCCGATGGGCAGCAACCGGCGGGACCGGACGGTCTCCAGCTGGATGAGGCGCTGGATCGAGGGGGGTACCTCCACCCGGGTGAGGTTGATATGCTGCAGTCCTGTCTGTTCGGACAGGGCGTTCAGCAGCACCTCCTCGGTGAGGTAGCCCAACCGGATCAGGTTCTCCCCCACCGTCCCCCCCAGCTGGTTCTGGCTGCTGAGGGCGGTCTTCAACTGCTCTTCCGTGATCAGGCCCGAGGAAACGAGAATTTCCCCGATTTTCAATTTCTTGGTCGTCATGTCCCTTCCTCCTTCCCGGATTCCCGGGGATCGAAGGTCTTATCCCAAATCTATCCCAGAGGGGGAAGGACGGGCAACACCATTTTCTTGCCCGGGGCTTGTCCGCCTTGCCTTGGCGCAAGGCCGTCCGGGCTTGCACCCCCCCTGCAGGCGACGCCAAGCGGGCATCGTCCGCATGTCCCCCGGACCGGGAGAGTACAGGCTTTCAGGATCCCGATCCGGGTCAGGGCGAAGTCGAACCGGACGGGGTCCTCGGGGCATACCGCCCGGAATGCCCCGGTGATCTCTTCGGCCATCCTCCAGTCGGCGGAGCTGCGGGAGGTGAGCCCCAGCCACTTCCCCAGCCTCGCCATGTGCGTGTCGAGAGGGACGATCAGTTGCCGCGGGGAGAGGGCCGTCCAGAGCCCGAGATCCACCCCGTCTCCCTCCCGCACCACCCAGCGGAGGAACAGGTTGTGCCGCTTGCACGCCGATCCTTTGCCCGGGTCGGGAAAGAGGAAATTCCTCTCCCGCGGGATCTTCTCCCTCCACGATTCCCGGAAAGAGGCGAGAAAGCCGGCCAGCCACGACCGCGGGTCGCCCCCCCCGCGGTCCCTGCCTCGTTGGTAGAGAGCTTCCAGGGAACCATGCTCGAGGAGGGCCGCCCGGAGGCAGAGAAGGAACCGGTGGACGCCGGACGGGGAGATAAACCGGTGGGAAAGCCCCGTGACCTGCGACGGGGAAAGGGGACGGCGGGCCGTCAGGGTCGCATGGGGGGAAGGCCCGAGGACCCGGAACACCCTTTCGAGAAAGGCGAGGATCTGGGCCACGTTGCCGAAGGCGAAGGAGGCCGCCACGAACGCGGCGACCTCGGCGTCCGCCCGGCCCGCGAACCGGTGGGGGAATCGTACGGGGTCCGACGACAGATCGGCGGCCCCGTGCGCGCGAAGAACCGCCGAGAGGGCCTCCCGGAGATGTCCGGCCCCGTCTACGGAATCACCTTGTTGAGCGGGTACTCGACGATCCCGGAGGCGCCCGAATTCTTCAGAACGGGGATCAGTTCCCGGACGGTCTTCTCGTCCACGATGACCTCGAGGCTGAACCAGCCCGCCTCGGAAAGCGACGATATCGTGGGGTTCTGGAGGGCGGGGAGTACCTTCAGCACCCTGTCGAGGTCTGCGCGGTTCACGTTCATCTTCAGCCCCACCTTCTCCTCCGCCAGGAGAGCGCCGGTGAGAAGCATCGCGATGTTTTCGATCTTTTTCTTTTTCCAAGGGTCTTTCCAGGCATCCCGGTTGGCGATCAGGACGGTCGTGGACTCCATGATGGTGTCGACGATCCGCAAGTTGTTGGCCAGGAGCGTGCTCCCCGTTTCGGTCAACTCCACGATCGCGTCCGCAAGACGCGGGGCCTTCACTTCGGTCGCGCCCCACGAGAATTCCACGTTCGCCTTGATCCCCCTCGCCTTGAGGAACCGGCGGGTGTATTGGACAAGCTCGGTGGCGACCCTCATGCCGCCCAGGTCTTCGAGACGCCTGATGGGGGATTCGTTCGGGACCGCCACCACCCACCGTACGGGCCGCAATCCTCCTTTCGCGTACTGGAGGGGACAGACCTCCTTCACCTTGGCATTCTGCTCCATGACCCAGTCCCGGCCGGTCAGCCCGAGGTCCAGGATGCCGTCTTGCACGTACCGGGCCATCTCCTGGGCGCGGATCAGGAGCCCGGACAGCTCCTCGTCGTCGATGGAGGGGACGTAGCTGCGGGAGCCCACCGTGATGGTGAATCCCGCCTTCCGAAACAGCCTGATCGTGGAATCCTGCAGGCTCCCCTTCGGAAGTCCGATGTTCAAAACCCTCCCTGCTTTCCCCTTCATGGCGCTCCCCTCATGCGGTACAAGGGTAAGGCCGATATCGTACCCGGGCATCGGTTTTCTGGCAAACGGTTGTTACAATGAATGCCATGCGAGGTGTCGCCGCCAGAAGGGAACCCCCGTGACGCGAACGGAGGCGTTGATCCTGTTGGCGAAGGCCCCCGTCCCGGGGCAGGTCAAGACGCGGCTTTGCCCCTCCTTCACGAAAACGGAAGCGGCCGCGCTCTATGCGTGCCTCCTCGAGGACACGGCAGCGGAAATGGGCAGGCTGAAACGGGTCCATCGCTACCTCTTCTTCTCTCCGCCCGGAAGCGGGGATCTCTTCCGGCGGGATCCGTTTTCCTCCTACGAGCCGCTCCCCCAGTCCGGAGAGGACCTCGGCGAGCGTATGGCGAACGCATTCGAAACCGCCTTCGCCCGGGGTTTCGCCGGGGCCGTCCTCGTCGGCGCGGACTGCCCGGTTCTTTCCGCACCGCTCGTACGTGCCGCCTTCCGGGAACTGGCTTCCTCCGCCGGGGCCGTTTTCGGCCCCAGCGACGACGGGGGGTTCTACCTGATCGCTCTCTCGTCTACCGCCCCGTCCCTGTTCCGGGGCGTGAATTGGGGGACAGGCTCGGTCCTGTCCGAGGTTTGCCTGCAGTGCCGGGCTGCGGGGATCCCGTACGCCCTCCTCCCCCCCGGGTTCGACATCGACACCGCGGACGACGTGACCGCGCTCGCCCGCTGGACCCGGGGCCATTCCTCCCCGGCCTGCCCCCGCACGCGGCAGTGGCTCACCTCCCGCGGGGAGGGATGAGCTTCTGCCCCATCCCCAGGTCCACGATCTCGCTCCGCAGGACGATCTCCGTAAGCCCCTTCGCCGACCCTTCCACCTCGAACTTCCCCGTCTCCCCCCGGAGGAGCGCCCCCTCCCCGCGGAACTCCGTCTTCGGAAACACCGTCTTCCTCTCCCTGCGGCCGTCCCGGTAGGTGAACTCCACGATGATCCCGACCGACCGGAGCGAGAGGTCCGGAATGTCGTCCCCCCGGTTGGTCACCGTTCCCCGGAGAATCAACGTATCCCCCTTCCTCTCCTTCCCCACCTCAACCAGAAGCGAAGGGTTTTGCACCACCTTCAGGCGATAGGCTACCCATTGCTGATACACGAGGAGGAGAACGACCAGGGCCAGGAGGACCGGGCCCGCCACCATGACCCACTTGCCGTGCCGTTCCCACAGGACGGCGGGCGCCGGCGGTCCCGCGGCGAAAAAACGCGGGCGCCGCGGGCGCGCATGGGGGAGGAGAATCTGCTCGCAGTGGGGACAGACGGGCACATTCGCGGGAATCTGGATCGTGCAGTGCGGGCATGAGGTGTACTCTTTATCCGTCGGCAAACGCGGCGGCATGTCGGGCATGTTCTCCTCCGGGGGATCCGGCGCTAGGCCCCCGTCCCTTCTCTCCGCAGGAATTCCACGAGAAGCCGCACCGGCACCCCGGTCGGGCCGGGGGCGTACCCCATTCTCTCCTTCTCTCTCCACGCCACCCCCGCGATGTCCAGATGGACCCAGGGGGTCTCCCCGGCGAATTCCTTCAGGAAGTAGCCGGCCGTGATGGCGCCTGCCTCAGGCCCCCCGATGTTCTTGAGGTCGGCGATATCGCTCTTGATCTGCTCGAGGTATTCCTCGTGCAGCGGCAACTCCCAGGCGCGTTCCCCCGAGGCCGCGGAGGCCTCCCGCATCCGTGCCAGGACCTTCGCGTCGTTGCCCATCATCCCCATCGTGACGCTGCCCAGGGCCACCACGCACGATCCGGTCAGCGTGGCGGCGTCGAGGATGACGTCCGGGCGGTACCGCTTCTTCGCGAACGTGATGGCGTCCGCCAGGATCAATCTTCCCTCGGCGTCGGTGGAGAGCACCTCCACCGTCTTGCCCGACATCATCCGGAGTACGTCGCCGGGCCGGTAGGCGGTTCCGGACGGCATGTTCTCGACGGCGGGGACGATCGCCACGATGTTCCTGCGGATCCCGAGCGCGGCCACGGCGCGGACCGCGGCCAGCATCCCGGCGCCTCCCGCCATGTCGTACTTCATCTTCTCCATCCCCTCCCACTTCTTGAGGGAGATGCCCCCCGTGTCGAACGTCACCCCCTTGCCGACAAGGGCCGTCCACGGGGAACCCGGGCGGCCTCCCCGGTACTCGGCGACGATGAGCCGCGGGGAGACCTCGCTTCCCTTTCCCACCGCGATCAACCCCCCCATCTTCCACGCCTCGGCTTCCTTCCTCCCGTAGACCTTGACGCGGACCTTCCCTCCCGCGATCTTCCTGGCCGCCCGCGCCAGCCCGTCCGGCCGAAGGTCCCCGGGGGGGGATGCCACCAGGTCCCGACCCCAGTTGATCGCCTCGCCGAGCTTCGCCCCGTGGGCAAGCCCCCTGGCGACCTTCCGCGCTGCAGCCTTCTCCCTCTCGACCACCTGGAACCGGGAGACCCTGCCCTCCTTCTCCGACTTGTACCGGTCGTATTCGTATTCCGACAGGACGGCCCCCAAGGCCAGGAACCGCGCGGTTTCCTCCTGGTCGAATCCCCCCGCCCCGGCCCCGTGGAGCACGGACGCCACCGTGGAGATCTTCTTCTTCTTCGCCATCCGCATCACGGGCAGGGCCAACTGGCGGACGTGGTCCGGGGTGAACTTCTCTTTCTTCCCGAGTCCGACCACCAGCACCCGGGGGGACGCCAGCCCCTTTCCGGGACGCAGGAAAAGGGTCTCCCCCCACTTCCCGTGAAAATCCCCGTCGTGGATCGCTGCCGTGATGGCCCCCCCGATCGCCTTGTCGACGGCTCCGGTCGCGCCTCCCGGGCTCGTGACCCCCTCGAAGAGGTTCACGACGAGCATGTCCGCACGGTGTTTCCGGATATCCCCGACCACCAGTTCCGTTTTCATGTCTTCCTTCCCGTCTCCCGTCCCTGACACTGAACCTTATTTGCGTGCCGGGAGAGTTGTCAAGGAGGGCCTTTGGGCCGCCCTCACGCACTATGATAAAATAGTAACAATTTTTTCCCCCTCCGGAGGCGCTGATCGAAATGTCCCGTCCCCTTTACACCAGCACGGATCTCAACTCCTATCCCGATTTCAAGGAGTACGCGCCGGAGGCCTTCGAGGCGTACAACGCATGGGTAGCCGCCGCGTTCGCGGAAGGTGCGCTCGGAAAGAAGACCAAGGAACTGATCGCCGTCGCGGTCGCGCACGCGATCCAGTGCCCGTACTGCATCGACGTCCACGCCAAGGGAGCCTCGTCCGCGGGGGCCACCCGGGAAGAGTTGGCCGAGGCGATCCACGTCGCGGCCGTCATCCGGGGAGGAGCGTCCCTGGTCCACGCCGTGCAGGCCCTGCAAACGCTCGAGGAGGGGTGAGGGGCGCCGGATGGCGTTCCCGATAACCCCCGCAGGCCGTTTCCACACGCCCGAATTCATCGTCCGGGAGAAGGACGGCGTCTTCGTCGCGATCGACCGGGACCGTGCGAACTGGGTCTGCCTGAACCGGAGCGGGCTGGAAATCCTTCGCACGCTCCCGGGGAAAACCGTCGCGGAGGCCGCTTCCGGATGCGTCGCCGCCGGGATCCTCTCCCCCGAGGAGGCCGAGAACCTGCTGCGCAAGTTCACTGCGGACCTCGCAAGGAAGGAGTTCCTCTCGACCGAGCCGATCACCGGGGAACAGGTCGCCCGGGCAGGGGTCCTCTCTCCCGAAAAGCTCCACGAAGTCTGGGTCGTCACCAACTTCGAGTGCAACATGGCGTGCCGCCACTGCTACACCTACGAGAGGGTGGAAAACGACCGGAGGCGCGTGGGGAAGCATGCGCTGCTTGCGATGATGGACGAATGCCGGCAGCTCGGCACGGAGGTGTTCTACCTGACCGGCGGTGAGCCGCTGCTCCGGGGGGACCTCCCCGACCTGATCGAGGGGGCGACTCGACGTTCCCGGGCGATCCTCTTCACCAACGGAACCCTCATCACGCCCGACCGTGCCAGGCTGCTCTCCCGCTTCCGGGACCGGCTGGTGGTCCAGGTAAGCCTCGAGGGTCCGGACGAGGAGTCCAACTCGTCGCTGCGCGGGAGGGGGACCTTCGCGAAGGCGATGGAAGGGATCCGCAACCTGCTGCGGGAAGGGGTCCGGGTCGGCGTGAGCTCCACCCCGACCCCCGAGACCGCCCGCCGCATCCCCGAGCTGACCCGGCTCCTCTCCGGCACGTCCGAGGGACGGCACTGCGTCGACTACCATCACATCATCTACGTCGTCCACGCCGGCAACGCCCGGCAGGGGGACACGGCGAAGCTCGCCGCCTCCGATCTCATCGACGTCGTCATACGGTGCAAGGAGGCCGTCCGGCAGGCGAAGAAGGAAGGAGCGAGGACGAAGCTGAAAATCACGAACGACAAGATCTTCGAGGCGATCGCCTCCAACGGCCCCCGGAAGGACATGTGCGGCGCCGGGTACACCATCCTCGGGATCAACGCCGACGGGATGCTCCACCCGTGCGCCACCACGATGCACGACACGTCCTACAACATCGGGTATCTCCTCGACGGGAAGGGGGACTATGTCCCGGGAGAGATCGGGAGGCTATGGAGGGAGAGCGCGGCGGTCCAGAGAATCCGGTCGTTCACCGTCCTGCCCTGCGACGGGGGAAAGGTGACCGACCTGCGCAACTTCCACGGAGGGGGCTGCTGGTACCACATGCACGACCCGGAAGGGGACATCGCGACGGAGCACCCCTTCTACGCCGCCTACGAGTCCCTCACCGAGAAGGCGATCCTGCACGTGGCGACGAAGGACAATCCGGAGGGAGACCCGTTCCGGGAGGCGCTGCAACCGAAGATCTACTCCTCGATGGCGAGGACGCGGATCGCCTGCGCGGGGGTCCGGAAGACGAGGGACGCGTCGGTGCTGGGCATCGACAACGGCTACTGCATCTGCTTCGCCTAGATCCCCAGGTACGCTTCCTTGACGTGATCGTCGTTCAGCAATTCCTTCCCCGTCCCGGAGAGTACAACCCGGCCGTTCTCGAGCACGTAGGCCCGGTGGCACAGGGCGAGAGTCTGGCGGACGTTCTGCTCCACGAGGAGAACGGTCACCCCTTCCTTGTTGATCCGCTTGGCGATGTCGAATACCTCCTGCACGAGGATCGGGGCAAGGCCAAGCGATGGCTCGTCGAACATGAGCAGTTTCGGAAGGGCCATGAGCCCCCGCCCGATCGCCGCCATCTGCTGCTCCCCGCCGCTCATCGTCCCCGCCATCTGCTTGCGGCGCTCCTTCATCCTCGGGAAGAGCTCGTAGACCCACGCCAGGGTCTCCGCCCGCTTTTTCTTCGCCTCGGGGGCAAGGGACCCCATGACGAGGTTCTCCTCGACGGTCATCTCCCGGAAAAGGCGCCTGGCCTCCGGGACGTGGACCACCCCGTGGGAGATCACCTGGTCCGCGGGCAACTCGTCGAGGCGGGCTCCCTTGAAATGGATGCTGCCGATTTTCGGTTTCAGGATGCCGGAGATCGTCTTGAGCGTCGTGGACTTCCCGGCGCCGTTCGCGCCGACGAGAACGAGGATCTCCCCTTCGCGGACCTCGAACGAGACGCCCCAGAGGACCTGGAGGTCGCCATAGAACACGTTGATGTTCTCCACCTTAAGCATAGTCGGTCCCCAGGTAGGCTTCGATCACTTCCTTGTTCGCCGCCACTTCCTTGGGCGTCCCTTCCGCGATCGTCTGCCCGAAATTGATGGCGTGTATCCGGTCGGAGATGGTCATGATGACGTGCATGATGTGCTCGATGATGATGATGGTCGTGCCGTTCTCCCGGATCTTCTTGATGAGGTCGATCGCCGCCAGCAGCTCCGTGGGATTGAGCCCCGCCGCCGTCTCGTCGAGCAGGAGAAGCTCCGGCCTTGTCGCCATCGCCCGCGCGATCTCGAGCCGCTTTCGTCCCGCGATGGGGAGGGACTTGGCCAGCACGTCCTTGACCGGGGTCATGCCGCAGAACTGGACCGTCTCGAGGGCGAGATCGCGCGCTTCCCTGCGGGAGTTGACCCTCGAGTACGCCGCCGCGATGACGTTGTCGAGCACGCTCATTCTCCCGAGGGGCTTCACCACCTGAAACGTCCTTCCGATTCCCAGTCGGCAGATCTTGTGCGTCGGCAGCCGGTGGATCTCCTGTCCCTTGAAGATGACCCGGCCGGAGGTGGGGCGGTGGTATGCGCTGATCATGTTGAACGTGGTCGTCTTGCCGGACCCGTTGGGGCCGATGAGGCCCAGGATCTCCCCCTTCTCCACCTGGAAGGAGACCCCGTTGACGGCCGCAAGCCCCCCGAAATACTTGACGAGTTTTTCGACCTGGAAGTATGCCACGCGCCTCTCCTTACGCTCAGGTGGCGGGTTTGGTCCGGAAGACGGCATTCCGGATTTTCGGCCAGTCTCCCACGATCCCGTTGGGCAGCACGAGGATCACCACGACCACCAGGATTCCGAACCCGAGAATGTGCGCGCCGGTGATCGTCTCCGCGATGGAAACAATGGTGCCGGATCCGGTAACATTTCCCAGATACTTGAAAAGGCCGAAGAATCCGGAACGGAACAGTTCCTGGACCGTCACCATGACGAATGCCCCCACCATCGGGCCGTAGACCGTCCCCACCCCCCCGACGATCCCCACGAGGATCGCCATGATGGAGATGTCGTGGAGGGAAAACACCACGTCGGGATCGATGAAGCCCATGTAGTTCATGTAGAGGGAGCCCGCCACCCCCGTCCAGAACGCCGCGATGGCCAGCGAGAGCATCTTGTAGTAATGGGTATTGATCCCGAGACTTTCCGCGGCGTCCTGGTCCTCCCGGATGGAGACGAAGTAGTACCCGGGCTTGGCGTGGACGATCCACTGGATGCTGATCACGGCGGCGACCGCCATCCCCAGGGCGACGTAATAGTAGGGGACCTTCGACACGAAGGAGGGCATGATCAGGATGCCGACCATCCCCCCGGTGAACCCTTCCGCGATCGCCGCGCTGTGCCGCATGACCTCGTTGAGCGCCAGGGTGGCCAGGGCGAAGTAGGCCCCCCGCATCCGGAAACAGATCCAGCCGAACGGCAGGCCGACGGCAACGGCTGCGAACCCCCCGAGGGCGAGTCCCCACCAGGCGGAGATGTGGAGATGGACGGAAAGGAGGCCCGCGGCGTATGCGCCGCTTCCGAAAAAGGCGGCGTCCCCGAAGGAGACCTGGCCCGTGTAGCCCGCGATGAGGTTCCAGGCCGAACCGATGACCACCCACATGAGGAACAGGATCATGAGGTGCATGTAGTAGTTGTCCTTCACCGCCAGGGGGAAGAACGCCAGGACCGCCAGCACGATCAAGGGAACCAGGTTCTTTTTCATTCGCCGGATCCCCCTAGATTTTGGTCAGGCGCTTGAACCCGCCCGGCAGGAAGAGCAGGACCAGCACGAAGATGGTCATGCCGATGATGTTCTCGAACTCCATGCTGATGTAGGTGGCCCCGAAGCTCTCGGCAAGACCCAGGGTGACCCCCCCGAAGATGGCGCCCACCGTCGACCCCAGGCCGCCGAGGATGGTGATAATGAAGGCCCGCGCCGTGAACGGCCCCCCGATGTCGGGAAATACGTAGAAGACGGGGGCCAGGAGGCTCCCCGCGGCCGCGACCAAACCCGAGCCGATGCCGAAGGTGATGATCGTGATGCGCCCGGTGTTGACCCCCATCAGGACCGCGGCGTCCTTGTCCTGGGCGGTCGCCCGGATCGAGCGTCCGATGTCCGTCCTGATGAGAAAGAAGAACATGGCGACGGTAAAGCCGATCGCGATGAGAAAGGAGATCACCAGCGCCATGCTGAAGGAGATGTTCCCCAGGAAAAACGTAGCGTTGGAGTACCCGGTGGTCACCGACTTGTAGTCCGACTTGAAGATGAACCGGACGACTTCGGTCAGGACCATCCCGATCCCCACCGTCATGAGGACCTGGTTTTCGGGAAGGATCGTGTCCGCCTTCAGGAGGGGATTCAGGAGGAACCTCTGGATCACCGCCCCGAGGAGAAATAGCGCCGGCATGGCGACGAACAACGAGAGGTACGGGTCGACCCCTGCGAGGTGAAGGACGTACGTGATGTACATCGCCACCATCATCAGCTGCCCGTGGGCCAGGTTGATGATCCCCATGACGCCCATGATGAGCGTCATGCCGATCCCGATCAGGGCATACAGTCCGCCCTTGAGTACGCCGGCAACGAAGGTCTGGAGGAAAACGTCCATGGAAACTCCCGGGTCGGCCGAAGGGCCGATCAGTGGAGAGGCCGGGCGGGGTCACACCGCCGCCCGACCTCGAGATCGTTTCAAGCTTCGCTTTCGGTCGGACTACTTCCGCTCTTTCCACTTGGGAACGGGGAATACGTATTTCATCTTGGCCGCGTCCTTGGGCCAGACGGTTTCCAGCTCCCCCTTCTGCCACTGGACCATGAAGGTGGGGAGCTTGTTCTGCTGGGTCTTCTTTTCGTAGGAGACGAACTTAACGGGCCCGAAGGCGGTCATCATGTCGGTCGCGGCCAGGGCATCGCGGACGTCCTTGGGCGTGATGCTCTTCGCCCTCTTCAGGGCATCGGCAACGACGTACAACGAGGCGTACGCCTCGGCGCCGTGATACTCGGTGTCTTCCTTGTACTTCGCCTGGTACTTCTTGAAATAGTCCATGGCTCCCGGGTAGACGACGGTTTCCACCCACAGGGTCGCCGAGTATACGAATTCGGCCGCGTCGCCCGCGTTCTTATGGAACTCGGGGAGCGTAAATCCGGCCCCGCCGCCGACGAAGAGCCTGGGATTGAAGTCCAGTTCCTTGGCCTGACGCATCAGGAGCGCCGCGTCCATGACGTAGGAGACCATGTAGACCAGGTCGGGGTTCGTCGCCTTCACCTTCGTGAGCATCGGCTTGAAGTCGATGGCCCCCTTGTTGTACCCCTCTTTGAGAAGAACCTTGATCCCGAGCTTCCCGCAATCCTCCTCGAACTCCTTCGAGCTGGACTGCCCGAAGAGGGAATTCTCGAAGAGGATGACGGCCGTCTTCGGTTTGACCACCTCCTGGAGGAAGGTGACGACCGCCGCCGGGTACTCGCTGGCGGGGGGGTTGATCCGGAAGACGTAGTCGTAGCCGCTTTCCGTGATCTTGTCCGCCGAGCCGGTCGTGACCAGGAACGGGACCTTGAACTGCTGGGCGACGGCGGTCGCGGCGGCGGTGACGGAACTGGAGTACCCCCCGGTGATGATGGGCACCTTCTCCTGGGAGATCAGCTTCTCCGTGGCGGACCGGCCCACATCGGGCTTCCCGGTGTCGTCCTCGAAGAGCAGTTCGAGCTTATTCCCTTTGACTCCGCCCTTCGCGTTGATCTCCTCGGCGGCCATCAGGAAGGACCGCTTCTCGATTTCGCCGAACTTCGCCTGCTCGCCGGTCAGCGGAAGCACGATGCCGACCTTGATCGTGTCGGCCATCGCGGCGGCGCCTCCCAGACTCATCGCCAAGGCAATCGCGAGACATACCAACAATGCCCTCTTCATTACACTCATAGAGCCTCCTCCTTTTCTTGTTGATGCGCTTTTGCGGGTATCACGGCCTCGTACGGTCGTGACGTGTATATTTATCCCAATCCAATACGGTTTTCAACCGCTATTTATTCAGGTAAAACACGTGCTGCCCCTTTACCCCACCATGTTCAGCCCGCCGTTGACGCTCAAGACCTGCCCGGTGATGTAGGAGGCTTCGTCCGAGGCGAGGAACCGGACCGCCGACGCGATCTCCTCCGGCGTTCCCAGGCGCCGGAAGGGGATTCCCCGCTTCATCGCCCCGATGATCTTCGCCCCCTCCTCCCCCCGGAAGTTCTCCGCGAGAAGCGGCGTGTCCGTCGGGCCCGGGCATACGCAGTTGACCCGGATTTCGTGTCGTGCGACCTCGCGTGCGACTGCCTTGGTGAACGCGATCACCCCCCCCTTGGCGGCGGAGTAGACCGCCTCGCCCGAGCTTCCGACGCGCCCCGCATCCGAAGCCACATTCACGATGGCCCCCCCGGCGTCCCCGGCGAGCATCCCCTCGAGGGCGACGC
Source organism: Deltaproteobacteria bacterium CSP1-8 (assembly GCA_001443455.1). Taxonomy (GTDB): domain Bacteria; phylum Desulfobacterota; class Deferrimicrobia; order Deferrimicrobiales; family Deferrimicrobiaceae; genus CSP1-8. The sequence continues at coordinate 35,395 of LDXO01000003.1, read as the reverse complement.
GCGTGCCGTGCACCACGCCCATGAGGTTGATCCCCACCACCCTTTCCCAATCCGAAGGGGCCGTCGAGAGGAACGGGATGATCCGGTCCCACCCCGCGTTGTTCACCCAGACGTCCAGCCTTCCGAACTCTTCCCGGACCTTGGCTCCCGCCTCCCGGACCTGCTGGTAGGAGGAGACGTCGGTCGGGATGTGGAGAACGCGTACGCCGGTCTTGTGCCCTACCGCGGTGAGGTGCTCCACCGCCTCGTCCCGGATGTCCAGGACCGCCACGTGCATCCCGTCCCGGAGAAACCGGACCGCCACCGCGAACCCGATCCCCCGGGACCCACCCGTCACCACCGCGATCCTTCCTTTCATGAAACCCACCTCCCGGACCCGTACCGATCGACCGCATCGGGAGGAAACAGCCTAACATTGACTTTTCCGGATGGCTATACTACCGTCGTTCCCATGCGGCGGACGCGCCACCTCCTCGCCATCCTGATGGCCGCGGCCTTCCTCATTCCCTCCTGTTCCGGAAAACTCTCCAAACAGACAGGACTTACGGACTCGGACCTGTTCTCCCGCGGCCAGCAGAAGCTGGCGAAGAAAAGCTACAGCAGCGCGATCGAGCATTTCCAGGTCCTGCTCGAACGGTTCCCCACCTCCCCCCTGGCCCCGAAGACGCAGCTCGCCCTGGCGGACGCCCGCATGGAAAACGGGGACAACGTGGAGGCGGAAGTCGCCTTCGACGATTTCCTGCGTCTGTACCCGGCCAGCGACAACGTCCCCTACGCTCTCTTCCGGAAAGGGGAACTGCTCTTCCGCCAGGGAAGCAAACCCGGCCGGGACCAGACGAAAACCCTCGAGGCCATCCGCACCTACAAGCTTCTCCTGGAAAAGAACCCCTCCGGACCCTACGCGGAAACGGCCGCCAAACGGCTGGGGGATCTTCGCAACCGGCTCGCGGAGCACGAAGCCAGGGTGGTCTCCCACTACCTCTCCCGCCGAAAGTACGACAGCGCGGAGGCCAGGGGAAGAAGGGCGGTGGCCGACTATTCCGACACGGCCACCCTCTCGTCCCTGATGTCTCTTCTGGCGGAGGCGCTGGAACGGGAGGGGAAGAAGGAGGAGGCCGCCGAGCTCAGAAAAAGCCTCCGGGAGAAATTCCCCGGGAGGGGAGACAAGAAGCGATGAACAGCGACCTGACCATGCTCATCACTCTGGGAAAACGGGCTTACGCGGAAAAGGATTTCCGACGCGCGGAGACGCTTCTTCGCGAAGCGATGGCGGGCGGGGCGAACTACCCCGACATCCACTATACCCTCGGGCTCATCTACCACCTCTGGGGAAAGCTCGAGGAAGCCGTGCGGGAGTTCGAGAGCAGCCTTTCCCGGAACCCCGAGTACACGGAAGCCCTCATGTCGCTGGCGATCACGCTGAACGAGCTGGGCAGGTACGAGGAGGCCAAAACCGCCCACCAGAAGGCCGCTGTATCACTGACACGACAGGAGAAGATGGAGCGGGGAAACCAGTTCGCCGGGAAGATCGCCAACCTGCACGCCGAACTGGGGGAGCTGTACCTTGCCCTCGGGAAAAACGGAGAGGCGATCGCGGAATACCGGAAGGCGCTCCTCGTCGCGCCCGGGTTCCCCGATCTTCGGGTCCGGCTGGCCATCGCGCTGAAGGAGGCGGGACGCCTCGAGGAGGGGCTCACCGAGCTGGACCGGGCCCTGTCCGACCGTCCCGGGATGGTCTCAGCCCTCGTCCAGCGCGGCATCCTCCTGTACCTGTTGGGGAGAAGAAGCGAGGCCCGCGGGGCATGGGAGAACGCCCTTTTCCGGGACCCGCTCAACAAGCTGGTCCAGCTGTACCTGAACACCCTCGACCGGGAAGCAGGCCGCGGTTAGGGACGCTTTTCGGCGAGCCACGCGGCGAGCGATGACACCGCGGAGGCAAACCCTTCGATGTTCGATCCCCCCGCCTGTGCCATGTCCCGGCGTCCTCCCCCCCCACCTCCCACGAACCGGGCCGCGTTCTTGACGATGTCGCTGGCGGAATAGGCGGAGGCAAGGTCCGGGGTGACCCCCGCCACCAGGTGGCAGCGGCCCTCCTCCACGGTCCCCAGCAGCAGCAGACCGCTCTTCAGCTTCCCCTTCACCGCGTCGGCCAGTTCGCGGAGCGCGGCGGGGTCCATCGGTTCCAGCCCGGCTTCCACCACGCGGACTCCCTTCACCTCCCTGGCCTTCGCGAGCACCTCCCCCACGAGGTCCCGTGCCGCCCGGCGCCTCGCCTCCTGGACGTCCTTCTCCAGCGCCCTGACCTGGGCCTGGAGCTTGTTGACCCGGGAGACGGCATCGGCAGGCGAAACCTTGAGATCCCGGGCGATCCGGTGGATCCGGTCGGCGTCCTCCCGGAGGTGTCGGAAGGCCTCCGGGCCGGTCAGCGCCTCGATGCGCCGGACTCCGGCGGCCAGCGCCCCCTCCGAGACGATCCGGAACAGGGCGATCTCGCCGGTGCGCCGGACATGGGTCCCGCCGCACAGCTCGCGGCTCACGCCGGGAACGGTCACCATCCGGACCACGTCGGCGTATTTCTCCCCGAAAAACGCCATCGCTCCCCGCTCGATCGCCTCCTGGTACGGGAGGAGCTCCCAGGAGACCGGCCGGTCGGTGAAGACGGCGTCGTTGGCGAAGTCCTCCACCTCCCGGAGGGCGTCGTCCGGAACCGCCTCGAAGTGGGTGAAATCGAACCGGAGCTTGTCGGGGCCGACGTAGGAACCCGCCTGCTTGACGTGCGGCCCCACGATCTTGCGGAGCGCTGCCTGCAGGAGGTGGGTGGCGGTGTGATTCGCCTGGGTCCGCCGCCTGAGCGCCGCGTCCACCCTCAGATCCACCGTCATTGCCTCCCCCACCGTTCCCTCGACCACCTTCGCCCGGAGGATCACCAGGTCCGCGGCCGGCCGGCGTGCGTCGGTGATCTCGAGACGGAACGCGTCGCCCGTCCCCTCCCCGACGTCGCCGACCTGTCCGCCGGCTTCCCCGTAGAAGGGGGTGACGTCCGTCACGAAATCGACCTCCTCGCCCTCCACCGCCGACATGATCCTCTTCCCGTCCCGGAACAGGGCGACCACCCTCGCCCCCGCCTCGAGACGGTCGTACCCGACGAATTCGACGGATACCCCCTTCCGGGCAAGCTCGGCGGCCGCCGCGTCGGAGACGCCCACCTCGCCCCCTTTCCACGCCTCGCGGGACTGCGCGCGCTGCCTCTCCATCTCGGCCTCGAACCCCTCGGTGTCGAGCGACACGTCACGCTCCCGGCACAGGTCCGCGGTCAGGTCGACCGGGAACCCGAACGTGTCGTACAGCTTGAACGCGACGGATCCCGCGAAGACCTTGACGCCCGCTTTCCCGATTCGCGTGAACTCCTCTTCCACCATCCGGAGCCCTGCGTCGAGCGTCTCGAGAAAACGCTTCTCCTCGTGCAGGGAGACCGTGTCGATGTAGGAGGCGCTCCTTCCCAGATCGGGGTAGGCGGAAGAGAACTCCCGAACCACGGCGGCCGCCACCCGGTGCAGGAACGGCCTGTCCAGCCCAAGCTTCTTCCCGTGGCGTAGGGCACGCCGCATGATCCTGCGGAGGACGTACCCCCTCCCCTCGTTGGCGGGAAGGACGCCATCGGCGATCAGGAACGCCGTCGCGCGGGCGTGGTCGGCGATCACGCGGGTAGCGGCGTCCTGGAGAGGGGATCTCCCGTACTCGATGCCGCTTACACCCTCGATCTCCGCGATGATCCCCCGGAACAGGTCGGAGTCGTAATTGCTCTTGACCCCCTGGACCACGGCCGCCAGCCGCTCCAACCCCATCCCCGTGTCGATGCTCGGCTTCGGGAGGGGGGTCCTCGCTCCGCTCCCGTCCTGGTTGAATTGCATGAACACCAGGTTCCAGATTTCGAGGAACCGGTCGCAATCGCAACCCACGGCACACGAGGGGCGCCCGCACCCGGTCCCCTCCCCCTGGTCGAAGATGATTTCGGAGCACGGCCCGCACGGTCCCGTCGGCCCCATGGCCCAGAAGTTGTCTTTCTCGTCGAACCGGATGATGCGGGAGGCAGGCAGCCCCATCGTTTGATGCCAGATGTCGTATGCTTCGTCATCCTCCCGGAACACGGAAACGGTCATCCGTTCGCCGTCAAGCCCCATCTCGCGCGTCAGGAAATCCCACCCGAAGAAGATCGCATCCTTCTTGAAATAGTCCCCGAACGAGAAGTTCCCCAGCATCTCGAACAGGGTGTGGTGCCGCGCCGTATACCCGACGTTCTCCAGGTCGTTGTGCTTGCCGCTCACGCGGAGGCACCGCTGGGCGGTGGCGGCCCGCTTCCAGTCGGCGGACGCAAGACCCAGAAAATATTCCTTGAACTGCACCATGCCGGCATTGGTGAACAGCAGGCTCGGGTCGTTCCCCGGAACCAGGGAGGAGCCGGGCAGCACCTTGTGCCCGTGCCTCTCGAAATAGGAAAGAAATGCGGCGCGGATTGCTGCTCCGGTCATGGGCATTCACTCTTCTCCTTCTTCGATGTCGCGGGACAGCCCCCGGATCGCATGTCGGCACGTCTCCGGGGAAAATCCCCTCCGGGCAAGGAATCGGAACACCCTTGCGGCCCCCTCCCGGTCCGCGGGGATCCCGTCGCGGAATTTCTTCCCGAGCGCTGCGGCTGCGGCGGCCAGCTCCTCTCCCGGCCGGGACACTGCGCGCACCGACTCCTCGACCAGGTCCCGGGGAAACCTCCGCGAAAGGAGCGCCCCGACGATCCTTAAGGGGCCGCACATTCGAACGTCCCGGTACGTCCGGGCCAGATTCGCGCAGAGGGTGCCGTCGTCCACCAGGCCGAGCCCCCGGAGCCTGCCGAGAACGGACTCCGCCTCCGCTTCCGAATACCCCTTCGCCGTGAGCCGGAACCGGATCTCCCCCTCGCTCAACGCCCGCCGGGAAAGCATGCGGAGGGCCGCCGCCAGCGGGTCCCCCGGCGGAGTGGGCCCCGCCTCCCCTTCACGACTTCGGGGGATCCTCGTCTTTGTCAAACTCGTCCCACTTGAGATCGGAAGTCGACGAAATCCCGCGGACGCGGAGGGCCAGGTCGTCGGGGTTGGACGCCTGCCGGAGCGCCTCCTCGAGGGAGATCAGTTTGTCCTTGTAGAGGGACATGAGGGACTGATCGAAGGTCTGCATCCCGTAGGTTGTGTACCCCTGACCGATGGCATCCCGGATTTTTCGCGTCTTGTCCTTGTCCTCGATGTACTCCCGGACGCGTGCCGTGTTGATCAGCACCTCGACCGCCGGGACGCGGCCCGCGCCGTCCACGCGGGGAACGAGCCGCTGGGAAATAACCCCCTTCAGGATCGAGCCCAGCTGGATCCTCACCTGCTTGTGCTGGTAGGGCGGAAAGACCCCGATGATCCGGTTGATCGTCTCTGCCGCGTCGAGGGTGTGTAGCGTCGACAATACGAGGTGCCCCGTCTCGGCCGCCATGATCGCCGTCTCGATCGTTTCCAAGTCGCGCATCTCGCCCACGAGAATCACGTCCGGGTCCTGGCGAAGTGCGCTCTTGAGGGCCCCGGCAAAGGTGGAGGTATCCGCCCCGATCTCCCGCTGGTTGATGATGCTCTTCCTGTCGCGGAGAAGGAATTCGATCGGATCCTCGATCATGATGATATGGCAGCTTCTGTGGTGATTGATGTACTCCACGATCGTGGCCAGGGTCGTCGACTTCCCGCTTCCCGTGGTCCCGGTGCAAAGGATCAAGCCTCTCGTTTCCATGGCCACCTTTTCGATCACTTTCGGCAGATGCAGCCCCTCGAAGGAGAGGACACCGATCGGGATGACCCGGATGGCGATTCCCACCGTGCTGCGCTGAAGGAACACGTTCACGCGAAACCGCCCCAGCCCCGGCACGCTGTAGGAGCAATCGACCTCCCGGTTCCTCTCGAACCTGTCCCGCTGCTCCTCGTTGGCGAATATCTGTGCGCACATCGCCTTCACATCTTCGGGCCGGAGAGGCTGCGGCACCTTGAGGGGGACGAGCTTCCCGTCGACCCGGAGGATGGGGGGGAGTCCCACCTTCAGGTGGATGTCGGAGGCCGAGTTCTTGACCCCGGCCTTCAGGATGTCATTGAGTTCCAATTACGCCTTCCTTTCTTGCGTGGCCCCGGGGGCTTCCACCACGCCGGATTTCTCGAGGATCTTCCTGCGCAGACCTTCCGCTACCTCGGGGTGGTCCTTGAGGAAAATCCGAGCGTTCTCCCTCCCTTGCCCGATCCTCTCGCCGTCCACGGAGTACCACGAGCCGCTTTTCTCCACAACCCCCAGCTCGGCGCCCAGGTCCAGGGTGTCTCCCTCGCGGGAGATCCCCTCTCCGTAGAGGATGTCGAACTCCGCTTCCCGAAAGGGGGGGGCGAGCTTGTTCTTCACGACCTTCACGCGGGTGCGCGCACCGACGACCCCGTCGTCCTTCTTGATCTGCGTGATGCGCCGGATGTCCATCCGGATCGTCGAATAGAACTTCAGCGCGTTGCCGCCGGTGGTCGTCTCGGGATTGCCGAACATGACCCCGATCTTCATGCGGATCTGGTTGATGAAGATGACCGCCGTCTGGGACTTGCTGATGCTCCCGGTCAGTTTCCTGAGCGCCTGGGACATGAGCCTCGCCTGGAGCCCCATGTGGGAGTCGCCCATCTCCCCCTCGATCTCCGCTTTCGGCACCAGGGCGGCCACGGAGTCGATGACCAGGATGTCCAGGGCGCCGCTGCGCACGAGCATCTCGGCGATTTCGAGCGCCTGCTCCCCCGTGTCCGGCTGCGAGACGAGTAGATCGTCGGTGGCAAGGCCGAGTTTTCTGCCGTAGTTCAGGTCGAGGGCGTGTTCCGCGTCGATGAACCCCGCGATCCCGCCCAGTTTCTGGGCCTCGGCGATGATATGCAGGGCCAGCGTCGTTTTCCCCGAGGACTCGGGCCCGAAGATCTCGGTCACCCGCCCCCTCGGGATGCCGCCGATCCCCAAGGCGATGTCCAGCGAAAGCGCGCCCGTCGATATGACAGGGACGTCCTTGGCCGGCACGTCGCTCCCGAGGCGCATGATCGCGCCTTTCCCGTAGTTCTTCTCGATCGCCGCGAGCGCCATGTCGAGCGCCTTGCGCCGGTTTGCGTCCTGGCTCATCCTCCTGCTCCTCTCTTCATCTGTTCGGTCCGCCCCCCCCGAAAGGAATCTCGTGCAGGACCGTGTAGTTTGCTCCCGACGGGGAGAGCCGGCTTTCGTAGAGCCGGTACGATGTGGCGTAAACGGTGCAAAATGTCGTCCCGGAAACCACGGAAGCGTATTGTTCGCCCCACCCCGGCGCCACCTTCCCCCTGACGCGGCCGACCGTCACGTGCGGGTGAAACGGCCTTTCGTCACGAGGAAAACCCGCTCCCGAAAGAGCATTCTCCATATTCTGGTGCAACTTTCTGACCAATTCAAGCGGTTCCCGGATCCCGATCCACAATACCCTCGGCGCCCGAAGCGAAGGGAACCCGCCCCCCTCCTCAACGCGGAACTCGAACGGGAAAATCTCCCGGGCCGCTCCCGCCATGAGCCCGGCCACCTCGTCGATCCTGCCGGACGGGATCTCCCCCAGAAACTTCAATGTCAGGTGCAGGTTACGCTCGGGGATCCAGGAAACGGGTAACCCCTTCGCCCCAAGGGGGGAGATCGCCCCGGCGATTGCCCGGCAGCATTCCCGGGGGAGCCCGATCCCGATGAACGACCTCAACGCCTCCCTCCCTCCCCCTTCGCAAGGAAGGAGACGAGCCTGTCGAGAACCCGGCGCACTGTCGCCCCGCGGACGGCGTCGCGGTCGCCCGGAAGCCGGAGGTGGTACGAAAGCCGGACCTCCCCCGACACGATAGCGATGTACACGGTCCCCACGGGCTTTCCCGGGGTCCCGCCCCCGGGGCCGGCGATCCCGGTCGTCCCGATGCCGATGTCCGCCCCGAACCTGCGCATCGCACCGGCGGCCATCTCCTCCGCAACTTCCCGGCTCACCGCCCCCCGGGAGTCGATGAGATCCGATGGCACGCCGAGGTCTCTTATTTTCGACGCGTTCCCGTATGCCACGACCCCCCCGAGGAAGTACCCGGAACTCCCCGGGAGGGCGGTCAACGCCTCGCACACCCCTCCCCCCGTGCACGATTCGGCCACTGCCACAGTGCGCCCGGCGGCAAGGAGCCCCTCGGTGGCCAGAGCGGCGAGATCCCGGGTCACCCGGTCATCCACAGGATCACCCGGCATGCCAGATTGGCGCATATGCCCGCCACAAGGTCATCGGCCACCACGTATATCGCCCCTTCTCTGGAGTCCATCCACGCCGCAGGCCCGAATTTCAGGATATCGAACAGGCGAAAGAGAAGGAACAGGGCGACAACGGATTTCCCCCCCCACGGAATCCCCGTTGCCGCTAGCAGCATTCCCGCGATCTCGTCGATTACGACAGAGGGCGGGTCTTTTCGCCCCGTTTCCCGCATTTCCACCATCGTTGCGGGGAGAGCCAGGACCAGGACCGCGACCAGCGCCCCGAAGTGGATCGCACCCCTGCCATCCCCCCAATACCAGAGGGGAAGGGCCAGGAGGGACCCCAGCGTACCCGGTAAGGCCGGAGCGTACCCCACCCCCAACCCGGAGGCGACGGCCCTCCAGGCAAGCCGGCCCGGAAAACGATTGACTTGGGGCATTATGACCATTAGATTATATATTTATTAGAATTATCAAATAAATAAAACCATATTTCCTTCATGGACCTAAAGCCGGGTTCGACACTGGACGCGACGCGGGAAAAAGTCATACTGGCAGTATCCGAACTTGCTAAAGGGATTAAAATTGTAAGTTTTTATCCCCCCGGTCACCCCGCTCTCCTTCAAGCGATCGAGAAGATCATTTCCGCGATCGAGGAAGCCTTGCCCCCCGAGACCGGTATCGAGATCGATGTGACCAAAAACACCCTCCTCTATCGGGAGGAGCCCTTCCCCACGGGCAACAAGGCGATCGCGGACTTCAACCGGGAACTGTATCACCGGCGCGCGAGCAGAATCATTCTGCTGCCTGGCCAGAAGCCGGACGAGATGATCACCTTTCTTGGCGCCCTCAACCGCGACATCCAGGAACTGCAGGATCAGGGCGGTCTGGAGAGGGTCCTTCTCCGGGAAAGAGTGTCCCGGATCTGGGTGAACCGCGTCGACTACGAGGGGTTAACCGAAATGCTGAAGAAGGAGGAGGAAGGACCGCCTCCGGATGAGGCGGAGGGGTTTTCGTCCGCCGACCCCTCCTTCTCCTTCGAGGACAACCCCCCGGAGGAACAGACGATCGGGGACCTTCTCCAGAGGCTGGAAAAGGAAACGGACCCCGCTGCATACCGCGACCTCGTCATCTCCCTGTCCCGCGCTCTGCTCCAGGAACGCGACGACCGGCGAATCGACTATTCCAACCGGGCGCTCGCGATCTACGTGATCCACAGCGAAAGACCGCCGAAGAATCATCCGGAAATCGCACAACTTGCCCGCATGGGGATCAAGGAGCTTGTTTCCGACGACCTGGTGGCCCACTACATCCGTCGTCTCCAGGACCGGGGGGGGAGGAACCGAACCGATGTGGAGACGGTCCTGGTGGCATTCGGCGAGCGCGCCGTGAAAGCCTTGCTCGCCGCCCTGGCCGTGGAGGAGGATTTTCTCGTCCGGAAATCGATCATCGACATCATCGTGAAGATCGGGCGGCCCGCGATTCCGGCCGTCCTCGACAACCTGAACGACTCCCGCTGGTACCTCGTCCGCAACATGGTCGCGATCCTCGGGAGCCTTGGGGATCCGGACCTCGCGACGCACATCGTTGCAGCGCTTTCCCACCCGGACCTTCGGGTGAAAAAAGAGGCGATCAAGGGGCTGTCCAGGCTGCCGCACCCCTCCGCGGTGGCGGCGCTCGGGGAACTTTGCTTCTTCCCTGAAGAGACAACCGCGCTCACGGCCACCGCCGCCCTCTCCCGGAAGAAGGATGAGGAGGCGGTCCGGACCCTCTACCGGAGGGCCGTCCGGAAAAAGGTGTTCTTCCCGCACTACCGGCTGGCTCACGAGGCGATCGACTCCCTTCGGACCATCGACACCGACAAAGCGCTTAGCGCGCTCGAGGAGATCCTGGGCGCCACCGCAATCTGGGAAACGCCAAAATTCCGCGAAATGAAGAAACACGCGCTGCGAAGCATCTCAAAGATGTCGGGGTCCCGCCCGAAAGAGATCGTCCTCCGGGTACAGAAAAGCCCCGGGGAGTATCTCCGGGCAGAGGCGGAGCGGATCCTGAAAAAGACGGGTTGGTAGGAGGAGCGGTCGATGGACCGGCGGCAGCAGGAACAGGCGATCATCAACGTCATCCGCTTACTGGGAACCTCCCTGAAAAACCGCAGGATGTACCCCCCGACGCACCCGCTGGTCCGCACCCCGGTGGAAAAGTGTTTCTCCGACATCTTCCTCTTCTTCGCGCAACGTCAGGAACTCGCCCTGGCCATCTCCGACGGGACCCTGGTGTTCGAGGGGGTCCCGATCTTCAACCTGACTTCCTCCCTGGAACTCTTCATGGAGCGGCTCGCCGCCATCGGGATCCCGGCGATCGTGTTCGAAAAGGGGCTTGCCCCCGGGGACATCGAGCTTTTCATCCGCTTCCTGCATGAAACGAAGGAGGAGGGGCTCTCCCCTTCCGACATCCAGAAACGGATCGAGGACCTGGGCGTCGCCCACATCCGTGTGAAGCCGCCGGAGGAGGACGATTACGCGCTCGCGCGGGAGATCTACCATGACGCGGTCAACGTCGTGGTCTCGGTGCTCAAGGAGATCCGCTTGGGCCGGATCCCGTCGGGAAGCGAGTCGGTGCGGGTGGTCAACGCCATCAGCGGCATGCTCAACCAGAACCGCGACGCCATCCTGGCCCTGACTCTGATCAAGAACTTCGACGAATACACGTACAACCACTCCGTCAATGTGGCCGTGCTCTCCCTCGCCATGGCCGATGCACTCTCCCTCTCCCGCGAAGAGAAGTCCGAGGTCGGGGTGGCCGGTCTCCTCCACGACGTGGGGAAGACCCAGCTTGCCCTCGACCTGATCCGGAAGCCGGATGGTCTCACTCCCGCGGAGTTCGAGGAGATCAAGAAGCACCCCGAGGAGGGGTTCGTCATCCTGGGGAAGATGTCCCACATCCGCCCGACCTCCGCCTACATGGTCCGGGAGCACCACGTACGGTTTGACAGGAAGGGATACCCGGACCTGGGGCCGGATTACGCCGTGCAACCGAAGTCGCAGATCATCTCCGTGGCGGACTGCTACGACGCCCTTACGACGATGCGGTCGTACCAGAATGCGAAGCAGCCGATCGAAGCGCTCGAGATCATGCGGAAACTTACGGGGAAATCACTCGACCCGAACATCCTGGCGACCCTGAATAACGTGATGGGAAGCTACCCGATCGGAACCATGGTGCGCCTGGACAGCATGGAAGTGGGAATCGTCATCGGGGTCGGCCTTTCCGGGAAGGGGCCGATCCGGATCGCGATCCTCGTCGACCGGCAGGGGAACCCGCTCCCCTGCTCCGAAGAGGTGGACTTAACCGATGTCGACCCGCGGACCGGGCGGCCCCGCTGGTCGATCCTTAGCACCGTCAACCCCCTTCTGTACCCGGACGCGCCCAAAGGGGTGTTCCTCCCTCCACCCTCCTCGTGACGAGGGGCGCGGACCGCCCCTTGACGCTACTCCGAGCTCCACTCCCCAAGGGCCCGGGCGGCGGCCGCCCTGACGGTTTCCTCCGTTTCGGCGACATGCGCGAGGATCTTCTCCCACCCGGCGCCAGCCGTCACCCGTGCGAACGCCGGGATCGCCTTTCCCCGCACCTCGACGTCCGGATGATCCAGGTACCTCTCGATGACGGGCGACAGTTCCCTCCTCCGGGACTTTCCCAGGGCCTCCAGCAGGTTCCCGAGCACGACCCCCTGCTCCCTGGGGAGCCTTGCCACCATCGCCTTCAGCACGGTCCCGGTCAGGGTGGACTCGAGAGCGCGGACGGCGGCTCCCCGGACCTCCTCCTCCGCGTCCGTCAGGGCCGCAAGGAGGAGGGAAAGCCCCTCCGATCCGCCGATCTCCTCCGCGGCGAACACGACCCGGACCTTCTCTTCCCGGGTGCCATTCGTAAGCATCTGATGGTAGGTGGACAACGATTTTTTCGCCCGCAGCCTGTCGAGAGCAGCGGAGGCCGCCAGCCGGACGGCGACGGAAGGATCCGAAAGCATTCCCCTCAGGGCCTCCTCGATCCTGTCGATCACGGGCTTTCCCTCCTGCGCATATCCCGGGCAGCGGGCAGGCCGTGGGCCCCCCGGGCGGACCTCACCGCGTCCGCGATCGCCCTCTCGAGTGCCCGCCCCGCGAGGACCGCGGTCTGCATCGGGTTCCCCTTTCGCCCCGCGGCCCCCGTGGACAGCGCCACCACGATATCGCCGTCCATGGGGGTGTGAACGGGCCGGATGGACCGAAACAGCGCCCCGTGCGCCATCCTCGCGACTCCGATCAGTTCCTCCCGGGAAAGGTCGTCGGGGGTGGCAACGACGGCGAGCGTCGTGTTTCCCAGGGAAAACGGCTCCCGCACGTACCCGTCGAGAAACGCTTCTTCCGTCCCCGCCCGGCCCTTTCCGTCCCCGGTCCGCGCTCCGGCGAGCCACTCCCCCGAGAGGGGATCGAACACGTCCCCGAAGGCGTTCACGACGGCGCACGCCCCGACGAGCGCCTCTCCCGCACGTTCGCTCGCGGTCCCGAACCCGCCCTTCATCGCGCGGCCCAGTCCGAAAATCTTCCCGACGGTGGCCCCGGCCCCCGCCCCCACGGATCCCCGCTCCGGAGCCGTTCCGGACGCCTTCTCCGCGGCGACATAGGCCATCTCCGGGGTTGGCCGGAACGTCGGATCCCCGAAGCCCAGATCGTAGATGACCGCCGTGGGAACGATCGGGACCACCCCCGCGGGGGTGGGGAACCCGACGCCTCGTTCCTCGAGGAGGCGCATCACTCCCGCCGCGGCGTCGAGCCCGAACGCGCTCCCCCCCGCCAGGACGAGAGCGTGGATACGGCTCGCCGGATGGGGGCGAAGGAGAGAATCCATCTGCCTCGTGCCGGCGGCCTCCCCCCGGATGTCGGCGGCCCCCATCGCGCCCAGGGGGAAGAGAAGGACGGTGATCCCGGACCCGCGCCGAAGGTCGTGCTCGTGCCCCAGGAGAACCCCGGGCACGTCGGTGATCGATCCCCCCATCCGTCCTCCGCAATGCGTATATATCTACCGGAGTGCGTCATGTTCGTCAATCGTGTTGACGGTGGCAGCGCGGGAAACGTACACTTTTTACGGGGGATGACCGGATGCCGGAGCGAAAGGAGGTAAGGATTCTCGGGCTGGACTTCGGCAGCCACAGAATCGGGGTGGCGGTTTCCGACCCCTTGGGCATAACCGCCCAGCCTGTTGCCGCCATCCGGAGACAGGGGGATATCCGGGACATCGGGGCAATCGGAGCCCTGATACGGAAATACTCCGTGTGCACCGTGCTGATCGGGCTGCCCCTCACCTTGCGCGGCGAGGAGGGGTCCCAGGCGAAACGGGCGAGGATGTTCGGGGAAAAAATCGCGGAACGCCTGGGGATACCGGTCGAAACCTGGGACGAGCGGATGACGACCGTACAGGCGGAGCGCCACCTGATCGAATCCGGGGTCCGCCGAGAAAAGCGAAGAGAGATCCGTGACAGCCTCTCGGCCGTCTTCCTGCTGCAGAGCTCCCTCGACTACCGGAACCGGAAGTAGCGCCGCGTGCCCACCCGAACCTGGAGCCTTGCCGCCGCGGTCGTCCTCGGAGCGGCCTCCGTCTTCCTCTTCTTCGTGATGGCGCGTCCTCCCCGGGACCATTGGCGCGTGACGAAGGTGTTCATCCCCAAGGGGAGCGCCTATCCCCTAATCGAGAAAACGCTCATCGGGAAGGGAGTCCTCCGCTATCCCGTCGCCTTCCGGATCCTCGTCGGCGGGACGATGACCGGTACAAAACTTCAGCACGGGGAGTACGCCTTCCCGGCTCCCCCCTCCGCGTTCGAGCTGTGGGGGAAGATCGTGAGCGGCGATGTGGCCAAATACCAGGTGACCATCCCCGCCGGGTCGACCATCTACGATATCGCCCAGACCCTCGGGAGTCTGGAGCTTGCGAATCCCCCGACATTCCTTTCGGCAGCCACGTCGCCGGGTCTTGCCCGCCAGATGGGCCTGCCGACAGGCACCCTGGAGGGGTACCTGTTCCCGGACACGTACACCCTCGTGAAGGACATGTCCGCCGAGGAGATCCTCGGGGTGATGGTGCGCCTGTTCCGCCGGAAGTTCACCCCCGACATGGAGAGGATGGCCGAAGAGGATGGGTTCGCGCTTTCCGAGATCGTGACGATCGCGTCGATCATCGAGAAGGAAACCGGGGAGGAGGAGGAAAAACCTCTCATCTCCGCGGTCATCCGGAGGCGGCTCTCCCTCGGGATGCCCCTCCAGATGGATCCGACCATCATCTACGGGCTTAAGAAATTCGGCGGGAACCTTACGAAAAAGGACCTGCGGACCTCCAATCCGTACAATACCTACTTGAACCCGGGGCTTCCGCCGGGACCCATCTCCAACCCCGGCCTTTCCTCCCTCGCGGCCGCGGTCAAGCCCGCCGACGCCGACTACCTGTACTTCGTCTCCCGCAAAGACGGGTCCCACCAGTTTTCCCGGACTCTTAAGGAACACAACCAGGCGGTGACGGTCTACCAGAAGGGGAAAAACGGCATCATGGCCCGCCGCAGCGGGCCGGCGGAGGAAAGCGACCCCGTGGGGGCAGGGCCCTCTACTCCTCCGCCTCGGCCATAGGGACCTTCTTGATCCCCTCTTCGGGTTCTTCCCGGGTGTACTTCTCCTCGCGCTCGATCACTTCCTTGCATTCGACGCAATACTTGGCGAACGGCACGACCTTGAGGCGCGCCCGGGGGATCTTGACCCCGCACTCCTCGCAGAAACCGTAGGTGTTCTCCTCGATCCGTTCGAGGGCGTCGTCGATCTGCTTGAGCTTCTGTTTTTCCCGGTCCGTAAGTATCATGTCCAGTTCCCGGGTCCGCTCCTCGGAAACGGAATCGAGAATGTCCCCGATGTCCGAAACGCCGCTCACGGTGGTCGCCTTGGACCTCCGGGCAATCTTCCGCACGAGTTCTTCCCGCATTTTGAGGAGCATGTCCTTGATCGGTTTCATCGCTCTTCGTCCCCCGCGGCCGTTGAAAAATTACGTTAGTATACCCGGTGGCGATCCGGTGTCAACCGCTTTCGCGAGCACGTCCCACTCCCGCGCCCCCGAAACCCGCGCCCGGCAGAAACGGCCGACGGGCCCCCGGTATCCGGACAGAAGCACGTTCCCGTCCACCTCCGGCGCCTGGCCCCGGTGCCTGCCGACGGCGCGGCCCTGTCCCCGCGTCTCTTCCACGAGGACCTCGATCTCCTCCCCGGCCATCCCCGCGTTGCGGGCGGCGAGAATGTCGGCCTGCGCGTCCCGGACCCGTCGCGCCCGCTCCCGCTTCACCGCCTCGGGAATCTGACGCTCCATCGCGTGAGCGGGGGTCCCCTCCTCCCGGGAATAGGGAAACACCCCGAGGTAATCCCACCGGGACTCGTGGACGAAACGGAGCAGCCGGTCGAACGCGGCCGCGGTCTCCCCCGGAAACCCGACGATCAGCGAGGTCCTGAGGAAGACGCCGGGGACCCGTTTCCGCACCCGCTCGAGGAGAGCCCACACATCGTCGGGGCCGTACCGGCGGCCCATCCTGGCGAGAACCCCCGCGTCGATGTGCTGGACGGGAATGTCGAGGTACCGGCACACCTTCCCTCCCTCCGTCCCCACCAGGTCGATCAGGTCGTCATCCAGGCGGCCGGGGTAGAGGTAGAGCAGCCGCACCCACCGCACTCCCCGGACGGCGCAGATGTCCCGGACGAGGCGGGGAAGCCCCCGTTTCTCTCCCCGGTCCGCCCCGTAGGAGGTGATGTCCTGTCCGACCAGGTTGATCTCCCTCGCCCCCCGGCCGACCAGCATTCGCACTTCGGCGAGAAGGGAGTCCCGGTCGCGGCTCCGCAACGGTCCGCGGATGTCCGGAATCGCGCAATAGGCGCAACGGTGGTCGCACCCCTCCAGGATCTTGACGAACGCGGAGGCCTCCCCCGTCTCCCGAAGACGGTGCCGGTACGCCTCCTCGGGCAGGACACCCGTTCCCACAAAGGAGCGGGGGGAACTCCCCTGGAACATCTTCCTCACCAGGCCGGGGATCGCCGGGATATCGCCGGGCCCTACGAACAGGTCCACCTCCGGCAGGACCCCCGGCAGTTCGTCCCGGTACCTCTTCGCCAGGCAGCCGGCCACGACGAGACGCCGGATCCTGCCCCGCTGTTTCTCGCGCGCCAGGGCCAGGATCTCCCCGATCGACTCCTCCTTCGCGTCGCGGATAAACCCGCAGGTGTTGACGATCCCCACGTCCGCGCGCCCCCGCGAAACGACGCGGTGCCCATCCTCGACGAGGAGTCCGGACATCACCTCCCCGTCCACGGAATTTTTCGCGCACCCCAGCGTGAGGATGCGCACGGTCATCCCGGCTTTTCCCCTCCCGGTCATCCGTCCACCACCTCGACGCCTTGCGCCTCCCGGTACCGGAAGAGGTCCGGGGGGAGCGTCGGGTTGACCACGATGTCGTCGAGATAGAGGTGGTTCGCCCCCCCCAGGCGGTCGTAGAGGTGAACCTGCCGGATCGTCAGGTCCGTGTCATCCACCACGAGGTCGACTCGTCGCACTTCCGGCGCCCCGTCCCCTTTCGGAACCAGGCGAAGGAGGGTCTCCTTCCCCCCGGGGAGGGGTTTTTCCTCCTCCACGCGGAAATACTCCGTGATGTCGCCCTTCCCGAAAAGAAGCAGGAGGGGGATCTTCCCGCCGAGCCCCCCCTCGTCGATCCTTCGCCGGAACACCCGGGGCGAATCGGGGGGACGAAAATAGAAGTAGCGCCCGTCGGCGAGGAACAGTTGCTCGCCGGGCGTCCGGTAGTCCCAGCGCATCCGCAAGGGGCGCCGGAAGTATACCTGGCCGGAGGCTTTCCTCACTATCCCGACGTCCTGCAGCGGCACTTCCTGGCGGAACGTCGCGGACAGGGTCGTGACGGTCGAGTACTTCTCCGCCACCCGGTGCAGGAGGTTGGCGCCGTCCCCCTCGCCCGATCCGCAGGCATCCGGGGGGAAACCCGCGGTGAAAAGAAAGAGGGCCGCCACCGCGGCCCGCGCCATGGTCTGCATGATGCCACCCCTTTCCCGTAAGAGATGGGGAATGCGGGGAGCCCTCTTCCGCCCGCCGCCCAGTATACCCTTCTTTCGAGGAATCCCCGAAAAGGACTCCGCTTGCGAAGGCAGGGTCTCCCCCTGTCCGGGACGGGGGGAGGGGGTCCCGCCGGGACTCAGTCGTCCCGGCCGACCGTGACCCGGTTTCTCCCCACCGCCTTGCTCCTGTACATCAGGCGGTCGGCCCTCTTCACGAGCGTCTCCGCGGTGTCGTCCGGCCTGGCAAGCGTAGCCCCGACGGAGACGGTGACGCGTATGGAGTCCTTGCCCTCCGTGAAGCTGGATTTCTCCACCAGGGAGCGCAGCTTGTCGGCGATGGAGGACAAGTGGTCCCAGCTGACGTTCGCGATGACCGCGAGAAACTCTTCCCCTCCCCACCTTCCCATGGCATCGAAGGATCGGATGCTGTTCTGCAAGGTCCTCCCGACCATCTTGAGAACCCTGTCTCCGACGTCGTGCCCGTGCGTGTCGTTGATGTTCTTGAAGCGATCGATGTCCGCGAGAAGGACGCCGAACGTCCAGCCGTACCTTTCCATCTCCTTGAGCCTCGCTCCCAGCTGCATCTCCACGTACCGCCGGTTGCCCAGCTCCGTCATCGGGTCGAGCAGCGCCATCGCCCGAAGTTCCGCGATCAGGCGCGCGGTCGTATCCTTCGTCGGATTGTCGCTGAACACCTCGACCGCACCGGCGATTCGCCCGCCCGGGTCCACGATCGGCGCGACGCGTATCGATACCGGGACACGGTGGCCGTCCTTGTGGAGCAGGTACAGATCGGCCTCGCGCGCTCCCCCGTCCCGGATCGTCTCCGCGATCACGCACGACCGATCGCACGCGCTCTCCCCCCGCTCGTCCACGTGCATCAGGATGCTGTCGCGACAGCGCAGGCCCAACACCTCCCGCTCTTTGTACCCGGTGATCCGTTCGGCTCCCTTGCTCCAGTACGTGACCTTCCTGTCCCGGTCCACGAAATAGACCCCTTCGAACAAGATGTCGAGGAGGTTCCTGGTAAAGTCCGCGTCCATCCTCTCCCTTCCCTGTGGATTCATCGAGCCGCCGTCTCCTTTAGAGTGGGAAGGGGGAGAAAGGGTTCTGGGGAGCGACTTCAAACCCGGGGCCCCGTCGGATTCCTTTAGCCGGGCGGGCCGGGCGCCCTATTCCCGGCTCGTCACGTAGACATCCCGCGGTTTCCCGCCCTCGGACGGCCCGACGATCCCCTGCCTCTCCATCTCCTCGATGATGCGGGCCGCCCGGTTGAAGCCGATCTGGAGGCGCCTCTGGAGCATCGAAACCGAAGCTCGCCCCGCCCGGATCACCTCCTCGACCGCCTCATCGAACTTCTCGTCCCGCGACGGGTCCCGTTCCTCCTCTTCGCTCGGAAGAGCGGTGATGGAGGGCTCGTATTCAGGCGCGCCCTGCGACCGAAGATGGGCGACGACGCGCTGGATCTCCCCCTCCCCGACGAAGGGGCCGTGGACCCGAAGGATCCCCCCCACGCCGGGCTGGAGGAAGAGCATGTCCCCGAACCCGAGAAGGGTTTCGGCCCCGGACTGGTCGAGGATCGTACGGGAGTCGAACTGGGAAGCGACCTTGAAGGAGACGCGCGACGGGAAGTTCGCCTTGATGATGCCGGTCAGGACGTCCACGGACGGCCGCTGGGTGGCGAAGATGAGGTGGATTCCCGCGGCACGGGCCATCTGGGTCAGCTGGGTGATGGAGTCCTCGACCTCCCTCCTCGACACGCTCGTCATCATGAGGTCGGCGAGCTCGTCGATGACGATGACGATGTAGGGAAGGCGCGCCATTTCCTCCGCCTCGCCGTTCCGCGCCTTCACCCGGAGGATGGACCGGGACCTCCTGTCCACCAGCTGGTTATAGGCATCGATGTGCCGGACGCCGTTTTCCATCATCTCCTGGTATCTCCCCCGCATCTCCCCGACCGCCCACTTCAGGACCTGGGCCGCCTCCCGCGGCTGCGTGACGACGGCGTGAAACAGGTGGGGGATGCCGTCGTAGAGGGTGAGCTCGAGCATCTTCGGGTCGACGAGGATGAAGCGGACGTCCTCCGGGGTCGCCCGGAAGAGGATCGAAAGGATCAGGCTGTGCAGGGCGACGCTCTTCCCCGACCCCGTGGCCCCTGCGATCAGAAGGTGCGGCATCTTCGAGAGGTCGCGGATGACCGGTTCCCCGAATATGTCTTTCCCCACGACGAGCGAGAGCATTGCCTCGGACTCCGCATACGCCTTGCACCCGAGAAGCTCCCGGAGCGAGATGAACGCCCGTTTCTCGTTGGGAATCTCGAACCCCATGACGCCCTTGCCGGGAATGTTCGGGACGACGCGCACCGACTCGCACCGCATCGCCAGGGCAAGGTCCCCCGCCATCGCGACGACCCGGTTCGCCTTCACGCCGGGAGCGGGCCGGAATTCGTATGTGGTGACGAGGGGACCGGTCCGGATCTCGGTGATGTTCCCCTCGATGCCGTATTCGGAGAGCTTCTCGAGGAGAGTAACCGCGTTCCGCTGCAGGGACTCCTCGTCCGCACCGTTCCCGTCCGCGGCGGGAGCCTCCAAAAGGTCCAGGGAGGGGAGAACGAACTCCTTGCCGCCCCCCCTCGGGGCGGGGATCGCCTCGGGGACGGGCGGGGAAGCCACGATCCGGGGATAGGCGGCTTCGCGGGCCGGGGCGGTCGCGGTGTCCCTTGACGGCCTCTCCCCTTCCCAATCCTCCCGGGCGACCATCTTCTCCTTGACGATGGCGCGGACCTGTTCGGTGGTCTTTTTCCGCCTCCAGAGGGTGGGCAGGCCTCGCAGCGGCAGCCCCGTGAACAGCATCAGGGAGAAGAGGAACAGGGCGGCGAGGCCGATCAGCCCCCCCACCTTGCTCAGGAGCTTTCCGAAAAAGTTGACGCCCAGCAGGTGCCCCACGATCCCGGGGAGGAAGATATCCGAATCGAACAGCCGGACATGGCCCGTGAAAAAGGACGCGATCCCGAGGGACGAACAGACCGCGAGCAGGCCGCCGGCGGCCCTGCTCCACTTGCCCGACATCGTTTCCCCTCGGAACGTCCAGTAGGCCATCGCGAGGCAGAGGACCGGGAACCCGACCGCTCCCAGGCCGAACAGCTGGAGGAGAAGATCGGAAACGATCGCCCCCACCGCGCCCCCCCAGTTGTGGACCACGGCTCCCTTCGAACTCCAGGCGGAAAGGGACGGATCCATCTGGTGGAAGGACACAAGCGCAACCGTGAGGAAGATGCCGACGGCGAGAAAGCAAATGGCGAGGGCGTCTCTCCGGATCCCTTCCCCCATCCTAGTGTACCGTCTCGTAAATAGCTTGACGCACCGAGAGCGTCGATGCGCCGCGCCAGCGAGGCGCGCGACTGAGGCGTACTGGAGCGAAGTACGGCGCAAGGAGCGCAACGAAGCTGGAGCGAGGGGCCTGTCCCCGGAAGGGTCGGCAGCCGAGGCGAAGCGGATGCGCCGTCAGACCGCGAAGGACGACCGAGCACGGCGCAGGCGTACTGGCGGTACGCCGAGCCGGGCGCAGGGAGTCCGACAAAGGGCTGGCGGTGCGTTCCCTCGCCGCAGGCGCCGGTCGCCAACAGGGCTGCCTTTTCTGCTGCGACAAGCGATCCCCGGGCTGCGTCGGGCGTGCTCGTCGCTCGCTTGTGCGGCGTACTTCCCGTACGCCTCCGCACTCGCTCCTGCGCTTGCCCGCCTCGCCTCGGGTCTCCCTTGTCTCGCGACGAAACCCTTCCGGGGACCGGCCCCCTGCAGCGGCGCTCGAATGCCAAGGGATTTGCGAGACGGTGCACTTGCTCCTGATTCGGCAATACGGCTACCGGACCCTCCTCGCCATGCCGGTCACTTCGCCTCACCTCGCTGCGCTGGTCCGGCCGCCTCCCTCAGGTCTTCCGCGGTGAGGGTATACGCCTGGGCGAACCCGGCAACGAAGCGGGCTTCCCGGGGAACCAGGCGGAACAGGAGAAAATCCCCGAAACCGAAGAGCGGGGACGATGCGGGGAGGCGCTTCTCGTAAACCGCCCTCGCCTCTACGTACCCCGGCATATCCTCCGTGATGGGTGTGGCTTCCCCCTGGATGCTCACCCTCGCGAGCGTCTGGGGGTTGCCTGCTCTCGTGTCCGGCTCGCTGATCGCAAGCGAGGCGCGCGGGTGTTCGAGGAGCGACCGTGTGTGCAGGGAGAGCCGGCTCAGGAGCATGAGGAACCCGCTGAAATCCCGCTCGGGGGCGTACGCCACCATGGAGGCAAGAGGCGCATCCCGCCCAAGCGTCGCGAGGGCCGCCCACCGATGGCCCCGGATCAGTCGCGCCAGTTCTCCCCGTATCTCCGTCTCCATCCCGCAGGCTCTGTACCCTGACGGTTTAAAATTTCGCGGCGACGGCCTTTGCCTCCGCCTTCGCCGCATCCTTCGCCTTCTCCGCGGCCTCGGGCTTCGAGAGCGTTCCCTCCACAAGGATGGGCCGGATGTCGGTGAACCCGATGAAGCCGAGGACCAGTTCCAGGTACCGCTTCTGCAGGTCGAACCCCTCCCCGGGAGTCCCCGGAGGGTAACCGCCGCCCCGAGCGTACACGACCGCCGCCGGCTTCCCCGTGACCAGCCCCTTGTACCCTTCCTTGGGGGAGAAGCGGAACGTATAGGTGGGCTGCACGATGACGTCGATGAAGTGCTTGAGCTTGTAGGGAATCCCGAAGTTCCACATCGGGAGGGAGAACAGATACTTGTCCGCATCCTTGAACCGGGCGATCACCTTCTCCACGGCGCCCCATGCCTCCTTCTGCTCCGGGGTGTGGTCCTTGCCGTGGAGGATGGCGTACTTGGCATTGATCACGTCCCCGTCGAAGACCGGCAGGTCGGTCTTCCACAGGTCCATGGTCTCCACCGTGTCGCCGGGGTGGGTCTTCCCGTACTCGTCGAGAAACGTCCGGGCGACCGCGATGGACGCCGACCGGTCCTTCCGGGGCGATGCCTCGACATAGAGCAATTTCGCCATGGGGCCCTCCTCCTTTCTGCCTGTTTTCCGCAACGCGTTGAAAAAAAGATGCCCCCGCCCTCCCGCGGGATTCCTGCCCGCCTATCTCCGGATTCTTGCTTCCCCGGCGGGGTGCCGGAAGCAGTGGACGAGGTGGTCGTTCACCATCCCGACCGCCTGCATGAAAGCGTAGCAGATCGTGGGGCCGACGAAACGAAAACCCCGGGCCGCAAGCTCCCGGCTCATCACACGGGACTCCTTGGTTTCCGACGGCAGTTCGGACATCGACCGGTACCGGTTCACGATGGGGGCCCCGCCCACGAACCTCCAGAGATATGCGTCGAAGGACCCGAACTCGCCGGCCACATCGAGACAGGAACGGGCGTTCCCGATGGCGGCGGTGATCTTCGCACGGTTGCGGACGATCCCCGGATCGGCGAGGAGCCTTTCCGCTTCCTTTTTGCTGTAGGTCGCCACCCGGACGGGGTCGAACCCGTCGAAGGCCCTGCGGTAATTCTTCCGCTTCCGGAGAATCGTCCGCCAGGAGAGACCGGCCTGGGCGCCTTCCAGCACGAGGAACTCGAACAGCTTCCGGTCGTCGTGCACCGGCACGCCCCATTCCTCGTCGTGGTACGAAACCATCAACGGATCATCCCCGGCCCATTCACAGCGCATCATGGATAATCCCCAGGGTGGAAATTTCCTTCGGGAACGCCTAGTATCTAATGTTTAGCGGCCAATACCGGGATTGCCCGGAGCTGTGACATAATAATAGGACAGATTCTCGGCAAAGAGGCATCGGTTTATGCCCAATCATACAGGGTTTCCCCGAACGAACGCATCCGGGATCGCGCTGCCGACCGGCCTGTACGACCCGGCCTACGAGCACGACAGCTGCGGTGTCGGCTTTGTGGCCCGGATCACCGCGGAGCCGGACCATTCGATCGTGGAACACGCGGTTTCGGTCCTCGTAAACCTCGAGCACCGCGGGGCGATCGGAGGAGACAAGTCGACGGGGGACGGGGCAGGCCTCCTGCTGCAGATCCCGGACGCGTTTTTCCGTTACGGATGCCGGGACCTTTCTTTCCCCCTGCCGCCTCGGGGACAGTACGCGGCCGGGTTGGTGTTTCTCCCGACGGACGCAGACCTTGCCGACCGTTGCGTGAATACCCTCGAACGGCACGCCAGGGAGGAAGGGTGCCCGGTCCTCGGCTGGAGGCAGGTCCCCGTGAATGCGGATCCCCTCGGGGAACTCGCCCGCATGACGCGGCCCGCGATCCGTCAGTGTTTCCTCTCGAGGGGGTCCTTCGACGGAGGGGCTTTTGAACGGAAGCTCTACGTCATCCGGCGCCTGGCGGAGAAGGAGGTGGGGAGCTT
Source organism: Deltaproteobacteria bacterium CSP1-8 (assembly GCA_001443455.1). Lineage (GTDB taxonomy): Bacteria > Desulfobacterota > Deferrimicrobia > Deferrimicrobiales > Deferrimicrobiaceae > CSP1-8. The sequence continues at coordinate 11,585 of LDXO01000003.1, read as the reverse complement.
TTCCGACTGCGACGCAAGCCAGTTCTACATCCCGAGCCTTTCCTCGCGCACGATCGTCTACAAGGGGCTGCTCACCGGCTCCCAGCTCACCACGTTCTTCCCGGACCTGCGCGACCCGTCCTTCGCAAGCGCCTTCGCGGTGGTTCACCAGAGGTACAGCACGAACACCCTTCCCACGTGGCACCTCGCCCACCCGTTCCGGTTCCTGGCGCATAACGGGGAGATCAACACCTTGCGTGGGAACATCAACCGGATGCGCAGCCGGGAGGCGATGATCGAGTCGGAGCTGTTCGGCGCCGACCTCGAGAAGATCAAGCCCGTGATCCTCGAGGAGGGAAGCGATTCCGCGATCTTCGACAACGCGCTGGAGCTCCTGGTGATGGCCGGGCGATCGCTGCCCCACGCCATGATGATGATGGTCCCCGAGGCGTTCGGCCCGAAGTTCCACATGAGCGAGGACAAGCGGGCGTTCTACGAGTACCACTCCGCGATCATGGAACCGTGGGACGGCCCGGCGGCTCTCGTCTTCAGCGACGGGCGATACATCGGGGCCACCCTGGACCGGAACGGCCTGCGGCCCGCCCGGTACACGATCACCCGCGACGGCATGATCGTCATGGCCTCGGAAACCGGCGTGATGGACTTTCCGGCCAGCCAGATCTTCCAGAAGGGCCGCCTGCAGCCGGGAAAGATGTTTCTCGTGGACCTGGAGCAGAAACGGATCGTCCCCGACAACGAGATCAAGTCCCGCATTTCGCGCCAGCGCCCGTACCGTCACTGGGTGAAGGACAACCGGATCGAGATGCGGGGGCTGTTCAACCCGCCCGAAATCCCCCAGGAGAACCCGGAGGTCCTGGTCACCAGGCAGATCGCCTTCGGATACACCGAAGAGGACCTGAAGATGGTGATCGCTCCGATGGCCTCGCAGGGGCAGGAAGCGGTCGGCTCGATGGGGGACGACTCCGCCCTGGCGGTGTTGTCCAACCGCCCGCAGCTGCTCTTCTCCTATTTCAAGCAGCTGTTCGCGCAGGTCACCAACCCCCCGATCGACCCGCTCCGGGAGGAGCTGGTGATGTCGCTGCGGAGTTTCGTCGGGCGGGCGAAGAACCTGCTTTCCGAGACGCCGGAACATTGCCGGATGCTCAAGCTCCCCCACCCGGTCCTCACCCCGGAGGACATGGCGCGCCTGCGCAACGCCTCCGTCCCGGAAGTCATCGCGCGGGACATCGACATCCTGTTTCCCGCGGACGGCGACGGGAAAGCCCTGGCCTCGGCCCTGACCTCCGTCTTCGTGCTGGCCGAAAAATACATCAAGGAGGGGGCGACCTTCCTGATCCTGACCGACAGGAACATGGACGCGGGCCGCGCCCCGATCCCTTCGTTGCTCGCCATCTCGGGTCTTCACCATCACCTGATCCGCAGGGGCATTCGCACCCAGGCGTCGATCATCATCGAAACCGGGGAAGCCCGGGAGGTCATGCACTACGCGCTCCTCGTCGGATACGGTGCCAACGGGGTCTGCCCCTATATCGCCTTTTCCACGGTGCGCAACCTGGCGGAAACCGGGCTGCTGGAAAAACCGCTCCTCCCGGGCGAAGCCATCGACGCGTACGTCACGGCCGTCAAGAAAGGGCTGCTCAAAACGATGAGCAAGATGGGGATCTCGACCCTGCGCAGCTACGTCGGGGCCCAGATCTTCGAGGCCGTGGGCCTCGGGCGAAAGCTCACGGACAAGTACTTCTGCGGCACGGCTTCCCGGATCAGCGGGATCGGGCTCAACGAGATCGCCGCGGAGACGCGGGCAAGACATCGCCGGGCCCATGAAGGGGACGGGAATGCAAACCGCCTGCTTGACCCCGGCGGGCTGTTCCAGGTGAGGGTGGACGGGGAAAAGCACCTGTGGAGCCCGGAGGCGATCTACAAGCTCCAGCACTCCGTCCGCACCGGCGGCTACCGGGTATTCAAGGAATACACGGCCCTGATCGACGACCAGTCGAAAGATCGCGCGACGCTTCGCAGCCTCTTCCGTTTCCGGGAGGGGAAGCCGGTCCCGATCGATGAGGTCGAACCGGTGGAGAGCATCACCCGAAGGTTCGTCACCGCGGCGATGTCCTACGGGTCGATCAGCACGGAAGTCCACGAGACGATCGCGCTGGCGATGAACCGCCTCGGCGGCCGCAGCAACTGCGGAGAGGGGGGCGAGGATCCTGCCCGCTCCCTCCCCCTCCCCAACGGCGACAGCCTGCGCTCCCGCACCAGGCAGGTCGCCTCGGGAAGGTTCGGGGTCACCACGGAGTACCTGATCCACGCGGACGAACTCCAGATCAAGATGGCCCAGGGGGCGAAACCCGGCGAGGGGGGCCAGTTGCCCGGACACAAGGTGAGCGCGGAGATCGCGAGGGTGCGCCACACCACGCCGGGGGTCACCCTGATCTCTCCCCCGCCGCATCACGACATCTACTCGATCGAGGACCTCGCGCAATTGATCTACGACCTGAAATGCGTGAACCCGCAGGCGAACGTCTCCGTCAAGCTCGTCTCCTCGGTCGGGGTGGGTACGGTGGCGGCGGGAGTCGCCAAGGCGAAGGCGGACCTGGTCCTGATCTCGGGGCACGACGGGGGGACGGGTGCGTCCCCGCTAACCTCCATCAAGCACGCCGGGCTCCCCTGGGAACTCGGGCTCGCCGAGACGCAGCAGGCCTTGATCTTCAACCGGCTGCGCGACCGGATCCGCGTGCAGACCGACGGGCAGCTCAAAACCGGCCGCGATCTGGCGATCGCCGCCCTGATGGGAGCGGAGGAATTCGGATTCGGGACCACGGTGCTCGTCACGCTCGGCTGCGTGCTGATGCGAAAGTGCCATCTCAACACCTGCCCCGTGGGAGTCGCCACGCAGGACCCGGTTCTGCGCGCCCGCTTCGCCGGAAAGCCCGAATACGTCGAGAACTTCTTCCGATTCATCGCGCAGGAACTTCGCGAATACATGGCCGTACTCGGGTTCCGCACGGTGGACGAGATGGTCGGCCGGGTGGACATGCTCGAGGTGCAGCCGGCCATCGACCACGGGAAGGTCCAGGGGCTGGACTTCAGCGCCCTCCTGCTCCCCGCCGGCTTGGAGGGGGACGCCCCCCGCCGCCGCGTCCGGAGCCAGGAGCACGAACTCGAGAAGTCGCTGGACAACGAATTGATCCGGATCGCCATGCCCGCCCTGGAGAAAGGGCAACCCGTCGACATCGAGATGCCGATCCGGAACGTCCACCGGACGGTGGGCGCCATGCTGAGCGGCGAGGTCACCCGCAGGTTCGGCTCCAAGGGGCTGCCCGAGAACACGATCCGGATCTCCTTTGCCGGCTCCGCGGGGCAAAGCCTCGGAGCGTTCCTGGCCCCCGGGATCACGATCCGGGTCATAGGCGACGCCAACGACTACCTCGCAAAGGGGATGTCGGGGGGCAGGATCACCATCGTTCCGCCCCCGGAGGCGGGGTTTTTGCCCCACCGGAACGTGATCGCCGGAAACGTCGTGCTCTACGGGGCAACGGGGGGCGAGCTCTATCTGTACGGCACCGCGGGGGAGCGATTCGCGGTCCGCAACAGCGGGGCGAAGGCGGTGGTGGAGGGTCTCGGCGACCACGGCTGCGAATACATGACCGGGGGTGTCGTCGTGGTCCTGGGGCCCACCGGGAACAACTTCGCGGCGGGCATGAGCGGGGGCGTCGCCTACGTCTACGACGAGTCCGAGCTGTTCGACACGCGCTGCAACCTGGACATGGTGGACGTGGAAACCGTCTGGACGGCCGAGGACGAGAAGCAGCTCCGGGTCATGATCGAACATCACTACCGGTTCACCGGGAGCACGCGGGCCAAGACGATCCTGGACAACTGGGAATCGCGCCTGCCCCTGTTCGTGAAGGTCATGCCGGTGGACTACCGGAAAGTGCTCGAACGGATGCACCTCGAGGAGTACCGCGACGACGAGACCGTCTCGGCGACGGAAGAGGTGTACCGTGGTTAAGCCCACCGGGTTCCTGGAATACCCGCAGGAGAAACCTCCGTACCGGCCGGTGGAGGAGCGGATCCACGATTACCAGGAAGTCGAGCAGTTCCTGCCGAAGGACCGTCTGGAGATCCAGGCGGCCCGGTGCATGGACTGCGGCATCCCCTACTGCCACGCCTTCGGCTGCCCGGTCGTGAACCGGATCCCCGAGTGGAACGACATGGTCTACCGGAAACAGTGGCGAAAGGCGCTGGCCCTTCTGCACGCCACGTGCAACCTTCCCGAAATCACCGGGAGGGTCTGCCCCGCCCCGTGCGAGGATGCCTGCACCCTCTCGATCAACCTGCCCCCCGTCACCATCCGGCACATCGAACTGCAGATCGTGGAGATGGGCTGGCAGGAGGGGTGGATCCGGCCGGAACCCGCCCATCGGAAAACGGGCAGGAAAGTGGGGGTCATCGGCTCGGGCCCCGCGGGCCTTGCCGCCGCGCAGCAGCTCGCGCGCAAGGGACACGAGGTGGTGGTCTTCGAGAAGGCGGACCGGGTCGGCGGGCTTCTCCGCTACGGCATCCCGGACTTCAAGCTGGAGAAGTGGGTGATCGACCGGCGCCTCGAGCAGATGCGCGCGGAGGGGGTCGTCTTCGAGACCGGCGTGAACGCGGGCACCGACATCTCCGTCAAATACCTGGGGCGCACCTTCGACGCCATCGTGATCGCCGCCGGCGCCACTGTCCCGAGGGACCTCCCGGTCCCCGGCCGCGAGCTGCCCGGGATCCATTACGCGATGGACTTCCTGACGCAGCAGAACATGCTGATCGGCGGCGAGGCCTTGCCGGAGGGAGGGAGGATCACCGCCCGGGACAAGCATGTCGTGGTGATCGGGGGCGGCGACACCGGCTCGGACTGCGTGGGAACCAGCCGCAGGCAGGGGGCCAGGGAGATTCACCAGCTCGAACTTTTGCCCATGCCCCCCGCGGAGCGCACCGTGCACAACCCCTGGCCGACCTGGCCGGTCATCATGCGCACGTCCTCCTCCCAGGAGGAAGGATGCACGCGTCTCTGGAGCGTGTCGACAAAGGAATTTCTCGGGAGCCGGAACGGTGTCGAAAAGCTGCGGTGCGTCAGGATCGAGTGGCCGGAGCCGGACGGGAACGGGCGGAGCACCTTCCGGGAAATCCCGGGGTCGGAGTTCGAGCTGGAAGCGGACCTGGTGCTGCTCGCCATGGGGTTCGTCCACGTGGAGCACGGCCCGCTCGTGCGGGACCTCGGGCTGGAAACGGACGCCCGCGGGAACCTGGTGGTCGATTCCGGCCTGATGACCACCGCGCCGGGCGTATTCGCGGCGGGGGACGCCATGGTCGGCGCGTCGCTCGTCGTGCGCGCCATCGACTTCGGCAGGAAAGCGGCGGCGGGCGTGGACCGGTATCTGGCGGGGATATAGGGAACCGGGGTTATTTCTCGAGCAGGATCGTGACAGGACCGTCGTTCACCAGTTCCACCTCCATCTGCGCCCCGAACAAGCCGGACTCCACGGGCAGGGAGGACCGTCCCTTCAGAATCGCAAGCATTTCCCGGAACAAGGGCTCCGCCCTCTCAGGCCGGGCGGCCGCGTCGAAGCCAGGGCGGTTCCCTTTCTGTGCGTCCCCGTACAGGGTGAACTGCGAAACGACCAGGATCCCCCCCCCGACATCGGCGACCGACCGGTTCATCTTCCCCTCCTCGTCCTCGAAGATCCTCAGTTTGACGATCTTCTCCGCCATCCAGGCGACGTCCGCGCTGTCGTCGCCGTGGCCAAAACCCGCGAACACCAGCAGCCCCCGCCCGATCCCGCCGAGGAGTTCCCCCCCCGAGGTCACGGACGCCCTGCTCACCCTTTGCACCACCACGCGCATGGGGGAACCTCCTTCGACCATCCGGTCGGATCCAACGTACCCCTCCCTCCGCCTGCGGCCAAGCGGTATCGGGAAACGGAAGGCCGCACGCCGTGGTATGGCCCTTCCTTTACCGGCGATCCGCATCGGCAGCGCCTGGCTCAACACGGCCATCACCTCGATCACCATGGTGGGGAACCGGGTGAACGTGAAGTTCTCCTCGAAGGGGAAGTTCGGGACGATCTCCCGCAACCAGACGAGGAGCGAATCGTGGAGGGGCTCCTTCGTCGCGAAGGAGCCTCGAGACCGCCGCGGAGCGGGAAGCGTAACCTCCCCTTTAGAACCCGTCGTCAGCGTGCCGGCGCGATCCCCCCCTTGTTGTCCCGCCAGAAGGGGAACCACGCAAGCGACACCTGGGAGACCGAGATGTCGGTCTTCTTCGGCCGGACCTCGCAGGCCTCCAGGTTCTCGGCCAGAGGGTCGCCACTCGCCTTGACCTCTTCGGTCTCCTGGTCCAGCAGCGCCTGGAGGTCGCCCAGCTGTTTCGCAAGCGCCTGCACGTTCTCGTCGGCCCGGGCGATGTCCTGCGACTCCTTCAACGTGCGCCCCGCGCTCCGTGCCGTGGTCGCCGCCCTCCCGAGCGTGGACTGACTGACCGTTTTCCTGCCCGTAAGCGCCGTAAGGAGCGTGGCCCCGAAGGAGATGGCGGTCGAAAGTTTCTGCTGCGTGGCCTGGGCCTTCTCCCGCTCCACGGCCTGCTCGGCGCGGCGGATCCTGTCCTGCAATACCCCGATCTTGGGCACGTATTTCTGACGCAGCCGCTCGATCTGCTGGTCCCGCTTCTCCCGGGCGGCCTGCGTAAGCCGGATGCGGAAGTCGCGCTCCGACTCTCCTGGATCGGAGACGACCCCGAAAGACGGGCTTTTGAACAGTTCCAGCTTCTTGTTCCGGTAGATCCACTCCTTGAAGGTGGTTCCCCACTCCGGGTAACTCTTCGCGTTGGACGCCTCCCGGGGGAGCTCCCCGAAGGAGGTGTCCGGGTCGTGGGGGAACTTCTCAAGATCGCTTTCCTTGACCTCCGCTTCCCGGGCCTCGTCCCAGTCGACACGGGAGGGAGGGTCGGAAAACTCCGCCATCAGGCACACTTCCTTCTGGGCCGCGACCCCGACTTTCGCGTTGGCGTAGTAGACCTTGGCGATCCCCAGCAGCATCGGCTCGTAGTGGAGGCGTGCCCCCTCGGTCTGCGCGGCGCGGACCGGGAGGAACATCTGGGAAACCTCCGGGGGGAGTGCGGGACGGGCGGAAGCAGGGGCGGCGGCGCGTCCTTTCGCCGCCACCGCGGGCGTGGCGGCGGGCCTGGTCTCCGGAGCCGGTTCGGGCTGCGACGATTTGACCGGGTCCATCAACTGCTTGATCTGCGCCCGGGTCAGTGGGCCGCGCAGGTATGACATCACCCAACGCGTCTGGAATACGACAGGTGCGTCCTCATGGACGTTGTTCATCAGGAACACCCGCTGCCCCAGGCCGGCAAGGATCTGCTCCATCCGCTTCCTGTCGAACCGGCCCGCGCCGCCGGCCGCCGCCCCCTCCAGGCCTTCCAGGACCCTCTCCTTGTCCCGCTCGGTCTGCAACCTCCCGAGGAACCAGGTCCCCGTGTTGGACAACCCCTTGTAGTCCAGGTCCACGGGGTTCTGGGTCGCCAGGACGATCCCCAGCCCGAACGCCCTCGCCTGCTTCAGAAGGGTCAGCAGGGGGGCCTTCGACGGGGGGTTGGCCACGGGGGGGAAGTACCCGAAGATCTCGTCCATGTAGAAAAGCGTCCGCAGGCTGGTCGTGCCCGACTGGGCGCGCATCCACCCCAAAAGCTGGGTGAGAAGAAGAGAAACGAAGAACATCCGCTCCGCGTCGTTCAAGTGGGCGATCGAGAAGATGGAGACCCTGGGTTTTCCTGCCGCCGTGAAGAACATCCGGTCGATGGAAAGCGGCTCGCCCTGGAGCCAGGCCGAGAACCCCGGCGCCGCCAGGAGGTTGTTGAGCTTCATGGCGAAGGCAAACCGGTCCTTGGACGGGAAGAAGGACTCGAGGTCGAAGACGCCGATGCGGGCTACCGGGGGGCGTCTGGATCGCCTGGATGAACCCGGCCAGGTCCAGGTCCTGCCCCTTCTTCCATGCGGTGTCGAGGATGGTGGAGAGGAGGATGTGCTCCCTGCTCTGGATGGGATCGGCGGACGTCCCCAAGAGGTTGAGCAGGCTCGTCACCGTGGTGCCGATCCGCTCCCCCAGCAGTTCGCTGTCGTCCGCGACGGCTTTCCCCGGGAAGGCGAACGACTTGAGGATGGAAACGGGAAGCCCCGCGGTGCTGCCCGGGGTGTAGATGGCGAACTCAGCGGACTCCCGAAGCTTGCGGATCCGCGCCCCGTCCTGCCCCCACTCGGCCAGCCCTTTCTTCCAGAGGGCAGCCTGCTTGGCCGCGTACTCCTGCGGGGAGATCCCCTTCCTTTGCGCCTCCTCCTCGTTGATCCAGGGGAGGAAATCGCCCTCCTTCAGGTCGGGGAAGGTCAGGAGGAGGTTGGCCAGGTCTCCCTTCGGGTCGACCACGATGGCGGGGATGTTGTCGATCACCGCCTCCTCCAGGAGCCCGATGCAGAGTCCCGTCTTCCCGCTCCCCGTCATCCCCACGCAGACCGCGTGGGTGACAAGGTCCCGGGAATCGTAGAGGACCAGGTTCTCCTTGAGCGCATTTTTTTTCAGGTCGAATTCGCGACCGAGGTAGAACACCCCGAGTTTATCGAAATCCTGCACGGCTCCCCTCCTGCATGGTATTCGGAAAAGAATATACACCAAGGTGCCCCCGGAATGGAGATGCCGATTTCGGGGAGGCCGGTCAGTAGTCGGAGAGGGAGAACCCGACCCCGTTGTCCTGCAGGAATCGGACGATCAGCTCGGGATGGATCCCGATCCCCAGGTTGATGCACTGGTCCTCCTCGACCTCCCTCCCGTCCTTTTCCACCCGGGCGACGGTGCCGTAGGCGTAGTTGTCGGTCCTGCTCTGGACCCCCCAGATCGTGCCGTTCGCGTCCAGGATCGGTCCTCCGCTTTGGCCCTTCAGCCCCGGCGACGATGTCTCCAGGAACTTGATGTCATATCTCCCGTCGGCGGATTTCCCCGCGTGCAACGTTCTCGTGTAGAGCCCCTCCAACGGAAAGGCGGCGAGTGTACGAACCGTGGGGCCGAGCTCGAAGGAATTGTTCGCCTCGCGGAACATGGCGTTCACCCTCTGGAAGGGATACCCGATCTTGCACAGGGCCGTCCCGACGCCCAGGTCGTCGGGGGACTTGAAGACCGGGTAGACAGGCCACGCGTTCCGGTCGAACGGCGAAAGCCGCCCGAGGACAAGATCTCCTTCCGGGAGGGGCCGGATGTCGGTTAGCTGGACGCCGTCCATCCCCCACCAGTAGGAGAGATTGGTGATCCACTTCGGGTTTTCCTGCAGCCGTTTGAACCTGTCGTATTTCTCGGTCGGGGGGATGCCCTCATCCTGCTCGATCGTGTGGATCGTGTGGTAATGCTCGACGATCTCTTCCGTGTCCCGCTGGATCCTGTTATGCGCGGACAGGAGGTGAGCCGCCGTGACGATCCAGCCCTCGTCGTTGATCACGACGAAGGCGCCGCACCCGCAATCGGTGCTCCGGTCGAAATACCGCCGGGAGATCACCACCGGCCTGGTGAAACAGGTCGCCCTCCTGCAGGCGCGCGCGAACATGGGACACCTCCTCCCGCCGGAACTCCCTCTCCCCTGCCTGCGTTGGGACGCAAGGGGGGGGGAATTCCTTCCGCGGAGGGGAAGACACGGCCGCCGGGCCGCCTTCCGCGCCTGGTTGCTGCCTACGCCTTTTCTGGAATGAAACGTCTTCGGGTGGTGGTTGACCTAAACCCGGCCGATTGGCTTATCCTATCGGGAAACGGGGGGGAAGACAATACCCCCTTGTCAACCTACCCCCCCTTGTCACAGACGGTCGTTTCGTTGACGGTCGTTTTGCCGGAGGCCCGGACCATGGGGGGCGTGGCCGATATTGCCGGAGGACGAAATTCGCTGATACAATGGCCGCGCTTGCTTTCCCCGAATCGGACCGGAACCGAAGAGTGCGCGCGAGCCATCCAAAGGGTCGGACTCCCGGGAAAGAACCAGAGGGGACGCAAAAAAAAAATCCATCCTCCGGCAGGGGACCAAGGTGGCTAGCCCGCGGCATGCGACAACCCGCAAGGTCACGCCGGGGAGGCATTATCCCCTGGGCGCCACGCCGGGACCGGAAGGCGTCAACTTCGCCTTCTATTCCCAGCACGCGTCGGAGGTCTTTCTCCTCCTGTTCGACAGGGAGGACGGGGATCCGGCGGACGTCATCCGGATCGAGAACCGGACGAAGCATCTCTGGCACGTATTCGTCCACGGGGTGAAGGCGGGGCAGCTCTACGGCTACAAGGTGGAGGGGCCTTTCGACCCGGCACGCGGGATGCGGTTCAACGGGAGCAAGCTCCTCATCGACCCGTACGCGAAGGCGCTCACCGCAAGGCCGAAGAACATCGGCAACCTGCTCCTGGCGTACGACCCGGAGGCGCCGGAAAAGGACCTCTCCCGGGACGGCCGGGACAACTCCCGCGTCGTCCCGAAGTCGATCGTGGTGGACGACGTCTTCGACTGGCGGGGGGACGTCCCGCCGGACATCCCGCTGGAGAAGCTCGTCATCTACGAGGTCCACCTCAAGGGCTTCACGGCCCACCCGTCCTCGCGCGCGGCCGCTCCCGGAACGTACCTCGGGTTCATCGAGAAGATCCCGCACCTCGTGGAACTGGGGATAAACGCCGTCGAGCTCCTCCCAGTCCAGCAATATTGCGTCGAGGACTTCCTCGAGGCGCGCGGGCTCACGAACTCCTGGGGGTACAACACGATCGGGTTCTTCGCCCCGGAGGTCGCCTACGGCTCGGGTCGCTTCCCGGCCTGCCAGGTGGGGGAGTTCAAGACGCTCGTCCGCGAGCTCCACCGCTCCGGGATCGAGGTCATCCTCGACGTCGTGTACAACCACACGGCCGAGGGGAACGAGCTGGGCCCCACGATCTGCTTCAAGGGGATCGACAACCCGACCTATTACTGCCTCACCGGCGGGCCGGATGACCCGGGCCGGTACTACATGAACTACACCGGCTGCGGAAACAGCTTGAAACTCTCGCACCCCGCCGTCATCCGGCTGGTGATGGATTCGCTACGCTACTGGGTCGAGACGATGCATGTCGACGGCTTCCGGTTCGACCTCGCCTCGGTGCTGGGACGGGAGGAGGGGATGTTCCGCGCCTCGGCCTCCTTCTTCGACGCGATCTCCCAGGACCCCGCGCTCCAGCGGGTGAAGCTGATCGCGGAGCCGTGGGACCTGGGGACGTACCAGGTCGGCAACTTCCCGGTCGACTGGTCGGAGTGGAACGGGCGGTTCCGGGACACCGTCCGGAAGTTCGTCAAGGGCGACGGTGGCCAGGTGCGGGACCTCGGGTGGCGGATGACCGGTTCCGCCGACCTGTACGGGGACGACGGGCGCTCCGCCTACCACAGCATCAACTTCGTCACCTGCCACGACGGCTTCACCCTGCACGACATCGTCTCGTACAACGGCAAGCACAACGAGGCGAACCTCGAGGGGAACCGGGACGGAACCGACGACAACAACTCGTGG
>LDXO01000002.1 GCA_001443455.1 Deltaproteobacteria bacterium CSP1-8 | reverse complement strand
CCATTCGATCTGGAACGGGAAAAAGGAGAGGGATCACTGGAGAGCGCTGAGCGACAAATCCTCGATCCTTCGCAGGTGAGACTGAGAAAACTTTTTCCCTTATCAGAAAAGAGGGGAAACTTATGCCCTAAATTAGGGAAACAGATTCCCACACCCCAAAAATCGCCAACGATAACGAGAGGATAACCTCCCGTAAAACAAAATGGATTTCATGTTGCCCAATAAGGCCCGGGTATTGCACTGATTTCCGGCAACTTATGCGCGGATTTCCCGTATATCGGATGGACCCCTCGACCGACACGATCGTCCGGATCGGGACGATGCTCGAATTCCGGAAAAGCCGAAGGAGCATGAACCGGATCGCCCTCGCGAAGCTCGCCCAGAAAATCTTCGCACAGGGGCCGGGAGACATCATCTACCTGGGGTCCGAATCCGCCCTCGAGCGGGCAGAAGCAATGCGTACCCTGGAGGTATCCCTCCCCGCCGGATGACTCCCGCCTGTCAAAAATTGCTCGCTGCCGGGAGAAATGATAGAATCTGCCGCCATCTTGGCGAGAAAAGCAAAGGAGAACGAGAGGAATGGCAACAGGGACGGTGAAATGGTTCAACGATGCAAAGGGGTACGGTTTCATCACCCCGGATGACGGGGAGGATATTTTCGTCCATTTCAGCGAGATTGCGGGAGACGGCTTCCGCTCCCTCACCGAGGGGATGAAAGTGGAGTTCGAGGTGACCTCCGGACCCAAGGGGAAGAAGGCGTCCAACGTAAGGAAAGTGTAACAAGCGCGAACACGTGGACAGGGGAGAGCGTCTCCGGGACTGTCTCCCGGCGGCGCTATTTCTTTTCCGTCGGCCACCGGGATGCAAAAGGAAGTGACACGGCGGTTCCCCTTTGTTAGATTGTCCACAACAATCCCGCCAACCGCTTCCGGCCGAAACGCTTCGCTTTCTGCCACGGGTCATCGGCTTGCCGGAAGGGGGCCGGGCCACCTGGCAGAGGGGATCCCATGAACTCCTCCCTTACGCCTATTTTCCGGCCCGCACGCATCGCCGTTGTCGGCGCGTCGGCCAATCCCGAAAAGATGGGGTTCCAGATCTTCCGGAACATCCTGGATGCCGGTTTCTCCGGCGAAGTTCTCCCCGTCAACCCGAAGGGGGAGGTGATCCTGGGGTTCCCTTCGGTCCGATCGGCAGGCGAGATCCCCGAGGGGACGGATCTGGCGGTCGTCATCATCCCCGCGAAGCTCGTTCCCTCGACCATCCTCCAGCTGGGGGAGAGGAAGGTCCGCTCCGCGATCGTCATCACGGGGGGATTCGCCGAGTCGGGGGAGGACGGCGCAGCTCTGCAGGAGGAACTGGTTCAAAACGCCGCCCGCTGCGGAATTCGCCTGATCGGACCCAACTGCCAGGGGGTCAACTACCCGTACCACGGGCTGTGCGCCTCCTGGCCGCTCATCACGCGCAGAGGGGAGATCGCGATCGTGTCCCAGAGCGGAACCGTGGGCGCGGCGCTTTCCGACTGGGCGTCCGAGGACAAGCTTGGCTTCTCGGCGTTCGTGAGCATGGGGAACCGCGCCGACGTCGACGAGGCGGACCTGGTCGCCTTTTTCGCGGACGACCCGAACACGAGAGTCATCGCCCTGTACATCGAGGGAGTAAAAGACGCGAAAAAATTCCTCTTGGCCGTTCGACGGTGCGGGAAGCCCGTCGTGATCTTCAAGGCAGGACGGACGGAGCGGGGGAGAAAGGCGGCCGAATCCCACACCCGCTCCCTCGCGGGAAAGGACGAGATCTACGACGCCGTCTTCCGTCAGTACGGCGTTCACCGCGCTTCCACCCTCGAGGAGCTGTACGACGTTTCCAAGGCGCTTGCGTACCTGCCGCCCCCGCCGGGGCCAAGAATGCTGATCGTCACCAGTTCGGGGGGGGCCGCCATCATCGCGACCGACGTGGCCGAGGAGGAGGGATTTCGCGTCGCTTCCCTCCCCCCGGGGCTGGCCACCCGGTTGCGGGAGATTCTCCCCGCCCACTGCATCGTCGGCAACCCCCTCGATCTTACGGGGGACACCGATGCGGAGCGGTACCGGAAGGTCCTGTCCGCCGCGGACGGATATTACGACGTGGTCATGACGATCTTCGGCGATCCGATCTCCGGTGCCTCCGATGTCGTCCGCCCCGGGAAGTGCGATCTCGTCGCCTACCTGGGTGGCGCCGACGTGGAAAGGGAGGAGCGGGGGAAGATGCACGAAAAGAAGATCGCCGTCTTCCCGACGCCGGAGCGGGCGGTCAGAGCCCTGTCCTGCTACGCGCGGTTCGACCGGAAAACATTCGTGCCGGAGCGGTCGGTCCCCGGTTCGCCGGGGAAGCAGGGGGGAGGGATAGGGGCGATGACGCCCGCCGAATCGATGGCGTTTCTCGCCGGGAACGGATTCCCCGTCACCCCCGCGCGCCCGGCGGGAAGCGAGGACGAGGCGGTCGACGCGGCGCGGCGAATCGGCTTTCCCGTCGCCGTGAAGATGAACTCCCCCGACGTGACGCACAAGTCCGACGTGGGCGGGGTGATCCTGCATGTCCCCGGCGAGGAAGGGGTCCGGGAGGCGTACCGGCGCATCCGGGATGCCGCCGTGAGGATCGGGGCGAGGGACGGCGGAGCGCTCGTGGCCGCGATGGCGGCTCCCGGCCAGGAGATCATCATCGGGGTGACGAAGGACCTCCAGTTCGGGCACGCGGTGATGTTCGGGCTCGGCGGGATCATGGTCGAGGTGATGAAGGATGTGTCGTTCCGGATCGTCCCCTTGCGGGAAAAAGACGCCGCGGAGATGATCGCCGAGATCCGCGGGGCCCGCGTCCTCGAAGGCCTCCGGGGGAGAAAGCCCGCCGACGTGGCGGCCCTTTGCGACCTGCTCCTGCGGGTTTCGGACCTCGTGACGCGCCACCCCGAGATCGAGGAGATGGACCTGAACCCGGTGATCGTCCACGAGAAGGGGCTGACGGTGGCGGACTCCCGGGTGGTGGTAGCCGGTGGAAAGAGATGAAGCTAAGCATCGGCATCCCGCGGGAGATCAAGGAAGGGGAGAACCGGGTCGCCACGACCCCCCGATGCGTGCGTGCGCTGCGCGAGGCGGGAGCGAGGGTGTTCGTTCAGAAAGGCGCGGGGCTTGAAAGCGGGTTCCCGGACTCGGAGTTCGCCAGGGGAGGAGCGACGATCGTCCCAGACGAGGCGGACGCCTGGAGCGCCGATCTCGTCGTCAAGGTAAAGGAACCGCTTCCCCGGGAATTCCGGTTTCTCTCCGACCGGACAGCCCTTCTCACCTACCTCCACCTGGCCGCCTTCCCGAAGCTGGCGGATGAGCTGGTGGCCAGGAAGGTAACGGCGATCGCTTACGAAACGGTGACCAGGGCCGGCCGGCTTCCCCTCCTGCGCCCGATGAGCGAGGTGGCGGGGATCCTGTCCGTCCAGATGGGGGCCCGGGGGCTGGAAAAAGCGTCGGGAGGGCGGGGGATTCTCCTTTCCCCGGTCACGGGCGGAAAGCCTGCCTCGGTATGCGTGATCGGAGCGGGGACGGCGGGCAGGAGCGCGGCGCGGATGGCGGCCTCCATCGGGGCGTCCGTGACGGTGATCGACATCTCCCGGGAGGAACTCGCCAGGGTCCGCAAGGAGACCGGCGGACGGGTCCGGACCGTGCTCTCCACGCCGAAATCGATCGAACGGGCGGTAACGGCGTCGGACCTCGTGATCTCCACGGTCCTCATCGTCGGGGACAGGCCTCCCGTCCTGATCACCCGGAAGATGCTTCGCGGCATGCCCCGGGGGGCGGTCGTGGTGGACATCTCGATCGACCAGGGGGGGACGCTTGCGACGTCCCGCCCGACGACGCACGCAGACCCTTTTTTCGTCGAGGAGGGAGTCGTCCATTACTGCGTGTCGAACATGCCGGCGGCCGTATCCCGGACTTCCACGATCGCATTGACGAGGGCGACCCTTCCGTACGTGAGGAAGTTCGCCCGGTTCGGCGTTCTGCAAGCCCTTCGGAAGGATGCCGCGTTGCGGGCGGGACTCAACACGTTCCGGGGCAGGGTGACCTGCGAGGGGGTCGCCCATGCTTTCGGGAAGGAGTACACCCCCCCGGAAATGCTCCTCGACCTAGGCGAAAGACCCCGGTGACGGGTTCGTACGTACCTCCCGGAGCCAGGTGCTCGCGGGGGGCTTCCTCGCCGCTACGCTCGCGACCTTCGCCCGCTCGCTGCCGGTTCCGCTCATCGGGGACATTCCTGATTCATCTCCGGGATGCGGGAGAGGAGTGTCCCCGCCCAACGCGGAGCTTCCGGGCGAGCGCGCGGACCCGGGCGCGGGTCGTCGCGAGGTCGCCGGAGTTGTCGATCACGTAGTCGGAAGCCCGGGCCTTTTCCTCGGGATCCATCTGCGCGGAGACGATCCGGAGCGCCTCCTCCCGCGGGATACCGTCGCGGTTCATCAGCCGCTCGACCTGCGACCCCCTGTCGCACCCCACGCCGATCACCGCCTCGAACATCCCGCTGCGCCCCTTCTCATGGATGAGCGCCGCCTCGACGATGGCGATCGAGTGGCCCATCGCGGCAAGGGCGGAGACCGCCTCCCGGATCCCCAAGGCGATGCGCGGGTGGGTGACGGCTTCGAGTTCCGCGCGCTTCCCCGGATCCGCAAAGACGATCGCGCCGAGCTTTTTCCGGTCGATCCGACCGTCGGGCAGCAGGAGATCGCCTCCGAACTTCCGGACAATGTCGGCGTGGGCGGGCATTCCCGGGAGGGTGATCTCCCGCGAGATCCGGTCCGCGTCCACGACGGGAATACCCTCCTCCCGGAAGAACCGGGCCACGGTACTCTTCCCGGAGCATATCCCCCCTGTCAGGCCGAAAACACGCATGCCGAAAATGATACCACCGGCGGGAATTCTTATCTGCCCTCCGCCGCGATCTCCCGACGTTGACAAGGCCTTAGGAGGGGTGGTAGCGTCGAAATAAATGAATCACTATTCATTTCGGTCGACGGGAAGGAGAGTGGCGACATGGCCGAAACGACCGTGAGGGAGTATTTCGAATCGCTCGAGTCCAAACTCAACGCGGATCCGTCCAAACTGGCCGGGATGAGCAGCGTCTACCAGTTCAAGGTAGGCGAAGAAAGCTACAACGTCGCGTTTACGGACGGAAAGGCCGCAGTGGCGACGGGCGATGCGCCGAACCCGAACTGCACCGTGACGATGGCCCAGAACGATTTCCTCGACATGCTCGGGGGGAAGCTGAACAGCCAGATGGCCTTCATGACCGGGAAGCTGAAGGTGGCGGGGGACATGGGGCTGGCGCTCAAGCTGGGTTCCTTCCTCAAGGTGTGACGAAAGGGGAAGGTGGCCGACCGGCGGGAAAAGATCTTCCGGGAGGCGGCGGATACGCTTGCGTCCCGCCGGAACGCGGTTGCGCTCACCGGGGCGGGGATTTCCGTGGAAAGCGGGATCCCCGCGTTTCGCGGCACCCAGGGGATGTGGGAGAAGTACGACCCGATGGAATACGCGACCATCGGCGCCTTCCTGAGTGATCCGGAGAAGGTCTGGGCGATGCTCTCCGAGATGGTCGACGTTCTCTCCCGCGCCGTCCCGAACCCCGCCCATTCCGGGCTGGCGGAGATGGAGAGGATGGGGGTCCTCCGGTCGGTCATCACCCAGAACGTGGACGGCCTGCACCAGGCGGCGGGGTCCCAAAGGGTGATCGAGTTCCACGGGAACGCCTGGGAACTGATCTGCCTATCGTGCTGGAACCGGTATCCTTCCCGGGAGAAGATCCGGGAAGGCATCCCCCCGCGGTGCGAATGCGGCACGATCCTGAAACCGAACCTCGTCCTGTTCGGGGAACCGATCCCCTGGAGCGCCCAGGAAGAGGCGGAGTCCGAGGCGCAAAGTTGCAGCGTCCTGTTGGTGATCGGCACCTCCGCGGAAGTGAGCCCCGCGTGCCACATCCCCCGGCTCTCCAAGGGGAAGGGGGCCGTCATCGTCGAGATCAACCCGGAAGAGACCCCCCTGACGCGGTCGGTCACCGACCTGCACCTGCGGGAGAAGGCCGGCGACGCCGTCACCCTCCTCCTGTCGTCCCTGCGGGAAATTTCGTGACCTTTTTCCGTACTCCTGCCTAAAATTATTTAATCCCCATTAAATGTTTTTCCTTTTCCGGCCGATGAGTCAGGAGAGATGTATCGCTTTTTTCAGGGGTTAAGGAAACGATGCGACTTGGTACGGCCTTTGCTCGTTACCGGGGCGGGAGGAGTCGGATGAAGCGAAACGGTCAACCGGCGATGCGAAGAAAAGGGTTCACCCTGGTGGAATTGGTGATCGTCATCGCCATCATCGGAATCGGGGCGATGCTGGCCGGGTCAAGCGTCCTGCAATGGATCCGGCACAACGAATCTGTCGGTTTCCATCGGGAACTGTTTTCGAGGGTGGAGGATGCGAGAACCATGGCGTTCTCGTCCCGGAGGCAGCACCGGCTGGTCGTCGACTTTTCGGCCCGCACGGTTGCCGTTGAGCGGGGGAACGCCGGCGCGAATTCCACCTCGTGGACTGCCGTGAAATCTCCGGTTTCCGCCCCCTTCGGGGCCGTCATCGACAATGTTGTTACCACCCAGGGGGGGGCAACGACGGCGAGCACGTCCGGGACTGTGGCGATCACGTTCAATCCCGCCGGGGATACCTTTCCCTCGGACCTGGTCCGGATCTGTATTTCCAACACCCTGGGCGAGCAATGGACCATTCGCGTGTTCGGCTGGACGACAAGGGCGAGGCTGGAAAATGGCTGTTCATGAGCGCCGCAAATTCCAGGAAGGGTTCACCCTGATCGAGGTGCTCGTCTCGCTGACGATCCTCGCGGTAGGACTTCTGGCGCTTGCGCTTCTCCAGGTCACGGCCGTCAAGGGGAACGCCATTTCCTCCAAGGCAACCATTGCCACCCAACTGGCGCAGGACAGGCTGGAGAATATCCGGAGGGTTGCCTGGACCAGCGTTGTCTCCCAGGGGGACGCTTCCGCCTACAACAACTCGGCCACGACGACGGTCCCGGAGTACGCCTCCCTGCCCGGCGCCGCGGGCGATAACGTCGTCGTCCGCGGAACGACGTTCTACCGGATCTGGCGCGTGGACCCCAATGTCGCCGCTGCCGCCCTGAAGACGATCACCGTGTGGTGCTGCTGGCAGGATGACAGCAAGATCTGGCACAACGTGATGCTGGTCGCGCAGCGGTCCAGCGTGGGGACATGAGGATGCGGTCAAGGAGAGAAGCGGGATTCACCCTCGTCGAGCTCATGGCGTCGGTCGTGATCTTCTCCATCGCGATGACGGCCGTATTCGCCACCTACTCGTTCCAGAAAAAATCGTTCGAGGTGCAAAGCCAGGTCGCGGCGATGCAGCAGAACCAAAGGGAGGGAATGGAAGTCCTTTCCCGGGATCTGCGGCTGGCGGGGTACGGGATCCCGGCGCCGGTCACCATCCCGAACAATCTGATCGGCACCGGCGTCACCACCATCCGTTCCCTGTATCCGGTGGACAACACGGCCGGTCCCGACTCCATCTACATCCTGTACCTGTATGACATGGATGCCAATCAGCCTCCCACGACGATCAGCAGTCCGATGCCCGACTCCTCGGCGGAATTCAACGTGGACAGCGTAGCCGGTTTTTGGGATGGGGACCTCTGCATCATCACCAACGGGTCCGCCGCGGACATGTTCCAGGTAACCCAGGTCCAGGGGGGGGCCTTGAAGCTCCAGCACAACCCCGGCGGTGCGGCGAGAGACTACAACGAACCGGGGGGGCACAACACCTTCCCTCCCGGGGGATACGGGTCGGGCTCCACGCTGTCGAAGGTGCGATTCCTCCGCTATTACATCGACAGCACGACCGACCCCACCCGTCCGACCCTCATGGTGGACCGGATGGCGAGCGCGGCTCCCCAGCCGGTGGGCGACAGCATCGAGGACATGCAGTTGCAGTACCGGCTGGACACCGACGGCGACGGGGTCGCGGACGCGTGGAGCGACAATCCCGGCAATCCGGGGCAGATACGCCAGGTACGCATTCTTCTGATCGCCCGCACGAAATTTCCGGAAAAAGGGTGGACGGAAGTCCGTCCCGCCCTCGGCAATCACGCCGCGGGAACGGGAACGGACGGCTACCGCCGCAGGGTGCTGGAGTTGACGGTGGACGTCCGCAATTCGGGAGTGTGAGCATGAACCGGTCGGGCAATGCCCTGGTCATCACGATTCTCATCCTCGTGCTCCTGACCGCCGTCGGGATCTACGCGGTCAGCATTTCCACTACGGATATGAACATCGCCCTGAACCACAGGGTCGGAACGATCACCCGCAACACCGCCGAATCCGGGGTGTATTTCGGAATCGCGCAGCTCCCGACCATCTACCCTGCGGGATCCGATTACACGGCGGCGCTCACGGTCGGGACCGGCATGACCGCCGCCTACACCGTACAGTCCAACAATACGGGCGCCTCCGCGCCCGAGCCCGGCTTCGGGTCGAACTACAAGTTCGCAATCTTTTCGGTCGCCTCGAGCGGCCAGGCCCCTTCGGGGTTCACGGGGGGCGTGCGCGTGGATGCCGATGTAAGCTACGGGCCGGTGCCCGCGGGGACGAATTACTAGGAATGCAAGGAAGCACAGAGGAGGCATGGAGATGGCGTCGAAACGTAGAAGCGGCAACCTAGGCTTCGTTTTCTTCCTGATCGTCACGGTGACATCCGCAGGTTTCCTTCCCCGTGCGGCGCGGGGCGACGATGCCGAAATCTTCAAGGCGCAGGCCGCTCCGAACGTGCTTTTGATCGTCGACGATACGGGGTCGATGACCAGTAACCCCGGAGGTTCGGCGGTCGGGGACCTCGACGGGGACGGGACATCCAATACGCGTCTCGACGTGGCGTACCGGGTCCTGTACCAGCTCTTGAACGCAGACGATTCCACGGTCACGATTTCGGGGACCGGTTACTCGTACCCGACGCAAAGATCCCACGTTCTCCCGGACACGTCCGGCACTCCCGGTGACATATTCAACCAGAACATCACCGCGGCAGGGGACGAAAATGCCCTGAGATTGCGACTCGGCCTGATGATCTACGGGCCCACCAATACCTGGAACGGAATTGACCTGATGACGGTTCCGGTGCAGACCACTAGCTCCGAGACCAACCAGCCCCCCTACGTCAATTCCTATCGTTCCGTCTGGAATGCAATCAAAACCCGATACACCCCGAGCTCGGGAAACGGTACCCCGATGGCCCGGTCGGTCGAAGCGGCAAGAACCTATTTCAACGTCGCTGCGGTAAACGACAATGCCGTTGCCTGCCGGAAAAAGTTTGTCGTTCTCGTCACCGACGGGGAAGACACGGTCGCCAACGGCGGCAGCGGAGGAGGAGCCACCTTCTATGCAAGCGGCCATGACGGGGAACTTGCCTACTTCAATGCCGACGGCATCCCGGGAACAAGCAACACGGGACAGAAGGCGCGGAACTCCGAGGGGATCCGTCAGGCAAAACTCCTGGCCGACAGCGGGGTTACGCTCTTCGTCGTAGGGGTGGGGATGCTCGTGGACGGTTCGGGATCCGACCGTCCCCATCTCAAGGTGTTCCGCCAGGTGTTGCGGAGGATGGCCGAGCAAAAGGGGATCGATCTCACCGACGCGGAGTACGCCGGTGTTGCGGCGTCCGGCGACAACACCGCGCTCGCCGCCGGCTATGCGTTTTTCTCGAACAACGCCGACGACCTCCTGACGGCGCTGCAAACCTCGTTCGGAACCATCAATGTGCAGTCCCGCTCGTTCACCTACCCCGTGGTTCCCGCGGTGCGGACCACCGACAGCAACAAGCTGTACCTTGCCACGTTCATTCCGGCCAACGCACCCGAAACCTTCTGGGAAGGGCACCTGGGCTGCATCGGTCTGCAGGACAACGGGGCGTTGACGTCTCCCCTGGTCGTTTTCTGGGACGGCGGGGAAACACTGTACAGCATCAACAGGAACTACGGTTCCGAGCCGAGGAACGTGTACACCGCATCGTACTCCTCGGGAACCTGGTCCCGGCAGATCTTCTCCTCCTCCAACAGCTGGCTGGACAACAACGTCCTCGGCGTGCCGTCCTCCGGGCGGGACGACCTGATCAACAACGTGGTTCTTCGGACAAACGCGGCCAAGAGGCTGGGGGACATTTTCCATTCCAACCCGGTCCTGGTGAAGTCGCCCAACCCGTTCTTTTTCGATACGGGCTTCTCCACGGCGGAATGCCTGTCGGGCTCCTGTGATAGTTTTTTGAAAACCCAGGAACACCGTCAGCGCGTCATTTATACGGGGGGCAACGACGGGATGCTCCACGCGTTCGACGCGGGGATCTGGCGAACCTCGCTCACCCCCCCGAGCTACGATGACGGGACAGGGGAAGAGCTCTTCGCCTATATCCCCAGGATGCTTCTTGGCAAGCTGAACAAGATGAAAGAGACCACGTCCTCGAGCCACCCCTACCTGGTGGACGGTTCCCCCGCCGTGGCGGACGTGTGGCTGGATGCGAACGGCGACAACGTCAGACAATCTTCGGAATGGAAGACAGTCCTCGTTTCCGGCCTGAGAAAGGGGGGCAGGGGCCTGTTTGCCCTCGATGTCACCCATCCTCCGGACAGATCCACCCCCAATTCGTCGCAAGTCACGGCGAATGATTATTCCAGGCTGCTCTGGGAGCTCACCGGATCCGACATTCCGACCCTCGGGGAGACCTGGTCGACGCCGGCGATCGGGAAAGTCAAGATCACCGACGGAGGGGTCGTGAAAGACCGCTGGGTCGCCTTCGTCGGGGGCGGATACTGGACCCCGCCGACCCTGACGGCGAACGTCCTCGCGGGAGCAACGAGTATTTCCGTCACCTCCACGGAAGGGTTCCCCGGTTCCGGCACGCTTCAGATCGGAACGGATCTCGCCGTGTACAGCGCAATCACGCCGACCAGCTTTACCGGTATCCCCTCCACGGGGAATGCAGACAGAAAACTTTCCGCCCACAATGCGGGAGAGGCGCTGGTCAGTCCCCTCGGCAAGGCGTTCTACGTCATCGATATCGGGCTGGGGAAGGTGATCTGGACGCTTGACGCAGCGTCCGACTCCGGCATGGCGTATCCCTTGGTTTCTCCCCCTGTGCCCATCGACTCCAATGGCGACAATTACGTGGATTACGTCTACCAAGTCGATCACGGGGGGCAGCTGTGGAGGTTCGACGTGAACGCGACGGGGAGTTACGACAGTTCGTCCAAGACGGTGACCTCCGGCTGGAGCGGGAAGCGCATCTTCGCCCCGTCCACCCTTCCTCCGGCGCAGCCCTTCTTCAACAAACCGGAGGTCGCTTTTGACGGGGCGCTGAAACCGTGGATCTATTACGGTTCGGGAGACCAGGAAAATCCCCAGGGGAGCGGAACCGGGAAATTTTACGCGATCCAGGACGATAACCCGGGGAGTCCCTACAACGACGGAAACCTGTCGGATTTTGGAAGCGTGCTGTCGAACACCGACCAGACCGTCTTCAGCACGGTGGCAGGCGGACGACACGGCTGGTTCGCGGGCCTGCCGAACTCCAGCGAAAAGGTCCTCACGGGCCCGGTCGTCTTCAACGGGCAGCTCTACTTTACGACCTTCCAGCCGACCAATGACCCCTGCGGCGGCGGCGGGATCGCACGGTTGTACGGCTTGTCGTTAAACCTCCAGGCACCGGCAGGAACGGGGGCGACAGCCGGCGCGGGGATCCTTGCCGTGACCGGGGTCACCGGGAAACAGCGCTCCGCGCAGCTTGCCGGCGGGGGGATCCCGAGCAGTCCGGTGCTCTCGATGAATGCGAGCGGTGGCGCGTCCCTGTACATCGGGACGACGAATGCCGGAATGACGGTGATCCCCGTCGATACCCCCGCTTCCTTCAAGAAGTTGAAAAAATGGAAGGAATGGATCGCCCAGTGAGGTGCCGAAACCAGGAAATCGTAATCGTCCTCCTCCTGTCCCTCTGCTTTTCGGGGTGCGGGAAAGCGGGAGGGGACCGGGCAATTGTTTCGTCCGCGCCCGATCCGACGATCGCAAAGGAGGGCAATACCCCGTCCGAATCCGGAATTCCGGCCCCGGTCTCTTCCCGGGCCGGCGGGGTTTCCCTTGCGCTTGTCCCCGCAGGGCCGGATGCCCTGACCGGCGTCCGGGCGGTGTTATTGAATTCCCCTCCGGGGAGCAAGGTTGCCCTGGAGGATCTTCGCTGGTACGTGAACGGAGGGGAAACAAGGGGAGGAACCGACCGGCTTGCGGGAACGTCCCTCCGGCGGGGGGATGTAATCACGGCAAGGGCGCAGGTGACGGTGAATGACGAGAGGATCTCCGTCGATTCTTCCAAGGCAATCGTCCAAAATGCCCTCCCCGAGATCGTATCCGTGTCGATTTCCCCCCAGGCCCCGAAGAAGGGAGACACCCTCCGACTGGTTGTTTCCTCCCGTGACGCCGATGGTGACCCGGTCTCCCACCGGTGCCGCTGGTTCCAAGACGACAGGGAAATCCCGGGAGAGACAGCCGAGACCCTGTCTCCGGGGAAGGGAACCAAGAATTCCTGGATTCATGCTGAAGTTCAGGTATACGATGGGATCGCATTGGGTTCAAAAGCTTTTTCGCCGAAGGTCCGTATCGTCAACGCGCCTCCCGTGGTGGAAGGGGTGGACGTCTCCCGAGGGAGTGGAGAAAGGTATACGGGACGTGTACGGGTCACGGATCCCGACGGCGACCCGGTTTCCATCCGCCCCAAATCGCTCCCGGAGGGAGTGACCCTGTCCGGAACCGCCGTGTCTTGGGAGGAATCCGCCGTACCCCAGGGAAGGGGAATTCCGGTGGTCCTTCTCGTTTCCGACGGGGACGGGGGGGATATCGAATACGTTTTCAGGATTTCGCGTTCGCAAAATTAACGTCGACGCTCTTCCCTCTCCTCGCTTATAGTAATCCGCACGATGATCAAAAGGAGAAAGACCCGCCGTATCCGGGTCGGGAACGTGTACGTGGGCGGCAGGGCCCCGGTCTCCGTCCAGAGCATGACGAACACGAACACGCGGGACGTTCGCGCAACCATCGCCCAGATCCGTTCGCTCGCGCGCGAGGGGTGCGAAATCGTCCGGGTCGCTGTCCCCGACGAGGCGTCGGTGCGGGCGTTCCGGCGGATCAAATCCTCCTCCCCGATTCCCGTGATCGCCGACGTGCATTTCAACTACCGGATCGCCATCGCATGCGCGGAGGCGGGCGCGGATGGCCTGCGGATCAACCCGGGGAACATCGGGGGAGGGGCCAGGACTCTTGAAGTGCTGCAGGCGGCACGGTCCGGGGGAATCCCCGTCCGGATCGGCGTGAACGCCGGCTCGCTGGAAAAGGACCTCCTGGACAGGCACGGGGGGCCGACCCCGAAAGCGCTGCTGGAGAGCGCCACGCGGGCAGTCCGGCTATGCGAGAAAGCCCGGTTCCGGCAGATCAAGTTCTCCCTAAAAGCCTCCGACGTCCCGACCACGGTCGAGGCGTACCGGTTTTTCTCGAGGAAGTTCGACTATCCTCTCCACATCGGCGTGACCGAGGCGGGGACGGTTTTTTCCGGGACGGTGAAATCGGCCGTGGGACTCGGGATCCTCCTATCCGAGGGGATCGGGGATACCCTCCGGGTATCGATCACCGGACCCCCCGAGGAGGAGGTACGCGTCGGGTGGCAGATACTGAAAAGCCTCGGCTTGCGGGAGCGGGGACCGGATTTCATCTCGTGCCCGACGTGCGGAAGGGTCTCGATCGACGTCGTCGGCATCGCCCGGGAGGTGGAGCGTCGGCTCTCCCGGTTGACGGTCCCCCTGAAGGTGGCGGTCATGGGGTGCGCCGTGAACGGGCCCGGGGAGGCCAGGGAAGCGGACGTGGGGGTGGCCGGCGGCCGGGGGGAGGCTCTCCTCTTCGTCCGGGGAAAGGTCATCAAAAAGGTGAAGGAAAAAGAGATCGTCGCCGAGGTCGTCCGGTGCGCCCTGCGGCTGGCGGCGGAAAAGGAGAGGTCGCGGTGATCCGGTACTCGGGGTACCTCATGCCGACGACGAAGGAAACCCCGTCCGACGCGGAGGTCGTAAGCCACCGGCTGATGCTCCGCGCGGGGCTCATCCGCAAGGTGGCGTCGGGAATTTACAACTACCTCCCCGCAGGTCTCCGGGTCCTGCGGAAGGTGGAGGGAATCATCCGGGAGGAGATGGACCGCGCGGGGGCGCAGGAGGTGCTGATGCCCTCCGTCATCCCGGCGGAACTGTGGAAGGAGAGCGGCCGGTGGGACGCCTACGGGAAGGAACTGCTCCGGTTCCGGGACCGGGCCGACCGGGAGTTCTGCCTGGGTCCGACCCACGAGGAGGTGATCACCGACCTCGTCCGGCGGGAGGTCCGCTCGTACCGCCAGCTCCCGTTGAACCTCTACCAGATCCAGGACAAGTTCCGCGACGAGATCCGGCCGAGGTTCGGGCTGATGCGCGGGAGGGAGTTCTTCATGAAGGACGCCTACTCCTTCGACGCGGACGAGGAGGGGGCGGCCGGGTCGTACCAGAAGATGTACGACGCCTACTCCCGGATCTTCCGGCGAATGGGGCTTGCCTTCCGGGCCGTCGAGGCGGACACCGGGCCGATCGGGGGGAAAAGCTCCCACGAGTTCATGGTGATCGCGGATTCCGGCGAGGATGCGATCGTCTCCTGCGGGGCCTGCGAATATTCCGCCAACGTGGAGAAGGCGGAATGCGGTCCGGAAGGAAGCGTTCCCGCCGCCACCCCCGCGCCGGGACCCCCGAGGAAGGTGCCCACTCCCGGGAAACGGACCATCGGGGAGGTGTCCGCATTCCTGGGGATTGCCCCGGGCCTTTTTTTCAAGACCCTCCTGTTCGAAACGGACAAGGGGGACGTGGCGGTTGTGCTTTCCGGGAAGCACGAAGTGAACGAGGTCAAGGTGAAGAACCGCCTCGGCGCCGACTGGGTGAAACTGGCGGGCGAGGAACGCGTGCGCGAGATCACGGGGGCGCCGTCCGGGTACGCGGGGCCGGTGGGGCTTTCCGCACGCGTCCTGGCCGACCACTCCGTCCGGGGGATCGCCTCCGGGGCGACGGGGGCCAACGAAAAGGACGCCCACCTCGTGGATGTCGTCCCCGGCAGGGACTTCCTCCCGGAAAGCTACGCCGACCTGCGACTCGTCGAGGAGGGGGACCGCTGCCCCCGGTGCTCGGGGCCTATTCGCTTTTCCCGGGGAATCGAAGTCGGACACGTATTCCGGCTCGGGACGAAATACAGCGTGGCGCTTTCCGCCACCTACCTCGACGCCTTCGGGAAGGAACAGCCGATCGTAATGGGATGTTACGGCATCGGCGTCGGGAGGACCGCGGCGGCGGCCATCGAACAACACCACGACGACGACGGGATCGTCTGGCCGATATCGATCGCACCGTTCGAGGCATGCGTGCTGCCGGTGAACACGAAAAACGACGGCCTGGTGAAGGAGGCGGAACGGGTGGGAGAGGAGCTCTCCGCCCGGGGGATCGAGGTGCTGTTCGACGACCGGGACGAAAGGGCCGGGATCAAGTTCAAGGACGCGGACCTGGTCGGCATCCCTCTGCGCGTTACCTTCGGGGAGAAAAATTACGAGGCCGGCTGCGCGGAGATCCGGGACCGGAAGACGGGCCGGACCGATCGGGTGGAAATCTCCGAGGTCGTCGCCCGGGTGTGCACCGCGGCGCAGGAGAAAAAAAAGGAGTGCGCCCCGTGAAGGAACGGATCATCGTCGCGCTGGACACCGATTCCCCGGACTCCGCCCTTGCTGTCGTGGAAGCCCTCGCCGGGGAGGTGGGGATGTTCAAGGTGGGGATGGAGCTCTTCCCCCGCGGCGGGCCCGAACTTGTCCGGAAGGTTCGCGAGACGGGGGCGGACGTCTTCCTCGATCTGAAGTTCCACGACATCCCGAACACGGTGGCCGGGGCCGTCCGCTCCGCCGCGGCGCTGGGAGTCAAGTTCGCCACGGTGCACGCCTCCGGGGGAAGGGAGATGCTCGCCCGCGCCGCGGAGGCGGCGAGGGGGACGGGGACCACGGTCCTGGCCGTCACGGTGCTCACGAGCATCGACGAATCCGACCTTTCGGAGATCGGGTTTTCATCTCCTCCGGCGGACCTGGTGGTGCGTCTGGCCAGGATGGCGGTGCGGGAGGGGATCGGCGGGATCGTATGCTCCGCCCGGGAAGTAGCGGCTGTCCGGGAACTCGCGGGGAGGTCGGCCGTCCTGGTCACCCCGGGAGTCCGCCTCCCGGAGGACGCGGTGGGGGACCAGAAGAGGGTGGTGACCCCGTTCGACGCGATGCGGAACGGAGCGGACTACCTCGTGGTAGGGAGGCCGATCACGAAGGCCGCCGACCCGGTCGCCGCGGCGAGACGGTTTGCGGCCGAGATGCGGAGCGGAAGAGAAGCCGGTCCGCGGGGGTCATGACAACATGTGGGTCACCGGGCACCATCCCGTGGAGGAAATCCTCTCGTCCCGGTTGCAGCGGCCGAGAAAGGTCCTTCTTGCCGATTCGGTTCCCGGGAAGGTCAGGCAGGCCATCGCAGCGAGGGCGGAGGCGGCGGGCGTGCCCTGCCTTACCTGCGCGAGGGAGGAGTGGCACCGGCGGACCGGGGAAAAGGAGGGGGGAGGGATCGCGGCGGAGATCCCGGAATTTCGGTATTCCGATTGGACGGAATGGCTCCGCTCTCTCCCCGCCAGCGCCGCCGTGTTTCTTCTCGACGGGATCACCGACCCCCACAATCTCGGGACGGTTCTTCGGAACGCCCGCGCGTTCGGCCTGTCCGGGGTCGTGATCCCCCGGGACCGGTCCTGTCCCGTTACGGCGGCCGTGTTCCGCGCCTCCGCAGGGGCGGCCGCGCACGTCCCCGTCGTCCAGGTGACCAACCTCGCCCGCGCGATCGAGGAACTGCAGGAATCGGGGTTCTGGGTCTTTGCGTCCGTCGAGGACGGGGAGACCGACGTGTCGGCGTTCTCGCCGGCCAACCGGATCGGGTTCGTCCTCGGAAGCGAGGACGCGGGGATCCGGAGACTGGTCCGGGAGAAGTGCGACGGGTCGGTGCGCATCCCGATGGAGGGCGGCATCGACTCCCTCAACGTCGGGGTGACTTCGGGCATCCTCGCGTTCTGCGCACGCGTCCTCCGGAAAACCTGATGCACCTTTCCCCGGCGGCATCCGACCCGGCGGAAGGCGTCTGAATGGCGTGTTGAAAGGCATGTTGAAAGGCATGTTGAAAGGCGTTGACATCCGGGGAAGAATAGTATTAAATGCTTTGTTTTTAAAACTTTTCCCTCGGGCCGACGTAGCTCAACGGTAGAGCATCTGATTTGTAATCAGACGGTTGGGGGTTCGATTCCCTCCGTCGGCTCCAGAGATCCCCGTGGAGGGGTACCCGAGTGGCCAAAGGGGGCAGACTGTAAATCTGCTGGCAGCGCCTACGGAGGTTCGAATCCTCCCCCCTCCACCATGCCTTGCCGGGGAAGATATGTCGATTCGAAACTATTGACCTATACGGATTTCATTAATATAATGGAAAGATTATAAAATCTGCGGGCGTAACTCAGTTGGCAGAGTCACAGCCTTCCAAGCTGTTGGTCGCGGGTTCGATTCCCGTCGCCCGCTCCAGAAAAGAACGCGCCCACGTAGCTCAGTCGGCAGAGCGCGTCCTTGGTAAGGACGAGGTCAGCAGTTCGATCCTGCTCGTGGGCTCCACATTGGCGAGGCACACCTAACCATCTAAGGAGCGGAACGCACATGGCCAAGCAGAAATTCGAGCGCAAGAAGCCTCACGTCAACGTCGGTACGATCGGTCACGTGGATCACGGCAAGACGACGTTGACCGCGGCGATCACGAAGGTATTGGCGACTCGCGGGCTGGCGCAGTTTGTGGCGTTTGATCAGATTGACAAGGCTCCGGAGGAGCGGGAGCGGGGGATCACGATTGCGACGGCTCACGTGGAGTACGAGACGCCGAAGCGTCACTACGCGCACGTGGACTGTCCGGGTCACGCCGACTACGTGAAGAACATGATCACGGGCGCGGCGCAGATGGACGGCGCGATTCTGGTGGTTTCGGCGGCGGACGGTCCGATGCCTCAGACCCGGGAGCACATTCTGCTGGCCCGCCAGGTGGGGGTTCCGTGCATCGTGGTGTTTTTGAACAAGGTGGACATGGTGGACGATCCGGAGCTGTTGGAGCTGGTGGAGCTGGAGCTCCGGGAGCTGTTGACCAAGTACAATTTTCCTGGGGATGAGGTCCCGATCGTTCGCGGTTCGGCGCTGAAGGCTCTGGAGTGCGGCTGCGGGAAGGCGGGGTGCGCGTCGTGCCAGTGCATCACCGACCTGACGAACGCGGTGGATTCGTTTGTTCCGATGCCGGTTCGGGACGTGGACAAGCCGTTTTTGATGGCGGTGGAGGACGTGTTTTCGATTTCGGGTCGCGGGACGGTGGTGACGGGCCGTGTGGAGCGCGGGGTGGTCAAGGTGGGGGACGAGGTGGAGATTCTGGGGATTCGTCCGACGCAGAAGACGGTCGCCACGGGCGTGGAGATGTTCCGGAAGCTGTTGGATCAGGG
Organism: Deltaproteobacteria bacterium CSP1-8; assembly: GCA_001443455.1. GTDB lineage: Bacteria > Desulfobacterota > Deferrimicrobia > Deferrimicrobiales > Deferrimicrobiaceae > CSP1-8. The sequence goes on along the minus strand of LDXO01000002.1, from coordinate 154,271 downwards.
TCAGGCGGGGGACAACATCGGCGTGTTGCTTCGGGGGACGAAGAAGGACGAGGTGGAGCGGGGGCAGGTGCTGGCGAAGCCGGGGTCGATCACTCCGCACCGGAAGTTCAAGGCGTCGGTGTACATCCTGACGAAGGAGGAGGGAGGTCGTCACACTCCGTTTTTCAACGGGTACCGTCCGCAGTTTTACTTCCGGACGACGGACGTGACGGGGGTTGCCTCCTTGCCGGAGGGTGTGGAGATGGTGATGCCCGGGGACAACGTGCCGCTGTCGGTGGAGCTGATCGTGCCGGTGGCGATGGAGAAGGAGCTTCGGTTCGCGATCCGGGAGGGCGGCCGCACCGTGGGCGCCGGCGTCGTCTCGGACATCGTGGAATAACGGAAACGAAAGGAAGGGGGAGGTCCCTTGGCGATGGAACACCAGAAGATCCGTATCCGCCTGAAAGCGTTCGATTACAAGCTCCTGGACAAGGCGACCGGCGAGATCGTCGAAAAGGCGAAGCAGACCGGGGCGAAGGTGGCGGGGCCGATTCCCCTCCCCACGAAGATCGAACGGTTCACCGTGAACCGCTCGCCACACGTCGACAAGAAGAGCCGGGAGCAATTCGAGATCCGGACGCACAAGCGCGTGCTGGACATCCACGAGCCGCCCGCCGCGACGATCGATGCGCTCATGAAACTCGACCTTCCGGCCGGGGTGGAAGTGGAGATCAAGCTCTGACGAACTCAACGAACGGGTGTTTGCCGGGTGAGGCGATAAGGTGCAAATCATGACGACCGGGATCATAGGGAAGAAATTGGGAATGACCCAGATCTTCGACGCCCAGGGGAGAGTCGTCCCCGTGACGGTGATCGAGGCGGGCCCCTGCACCATAGTCCAGAGAAAAAAGGGGCAGAGCGACGGGTACGACGCGGTTCAGCTCGGGTTCGGGGCGAAGAAGGCGCATCGTGTCAGCAAGCCGATGCTCGGCCATTTCCAGAAGGCGGGGAAAGGGGCGTTCGGCGCGCTCCGGGAGCTTCGCGTCGAGTCCGATTCCTCCCTGGAGGTCGGCCAGGAAATCCGGGTCGATATCTTCCGGGAAGGGGATTACGTGGACGTCACGGGACAGACGAAGGGACGGGGATTCGCGGGAGTGGTGAAGCGGTGGGGTTTCAAGGGCGGAGGGGCGTCCCACGGTTCGATGCACCACCGTGCCCCCGGCTCCATCGGCGGTTCTTCCTGGCCCTCCCGGGTATTCAAGAACATGAAGATGGGCGGCCATTACGGGAACGAGCGCGTAACGGTTCTCAACCTGCGGGTCGTCGCCATTCAGACGGAGAAGAACCTGTTGCTGGTGCGGGGCGCAGTGCCGGGGGCGAAGAACGGCCTCGTCTTCGTGCGACGGGCCATCAAGAAGGGAAACGGGCGGTAAGGAGCGCGATATGGCCACCCTGGAGCTTTTCGACAAGGAACGGCAAGTCAAGGAGACGCTCGAATTGCCGGAGTCGGTCTTCGGGGCCGAAGTGAAAACGCACCTGCTCCATCAGGTGGTCGTCGCCCAACGGAACGCAAAGCGATCGGGAACCGCCTCGACGAAGACCAGGAAGGAAGTCTCCGGCGGAGGAAGGAAACCGTATCGCCAGAAGGGAACCGGCCGCGCCCGCATGGGCAGCATTCGGTCCCCCTTGCTCCGCGGCGGGGGAACGGTGTTCGGGCCGCACCCCCGCAGCTACGAACAGAAGGTCAACCGGAAGGCCATGAAGGCCGCACTCCGATGCGCCCTGAGCGCCCGGGCCAGGGAAAACAGGATCGTGCTCGTGGACGACCTGGACCTTCCGGGTCCGCGGACCAAGGAGTTCCTGAAGGTCGCCGGGAAGCTCGGCCTTTCCCACGCCCTTCTGGTGACGGAGGAGCCCAAGAAGACGCTGGATCTGGGGATCCGCAACCTCCCGTCCTTCAAGTCGCTTCCCGTTTCCGCCCTCAATGTGGTCGACATTCTCTCGTACGAGCAGCTGGTGTTCACGCGGCCGGCATTCGAAATCATCAGCGAGGTGCTGGGGAAATGAACATCACGGACGTACTGAAGCGGCCGCTGATCACGGAAAAAGCGACATTGCTCAAGGAGACCTCCAACGCGGTGACGTTTGCCGTGGACCCCCGGGCGAACAAGAAGCAGGTCCAGGAGGCGGTCGAGAAGCTGTTCAAGGTCAAGGTGCTCGACGTCAAGACGATGCGCGTCTCCGGCAAGACGAAGACCAGGGGGCGGATCGTCGGAAGGCGTCCCGGCTGGAAGAAGGCGGTCGTGGTGCTCAAACCGGGCGACAAGATCGAGTTTTTCGAAGGCGTGTGACGCGCAGGCAGGCAAGGAGCCATAGGACATGGGAATCAAAAAATTCAAGCCGACCTCCCCCGGCGTCCGCTCCATGACGGTTCTCACGAACGAGGACCTCACCCAAAAGAAGCCGGAGCGGAGTCTCGTCGAGAAGAGGGAAAACCGTGCGGGCAGGAACAACCAGGGGAGAATCACGTCCTGGCACCGCGGGGGGGCACACAAGAGAAAATACCGGGTGATCGACTTCCGGAGAAACAAGAAGGACGTCCCCGCCAAGGTCGCCGCGATCGAATACGACCCGAACCGGTCTGCCCGCATCGCCCTCCTGCATTACGCAGACGGGGAAAAACGGTACATCCTGTCCCCGGTGGGGCTCTCCGTGGGAGACACGGTTGTTTCCGGCAACGACGCGGATATCCAACCGGGCAACGCCCTTCCGATCCGCCAGATCCCGGTGGGGACGATGGTCCACAACGTGGAGCTCAAGGTGGGCAAGGGGGGGCAGCTGGCAAGGGCGGCGGGCAACGTCGTCCAGATTCTCGCGAAGGAGGGGCAGTACGCCCACTTGCGCCTCGGGTCCGGGGAGGTGCGGCTCGTATTCATCGATTGCATGGCGACGGTGGGGCAGGTGGGGAACCTGGACCACGAGAAGGTGTCGCTCGGGAAGGCCGGCAGGAGCCGCTGGCTCGGCCGGAGGCCGACGGTACGGGGCGTGGCCATGAACCCGGTGGACCACCCGCTCGGCGGGGGGGAGGGGAAATCCTCCGGGGGGAGGCATCCCTGCACGCCGTGGGGAAAGCCGACCAAGGGGCACAAGACCCGCAAGAACAAGGCTTCCGACCCCTACATCGTAAAGCGTCGGAAATAAACGAACAAGGGGTAACCTCCGTGGCGCGATCGATCAAAAAGGGACCGTATGTCGAGGAAAGCCTGGCGCGGAAGGTGCGCAGGGCGGTCGAGCAGGGCGACAGGAAGGTCATCAAAACCTGGTCCAGGCGGTCCACCATCATCCCGGACATGGTGGGTTTCACCTTCGCCGTCCACAACGGCCGGAAATTCATGCCCGTTTTCGTCACGGAAAACATGGTGGGTCACAAGCTCGGGGAGTTTTCGCCAACCCGCACGTTCCACGGCCATTCGGGCGACCGGAAGGCCAAGGTGAAGAAGTAGGCCGCGGAAGGAGAACGGCGATGGAAGCGAGAGCGACGGCAAGGTTCATGCGTGTCTCCCCGAGGAAGGCGCGGCTCGTGGTGGGCCTGATCCGCGGAAAGAACATCTCCGATGCGCAGACGGTCCTGAAGCTGGCGAACAAGGCGTGCGCCAAAACGGTGAGGAAGGTGCTCGACTCCGCCGTTGCGAACGCCGCCCAGACGGGCGTGATCGACACAGGCATCCTGTTCGTGAAGAAGGCGTATGTGGACGGGGGGGCGGCCATGAAGAGGTTCCGTCCCGCGCCGATGGGGCGGGCCCACCGGTACCGGAGGCGGACCAGCCACATCACCATCGTGGTCGACGAGAAGTAACGGGGAAACAACGGACCGAAGGGAGGCGGCTTTTGGGGCAGAAGGTACATCCGTACGGGTTTCGCCTGGGGATCATCAAGGATTGGCGATCGCGATGGTACTCCGAGAAGGATTACGCAGCGAACCTGCAGGAGGACCTGCGCATCCGGTCCTACGTGAAGAAGCGGCTCATCCATGCCGGGGTGTCGGCGGTGGAGATCGAGCGGAAGTCCAGCCGCGTCCACGTCATCATCCACACGGCGAGGCCCGGAATCGTCATCGGGAAGAAGGGGGTCGAGATCGAGAACCTCAAGAAGGACCTGCAGAAATTCGCCAAGAAGGAGGTCTCGATCACGATTCAGGAGATACGCCGACCGGAGACCGATGCCCAGCTGACCGCCGAGAACGTCGCCATGCAGCTCGAGAGGCGCATCGCCTTCCGGCGGGCCATGAAGAAGACGGTCCTCTCCTCGATGAAGCTCGGGGCCAAGGGGATCAAGATCCACGTGGCCGGACGCCTGGGGGGCGCCGAAATGGCCCGCTCGGAGTGGTATCGGGAGGGAAGGGTTCCCCTCCATACCCTGCGGGCGGACATCGAGTATGGATTCGCCGAGGCGAAAACCACCTACGGAAAGATCGGGGTGAAGGTCTGGATCTACAAGGGAGAAGTCCTGCAGTCTCCCTCCCGCGAGTCCAAGGGCGAATAGGAGAACCTTGAGGCATGCTTGCGCCGAAACGGGTGAAATTCCGAAAGACGCAGAAGGGGCGGAGAAGGGGAGCAGCCCAGGCGGGGAACACTCTCAACTTCGGAGACTACGGAGTGAAGGCGACCACCGCCGGATGGATCACCTCCCGCCAGATCGAGGCCGCCCGCGTGGCGATGACCAGGTTCGTGAAACGCGGGGGGAAGATCTGGATCCGGATTTTCCCCGACAAGCCCGTCACCAAGAAACCCGCCGAAACCCGAATGGGAAAGGGGAAGGGGGCGCCCGAGGAGTGGGTTTGCGTGGTGCGCCCGGGCCTCGTGCTTTACGAAATCGAGGGGGTGGACGAGGCGACCGCGAGGGAGGCCTTCCGGCTCGCCTCGCACAAGCTCCCCCTGAAGACGAAGTTCCTTACGAGGGAGGCATAGGGCGGTCATGAGGAAGAAGGACATCCGGGACCTCGCGGTCGGGGAGTTGAAGCACAAGGAGACGGAACTGCGGGACGAGATCTTCCGCCTCAGGATGAAGCGGTCGGCTTCCTCCCTGGACAACCACATGCTCATCCGGAACCGGCGGAAGGATCTCGCGCGGATCATCACGTTCCTCCGGCAGAAGGAAGGAGGGGAGACGGGGTAAGATGGCGACGGCAAAAGAGAAAGAAGGCCGCGGGATTCGCAAGTCGAAGATCGGGATCGTCATGAGCGACCGCATGGACAAAACCGTCGTCGTTCGTGTGGAACGGCTCGTCCTTCACCCGGTCTATAAAAAGTACACGAAACGACGGACCACTTACAAGGCCCACGACGAGGGGAACGAATACCGCATCGGCGACACGGTGGAAATCGTCGAAACCAGACCGCTGAGCAAGGAAAAGCGGTGGCGGGTCTCCCGGTTGATCGAACGGCCCGTGGTTCGCTGATTATTCGAGCGGAGAGCGTATGCCATGATCCAAATGCAGACCATGCTGGACGCGGCCGACAATTCCGGAGCGAAGCGTCTTTGCTGCATCAAGGTGCTCGGGGGGAGCAAGCGGAGATACGCCAGCGTCGGCGACATCATCGTGGTCAGCGTGAAGGAAGCGATTCCCCACGGGAAAGTCAAGAAGGGCGATGTGTACAAGGCGGTGGTGGTTCGGACCGCCAAGGAAATCGGACGGGCCGACGGGAGCTTCCTCCGGTTCGACCAGAATTCGGCCGTTCTCATCAACCCGCAGGGGGAGCCGGTCGGAACCCGGATTTTCGGACCCGTGGCCCGGGAACTCCGTGCCAAGAAATTCATGAAGATCATATCCCTGGCTCCGGAAGTTCTCTAAGGGGAAGGCAGAGGGAGACATGGCGGAAGCGACGCTCCAGATACGGAAGAACGACATCGTACGGGTCATGGTGGGCAAGGAGAAGGGGAAGGTCGGCAGGGTCCTCAAGGTGGACAGGGAGGCGGGCCGCGTCTTCGTGGAAAAGATCAACATGGTGAAGCGCCACGCGAAACCCGGCAAGGCCAATCCCAAGGGCGGCATCATCGAGAAGGAGGCCCCGCTGGCGTATTCCAACGTCATGGTCATGTGCAACAAGTGCAACAAGCCGACGCGGATATCCATGGTGGTCGAGGATTCCGGGGAGAAGCACCGCGCCTGCAAGCGGTGCGGCGACGTCCTCGAGGCCAGGAAGAAGTAGCGAAGACCCGCCGGGAACCGGCGGACCGGGGTGACGGGAAATGGCGAGACTTTCCGGTTATTACAAGGACGAGGTGGTTCCGCGGATGAAGGAGAAGTTCCACTACCGGAATCCGATGCAGGTTCCGAGGGTCGAGAAAGTCATCATCAACATGGGCCTGGGAGAGGCGATCGACAACATCAAGGTCATCGACTCCGCCGTCTTGGAGATCGGGCTCATCACCGGGCAGAAGGCGGTGGTCACGAAGGCAAGAAAGAGCATATCGAATTTCAAGCTGAGGGCGGGCGTCCCGATCGGGGTGAAGGTCACCCTCCGCCGGGACCGGATGTACCACTTCCTCGACAAGCTCATGGGGGTGGCGCTGCCCCGGGTGAGGGACTTCAAGGGGTTCTCCCCCAAGGGGTTCGACGGACGGGGGAATTATACGCTTGGCGTAAGGGAACAGATTATATTTCCGGAGATAAACTACGATAAAATAGACAAAATAAGGGGAATGAACATTACGATCGTCACAACGGCCCGCAGCGACGAGGAAGGGCTGGAGCTTCTGCGCCTGCTCGGAATGCCGTTCCGGGCCTGACGCTCCCGGGAGGAGAAGGAGTGGCAAAAAAATCGATCATCGCCAAATCGAAGAGGACCCCGAAGTTTCGCGTCCGGAAATACAACCGATGCCCGCGATGCGGGAGGCCGAGAGCCTATTACCGCAAGTTCCAGCTCTGCCGGATCTGTCTCCGGGAGCTGGCGCTCCGGGGTGAGCTCCCCGGCGTGGTAAAGGCGAGTGGTAGGAGACCTAAGATGGCGATCAACGACCATATTTCCAATTTGCTCGCACGGGTCCGCAACGCCCAGACGGCGAAGTTCGACCAGCTCGAGCTTCCCTCCACCGGGGTGCTGGAGAACATCACCTCGATCCTCAAGGAAGAGGGGTTCGTGAAGAACTACCGCGTTCTCCCCGACCCCAAGCAGCCGGTTCTCCGGATCTACCTGAGAAGCGAACCCGAGTCCGGGTATGCGATCAAGGGGATGAAGCGGGTGAGCCGGCCCGGACGGCGCGTGTACGTCGGAAAAGACGAGATTCCCACCGTGAAGAACGGTTTCGGAATCGCCATCCTTTCCACTTCCCGAGGGGTGATGACGGGGGAGAAGGCGAAGAAACTCGCGATCGGCGGGGAACTGCTCTGCAAGGTCTGGTGACGGGGTCGTACGTTCCCCCGGGGGAGGCAACGATGTCAAGAATCGGAAAGGTGCCGGTGGCGATCCCCGTCGGAGTAACCGTCGAGGTCAAGGACGGCATCCTGTCCGTCACCGGGAAGAAGGGAACGCTTTCCCGCCCGATCCCCGGCAACGTGATGGTCGAGGTCAGGGACGGGCACGCCGTCGTCGCCCTGCGGCCCGGAGGGGAGTCCGCCCGGAACCTCTACGGGCTCTACCGGACCCTGGTGGCGAACATGGTGAAAGGCGTCGTCGAGGGGTTCACCAAGACCCTCGAAATCGTCGGGGTGGGCTACAAGGCCGAAGTCAAGAAGAACGCGATCCAGATGGCGCTGGGATATTCCCACCCCGTGGTGTTCCCCCTTCCGAAGGGAATCAGCGCCGAAGTGGAGGCGAACACGGTGATCAAGGTGTCCGGGGCGGACAAGGAACTCGTCGGCCTCACCGCGGCGAAGATCCGCTCCCTCCGGCAACCGGACGTCTACAAGCAGAAGGGAATCCGGTACCGGGGCGAACGCCTCTTGAAGAAAGCCGGAAAGGCCGCCGGGAAGTAGAAGGGGCCTTACGGCCGGAAACCACCTGACGGAGCGTAGGACTAAGCCATGAGCCAGAAAAATACGCGTGAAATCGCGCGGCAGAAGCGAAAGAGAAGGATCCGGAAGAAGTTGTTCGGAACGGAGCAACGCCCCCGGCTCTCCGTTTTCCGAAGCGCGAAGCACATCTACGCGCAACTTGTGGTCGACACCACGGGGTCCACCATTCTCGCCGCCTCCACGCTCAGCCCGGAGATCCGGGACGAAATCGGCCACCTGAAGAAGAGCGATGCCGCGAAGAAGGTCGGGGAATGGATCGGCAGGAAGGCCACCGAGAAGAATATCCGGAGAGTCATCTTCGACCGGAACGGGTTCCTGTACCATGGGCGCGTCAAGGAGCTGGCGGATGGCGCCCGGGAGTCCGGGCTGGAATTCTAGGAAATAACCGCGAAGGGACGGGGAGGCGCGTTTGAAGAAAGTCAATCCTGATGGGCTGGACCTGAAAGATCGCGTGATCCACATCAGCCGGGTCGCCAAGGTGGTCAAGGGAGGACGAAGGTTTTCCTTCAGCGCGGTGGTCGTGATCGGCGACGGAAACGGACACGTCGGCTCGGGTCTGGGGAAGGCAAACGAAGTTCCCGACGCCATCCGGAAGGCGGTCCAGAACGCCAAGAGGGAACTCCTCCGGGTCCCGGTGGTCAATGGTACGATTCCCTTCGAGGTGGTCGGAAAATACGGCGCAAGCCAGGTCATCATGAGGCCCGCGTCTCCCGGAACGGGGGTGATCGCGGGGAGCGGGGTCCGGGCGGTGATCGAGTCGGCGGGGATCGCGGACATCCTGACCAAATCGCTCGGGAGCAATAATCCCCACAACCTGGTCAAGGCGGCCATGGACGGGCTCTCGCAGCTTAAGACCCTGGCTCAGGTCCAGATAGCGCGCGGGCAGAAGGACGATGAGGTGTCGGCATGAGGGGCGATTTGCGCATCACCCTCGTCCGGGGCTTGAGCGGGCGCCCGGAGTCTGCGCGGCGCGTCGTGAAAGGACTGGGCCTCACGCGGGTGAACCGCTCCGTGACGAGAAAGGACACCCCCGAAATCCGGGGGATGGTGGAAAAGGTGAAGTTTCTCCTCCGCGTCGAGGAACTGGGAGAATCCCGATGAAGCTATCCGAACTGAGACCGGCCAAGGGATCGAAACGCGGCAGCAAACGTGTCGGGCGGGGAGAGGGCTCGGGTTCGGGAAGAACGGCGGGGCGCGGCGAGAAGGGGCTGCGCGCGCGGAGCGGCGGGGGATCGCCCCCCGGGTACGAAGGCGGGCAGATGCCCCTGCAGCGCAGGATCCCGAAGCGGGGGTTTCGCAACGTGTTCCGGAAGGAGTACTCCATCGTGAACGTGAAGGACCTCAACCGGTTCGACGCAGGGTCGGTCGTCGACGTCGACGCCTTGCGCGCGGCCGGGGTCGTAAAGAACGTCAAGGATGGGGTCAAGCTCCTCGGAACCGGGGAAGTGACACGCGCCGTGACGGTCAAGGTCGACAAGGCGAGCAAGGAAGCCGCCCGGAAAGTCGCCGCCGCCGGCGGGACCATGGAGGTGTCGTCCTCTTGCTGAACGCTTTCCAGAACATCACCAAGGTGCCGGAGCTCAAGAGGCGCCTCTTCGTGACCGCCATGCTGCTTACGGTCTATCGCATCGGGGTGTACATCCCGACTCCGGGCATCGACACCCAGGCGATCACCGCCCTGTTCGCGTCCCAGTCCGGAACCCTCTTCGGACTGATCGACATGTTCTCGGGGGGAGCGGTCAGCCGGTTCTCGATATTCACGCTCGGAATCATGCCGTACATCAGCGCATCGATCATCCTCCAGCTCCTGACCGTGGTCATCCCGCAGCTGGAGAAGCTCTCGAAGGAGGGGGAGCTCGGCCGGCGCAAGATCACCCAGTACACGCGGTACGGAACGATCGTCCTTTCGGTGATCCAGGGCCTCGGGATCGCCGTGGGGATCGAGAACGTCGCCGGGATCGGACAGGCCGGGTCCGTCGTGTACCAGCCGGGATGGTCGTTCCGGATCCTGACCGTCCTCACGCTGACGTCGGGGACGGCGTTTCTCATGTGGCTGGGGGAACAGATCACCGAAAGGGGGATCGGGAACGGGATCTCCCTGATCATCTTCGCGGGCATCGTCGCCCGGTTTCCCAGCGGACTCGTCCGGACGTTCACGCTGATCCGAACGGGGGAAATGGGTCTCTTCGTCGGCCTGCTGCTCCTCGCGATCATGGTGGCCGTCGTCGCGATCATCATCTACTTCGAACGCGCGCACCGGCGGATCCCCGTCCAATACGCAAGGCGCATCGTGGGACGGCGGGTCTACGGGGGACAGAGCACCCATCTTCCCCTGAAAGTGAACACGGCCGGGGTCATCCCCCCGATCTTCGCCTCCTCGATCCTGCTCTTCCCCGCGACGCTGGCGAACTTCATCCAGCACCCGGTGACCCAGAAGGTCTCCCAGGCGCTTACCCCCGGGAACTTCGCGTACGAGGGGTTGTACGTGGCGTTCATCATCTTCTTCTGCTATTTCTACACCGCCGTCACCTTCAACCCGGTCGACGTCGCGGACAACATGAAGAAATACGGGGGCTTCGTCCCCGGGATCCGTCCCGGCAAGAAGACCGCGGAGTACATCGACCGCATCCTGACGCGCATCACCCTGGGCGGCGCGCTGTACGTTTCGGTGATCTGCGTTCTGCCCAGCATCCTGATCTCCCGGTTCAACGTCCCGTTCTATTTCGGGGGCACGGGACTGCTCATCGTGGTCGGCGTCGCCATGGACACGATCCAGCAGATCGAGTCGCACCTGATCACCCGCCATTACGAGGGGTTCCTCAAGAAGGGTCAAATGAAAGGAAGGAGGGGATAGCCAATGAGGGGAATCATCCTGCTGGGAGCACCCGGCTCCGGGAAGGGAACGCAGGCGAAGAAGCTCTCCGCGTCCTATGCCGTCCCGCAGGTCTCCACGGGGGACATGCTTCGCGAGGCCGTAAAGAACGGCACCGAGATGGGACGACAGGCGAAGGGGTTCATGGACCGGGGCGGACTGGTACCGGACGAGGTCGTCATCGGAATCGTCAAGGACCGCCTCGGGGCAAAGGATTGCGAGAAGGGATTCATCCTGGACGGCTTCCCCCGGACGATCCCCCAGGCGCAGGCGCTCGACCGCGTCGTGAAGGAACTGGGCAAGGAGATCACCGGCGTCCTCTCTCTCGAGGTGGACGAGGGCGAAATCATGGAGCGCCTGTGCGGGCGGCGGACTTGCGCCGGGTGCGGGGCCATGTACCATGTCCGGTTCAACCCTCCGAAAGGGGAAGGAAAGTGCGACAAGTGCGGCGGTGCCCTTTTCCAGCGGGAGGATGACAAGGAGGAGACGATCCGGGCCCGGCTGGTAAATTACAAGAAGTCCACGGAACCCCTGATCGATTACTACCGGGGGACCGGGAAAATCCGGTCCGTCAAGGCTTCCGGAAACATTGACACCATATTCGCCAACATTACCAAGATATTGCAATAGAAGATGATCATCATCAAATCGCCTCCGGAAATCGAGGCGATGCGCCTGGCAGGCGCCATGGTCGGACAGTTCTTTGAAGAAGTGGAGCGCCATGTGAGGTCGGGAGTCGCGACGCGGGAGCTCGAGGAATTCGCGGAGGAATTCGTAGCGAAGCACGGGGTGCGGGGGGCGTTCAAGGGATACCTCGGATACCCCGCCAACCTTTGCACCTCCATCAACGAGGAAGTGGTCCACGGAATCCCGTCCGGGACCCGGGTGCTCCGCGAGGGGGATATCGTGAGCATCGATTTCGGGGTGGTGCGGGACGGATTTTTCGGGGACGCGGCCCGAACCTACGCTGTCGGGAAGATTTCCGCCGGCTCCGAAAATCTCCTGGCGACGACCGAACGGGCGCTTACGAAAGCCATCGGCGTCTCCCTGCCGGGAAACCGGCTGGGGGATATATCCGCCGCCATCCAGGAGGAGGCGGAAGGCGCTGGATTCTCCGTGGTTCGGGACTTCGTGGGGCACGGGATCGGCAGGACGCTGCACGAGGAGCCGCAGGTCCCCAACTTCGGCACCCCGGGGACCGGACCGAAACTCATGCCGGGGATGGTTCTGGCCATCGAGCCAATGGTCAACGAGGGGCTCTTTCCGGTGGAGGTTCTCCCGGACGGGTGGACGGTGGTGACGCGAGACCGGAAACGATCCGCGCACTTTGAACACGTGGTGGCGATCACGGCGGACGGGAACCGGATCCTGAGTCTTCCCTGAAGGGACGAGGGGAACGGAGAAAAGGAGAACATGCCGAAGGAAGAAGCGATCGAGGTCGAGGGGACGGTCATCGAGCCGCTCCCGAACGCGATGTTCCGCGTGGAGCTCGACAACAAGATGAAAGTGCTCGCCCACATATCGGGAAAGATGCGGATGCATTTTATCAAGATCCTGCCGGGCGACCGTGTCACGGTGCAGCTGACGCCGTACGACCTGACGCGGGGCAGGATCATCTACCGAACGAAGTAGGAGAGAAACGCGATGAAAGTCAGGCCGTCGGTCCGGAAGGTATGCGTGAAATGCAAGGTGATTCGCCGGAAAGGCGTCGTCCGCGTCATCTGCGAAAACCCAAAACACAAGCAACGCCAGGGGTAGAACGGGACCTGCCCGGGCGGGTCGGGAGGAGGCACGTTTGGCACGGATAGCCGGAGTCGATATTCCGAATACCAAGAAGATCGGGACGGGGCTGACCTATATTTACGGGATCGGCCCGACGGCGGCCCGGAGGATTCTGGCGGAGGCGCGGGTATCCCCCGAGACGAGGGGAAACACCCTCACCGAGGACCAGATCGCGCGGATCCGGGACGTCATCGACGCCCATTACCACGTGGAAGGGGACCTGCGCAAGGAAGTCTCGATGAACATCAAGCGCCTGATGGACCTCGGGTCCTACCGGGGCCTGCGGCACCGCAAGGGGCTGCCGGCGAGAGGGCAGCGCACCCATACCAACGCACGGACAAGGAAGGGACCGCGGAAGGGCGCGGTGGCGAAGAAAAAGGAAGCGACAAAAAAATAAAGGCGACGGGATATCAACCCCCGCGGGACGCGGGAATCCGGAGGCACAATGGCAACACCGAGAAAAAAAGGAAAGAAGAAATTCCGCAAGAACGTCCCCGTGGGCGTTGCCCACATCAAGGCGACGTTCAACAACACCATCATCACGATCACCGACCTGGACGGCAACGCGCTCGCCTGGTGCAGCTCCGGGTCGAAGGGGTTCAAGGGATCCCGGAAGAGCACCCCGTTTGCGGCGACCGTGGCCGCCGAGGAAGTTGCGAAGAAGGCGATGGAATACGGGGTCAATTCCCTGACGGTCTACATCAAGGGCCCCGGCTCGGGAAGGGAGGCGGCCCTGCGGACGTTGCAGGCGGCCGGCCTCAAGATCAATTACATCCGGGACGTGACGCCCATCCCGCACAACGGGTGCCGCCCGCCGAAACGGCGAAGGGTTTGATCGAAGCAAACAGGGATCAGAGGAGGAATTTCGTTGGCCAGGTATCGTGAAGCGGTTTGCCGTCTTTGCAGACGCGAAGGGATGGAGCTGTACCTGAAGGGGGACCGTTGCTTTACCGACAAGTGCGCCATCAAGCGCAGGGGATATCCCCCCGGTCAGCACGGGCAACGTCGGCCGAAGCACAGCGACTACGGGGTCCAGCTGCGGGAGAAGCAGAAGGCAAGGAGAATTTACGGCCTCCTGGAGAAACAGTTCCACAACTATTTCGAGAAAGCGGACCGGATGAAGGGGAGGACCGGCGACAACCTGCTGATCCTTCTGGAGAGGCGCCTGGACAACGTGGTGTTCAAGCTCGGATTCGCGGTGACGCGCCGGGAGAGCAGGCAGCTGGTCCGGCATGGTCATTTCCTCGTGGCGGGACGCAGGGTCAACATTCCCTCCTATCTCGTCCGTCCCGGCGATGTGGTCGAAATACGGGAACGAAGCAGGAAGATCCTGTCCGTCAACGAGGCCCTGGATGCCGTGGCCCGGAAGGGGATTCCGGTCTGGCTCGAGCTGGAGCGGGAGAATTTCCGCGGCAGCGTCAAGGCGTTGCCTTCGCGGGCGGACATCACCGAGCCGATCCAGGAACAGCTGATCGTCGAACTTTATTCGAAGTAGATCCTTTTGGTCAGGAGAAGGGGGTAGTATGTTCCAGCGAAATTGGAAACAGTTGATCAGACCGCGCCGCATCGACGTGGCGACGGACACGGCCACGGGTTTTTACGGCAAGTTCACGGCGGAGCCTCTCGAGAGAGGGTTTGGCACCACGCTCGGAAACGCTCTCCGCAGGATTCTTCTCTCCTCGCTGCAGGGAGCCGCGATCGTTTCGGTCCGGATCGAGAACGTGCAGCACGAGTATTCCACGATGGTCGGGGTCGTCGAGGACGTCACCGACATCATTCTGAATCTCAAGGAAATCCGGCTGAGGATGCACTCGCCCGAACCGCGGGTCATCACCCTGGCGGCCAAAGGGCCGAAGCGCGTGAACGCCTCCCACATCCAGGCCGACCCGATGGTGGAGATCCTGAACAAGGACCACCACATCGCGGAATTGTCCGAGAACGCCACCCTGAAGATGGAGATGACCGTTCGCATGGGGAAGGGATACGTTCCCGCCGAGCGGAATCTCGAGGAAGGAGCCCCGATCGGAACGATCCCGATCGACGCCATCTTCTCTCCCGTGAAGAAGGTGAATTTCACGGTCACGCATGCCCGCGTGGGACAGCAGACCGATTACGACCGCCTGAATCTGGAAGTATGGACCGACGGGGCGATCCTCCCCGCGGACGCCGTCGCCTACGCGGCGAAGATCCTGAAGGACCAGTTGACCGTCTTCATCAACTTCGACGAGGAAGTGGAGATGCCGGAGGAGATCGCGGTCCTCGAAGAGGGGGCCGTCAACGAGAACTTGTACAAACCGGTCGAAGAGCTGGAACTCTCGGTGAGGGCGTACAACTGCCTGAAAAATGCCGAGATCAAGTTCATCGGCGAACTGGTGCAGAGGACGGAGCAGGAGATGCTCAAGACGAAAAACTTCGGAAAGAAGAGCCTGAACGAGATCAAGGACGTCCTGCACGAGATGGGGCTATCCCTCGGGATGAAAGTGGACGGTTTCACTCCGGAGAGGTTCACCCCCCCCCGGCAAGAAGACTGACCAAACCACGATAGGCGAGGACGAGTCATGCGGCATGCCATTGCCCACAGGAAACTGGGGCGGACCCCAGGCCATCGGAAAGCCTTGTTGCGCAATATGATGAACGCGCTTGTGCGGTCGGAGAGAATCGAAACGACGGTCGCGAAGGCGAAAGAGGTCCGCAGGCTGGCGGACCGCCTGATAACGCTCGGGAAACAAGACACCACGCATGCCCGGAGGCGGACCTTCTCGTTGCTCTGCGACAAGGGGAACACGGAGAAGATCTTCGCCACTCTCGCGGCGCGGTTCTCCGGACGGGAGGGCGGGTACACGCGGATCGTGAGGACGGGATACCGGGCCGGGGATGGTTCGGAAATGGCGATTCTCGAGTATCTTCCCGAGGAAGAGAAAAAGCCGAAAGCGAAAAAGGGGAAGAAAAAGAAGGCCCCTGCGGCGAAAGAGAAGCCCGCGGCCAAGACGGCCGCACCGGCAAAACCGGTCCGCACTGCGAAAAAGGCGGGCGGCAAGAGATCCGCGGACTCCCGGGGCAAGAGGGAGGAGCCGGAAGGGGAAAAGAGAAAAACGACGGGAAAGCGGATGACAAAGGGAGAACCCGGATAACGGAGCAGATCCCGGAGAATCCGGGTGGGAAGAACCGGCAGGAAGCGGCCTTTCGAGGCCGCTTTTTTTTGGGCTTTCCGGCGGAAAGAATCCGCTTGACGAATCGGGAACGTATTTCTATCATGATAATGAATTGCAAATTCATTTTGGAGTTGTATCCCCTTCCTTGGAAACCCTCCTCCAGCGCATCGACTCCGAAATCGCGGCAATTGGCGGGAAGCGAAGCAAAAGCCGGTCACGGGTGATCGAGGTCTTCTTCCGGTCGGGAACGCACGTGACCTTGGAAGAGCTTACCCATGCCGTCCGGAAACGGAGCCGTTCCGTCGGATCCGCCACGGTCTATCGAACGGTGAAACTTCTGGAAAGGCTCGGCTACGCGAAAGAGCTCGATTTCGGGGGCGGGATCAAGAGGTACGAGAGCAACCTCGTGGCGCACCACGACCACCTGGTGTGCCAGGAATGCGGGGTGGTCTCCGAGTTCAAGGAGCCCCGGATCGAAACGCTTCAGGAGCAGGTGGCGAAGGAACACGGATTCCTGCCCACGATGCACCGGCTCGACATATACGGATATTGCCGGCAGTGTGCGCCGGAAGACGGAAGGAAGCGGGGCAAATGATGGGGCCCCCTGCCGCTGTCGCGAACGTTGCGGGAAAGGTCATCCTGGTCGGGAACCCGAACGTGGGAAAGAGCGTGGTCTTCGGCCAACTGACGGGGAGGTACGTCACCGTTTCCAACTATCCGGGGACCACGGTAGAGGTGTCGCGGGGGGAGACCAGGGAACGCGGAAAGTCCCTGGAGATCATCGATACGCCCGGGGTGTATTCGCTGTTGCCCATGTCCGAGGACGAGCGGGTGACGCGGGACATTCTGATGAACGAACCCGGGTCCGTGGTGCTGCAGGTGTGCGACGCCAAGAATATGAGGCGATCCCTGATGATCACGATTCAGCTCGCCGAGATGGGCGTCCCCCTCGTGCTCGCCGTGAACATGGCGGACGAGGCGCGCTACCGCGGGGTAATGCCGAAGCTGGAGGGTCTGGAAGGCAGATTTTGCGTGCCCGCCGTGCCCACGGTCGCCGTCCGGAAAAAGGGGGTCGAACGGATCATCCCGCTTCTTTCGAACGCAGTTCCTTCCCCACTTCGTCTGGAATACGGGGGAGTGATCGAGGGCGCCATCTCCCGGATGGAGCGTCTCCTGCCGGATGCGACCCCGGTCGGCAAACGGGCCCTCGCCATCATGCTTCTTTGCGGGGACGACTCCCTGACGCCGTGGCTTGCGGAAAATGTCCGCGCGGAGAATGTCCGGGAGATGAACGCCGTGCGGAACCGCCTCGTGGAGGAAATCGGGGATGACATCTCCTACCGGGTCAACCAGGCCCGTCTCGCCTGGATCGATTCTCTCCTCGCCGAACTGGGGGAGGAACCGGCCGAGGCGAAGGGGAGGGACTGGGCGCAGGTGTTCGGGAAGTACTCCATGGATCCCCTGTTCGGGATTCCGATCCTGCTCCTTGTCCTGTTCCTGGCGTACGAGTTCGTCGGGGTCTTCGGGGCAGGCTTCCTGGTGGATGTTCTCGAGGAGGGCGTTTTCGGAAAATGGGTCCTGCCGGCGGCCGCCTGGACGGTGGAGAGGACGATCCCCTGGGGGATGATCCGGGACATGCTCGTGGGCCCCTACGGGATCATCTCCATGGCGCTCTCCTACGCGATCGCCATCGTGCTGCCGATCGTAGGGACCTTCTTTCTGGGGTTCGGGATCCTGGAAGACTCCGGGTACCTGCCCCGCCTCGCGGTCATGGTGGACCGGATCTTCAAGAAGATCGGCTGCAACGGAAAGGCGGTGCTCCCCATGATCCTGGGGCTCGGGTGCGACACCATGGCAACGCTTACGACCCGGATCCTGGAAACCCGGAAGGAGCGCGTGATCGTAACGCTCCTTCTCGCCCTCGGCATCCCCTGCTCTGCTCAGCTGGGCGTCATTCTCGGGATGCTCTCGGACATCGGTCCCGCCGCGACGATAGCGTGGGTGGGGATCATCGTCGGGGTAATCCTTCTGGTGGGATATCTGGCGTCCAAGGTCATACCGGGCGAATCCTCCGATTTTATCCTCGAGATTCCGCCGATCCGGATGCCGCAGATGGGAAACCTCGCGATCAAGACGATGGCTCGCATCGAGTGGTACCTCCGGGAGGCCGTACCCCTCTTTGTGATCGGGACCCTCATCTTGTTCGCCGCAGACCGCATGGGGTGGCTCCTGTGGATGCAGAAGGTCTCGGAGCCGATCGTCGTCGGGGCGCTGAGCCTGCCCCCCAAAACCACCGAGGCTTTCCTGATCGGGTTTTTGAGAAGGGATTACGGCGCCGCGGGCCTGTTCGACATGGCGCGCGCAGGACTTCTGACACATCTCCAGGTTGTCGTAAGCCTCGTCACGATCACCCTGTTCATCCCCTGCCTCGCGAATTTTCTCGTGATCATCAAGGAACAGGGGGCAAAAGTGGCGGCGGGGATGGCCCTGTTCATCTTCCCGTTCGCCGTGCTGATCGGCGCGGCCGTCAATTTCGCCTCCCGGGTCTTCGGCATCCATTTTTAACGGGAGGGGGAGAGTTCTTGAAAATCCGGTGCCCTCTTTGCCAATATGGGATAGACACGGAAGAGCGCGGTTGCCGGACCGGGTGCCCCATGGGAAAAAGCTGCTCCCTCGTCTGTTGCCCCCGATGCCGTTACTCGTTTCCCGTGCCCGAGTCGAAGGTGGTGAATTTCGTTCGATCCCTGTTTGCGAAAGGATCCCGACGATGACCGATTACGGACAGGACGAAATCCTCGAGCTCGTGTGGACCCTCCGCGAGGAAGGGAGGGCGACCCGGTCCCAGCTCCTCCGGAGGACGGAAGAGGACCAGCCGGAGAGGCTCATCGAAGAACTCGCCGCCGCGGGGCTTGTGGAGTCGTCGGGCGATGACGTCAGGCTCACCAAGCCGGGGGAGGAGCGCGCGCGGGTGATCATCCGGAGGCACCGCCTGGCGGAGGTGCTGCTCAACAACCTGTTCGACCTCGACAACAACCAGGTCGAGAGCAGCGCCTGCAAGTTCGAGCACATCCTCACGAAAACCGTGACCGAGAGCGTCTGCACGTTCCTGGGGCACCCGCCGGTCTGCCCCCACGGGAGACCGATCCCCCGGGGGGAATGCTGCGACAAGATCCGCACCGAGATCAAGCCGCTCGTGACCCGCTTGTCGGACGCCGTCCTGGGCGAGGAAGTCCGGATCGTGTTCATCACCCCGAAGTCGAGAAAGCGACTCGACAAACTGAGCTCTCTCGGGATCGTCCCCGGCAGCCGCGTACGCCTCCTCCAGAAAAATCCCTCCTTCGTTCTGGAAATCGGCGAGACTACCGTTGCCGTCGACAAGGACATTACGGATGAAATTTACGTCAAGCGCACCTAAGTCTCTTGCCCTCTTTTTGTCCCTGATCTTCCTTGCAGGCGCACAAGTGGCGCCTCCGTCGAGGGCGGAGCCGCCCGCCGAGCCCTGTGTTCTGTTGAAGGTGTCCGCCGCCACCATCCCGCAAGAGGTTGCGAAACAGAAGCTGGGGTCGATACAAACTTTGCTGGAGAAGGGATTGCGCGTCCGGTGGGTGTCGCCAAAACCGTCCGATGACGCC
Source organism: Deltaproteobacteria bacterium CSP1-8 (assembly GCA_001443455.1). Taxonomy (GTDB): domain Bacteria; phylum Desulfobacterota; class Deferrimicrobia; order Deferrimicrobiales; family Deferrimicrobiaceae; genus CSP1-8. The sequence goes on along the minus strand of LDXO01000002.1, from coordinate 134,840 downwards.
GGGACCGCAACGGAGGAGGCGATTCCCGTTGCCGACGGAAAGGCCCTCGAGACGATCGCGGCGAAACTCGGGGAAGCGATTCGCCTCACGGACAGGATGGAGACGAAGAAGGCGGCCGAACGACTTGCCGAAGCGGAAACCCTTGCGCGCTCCTTCCGGTTCGGAGAAACGACGCGACCGTTCCTCGCGGAGGTGTTCCTCCGGAGGGGACTCCTTGCCCTGTGGGAAGGCAACACGGGAAAAGCGGAGGAAATGCTGGCGCGCTCCCGGGTTCTCCGTCCGGAGTTCGAGCCGGACCCCGCCATCTTTTCCCCTCTGTTCCTCGCGGCGTGGAAACGCTCCGGGGAGCGTCCGCCCCCGCAGGCCGAACTTTTCGTGAGCTCCCTCCCCTCGGGTGCGAGGATCTTCCTGGACGGCAAGGAGGCGGGGACGACGCCGGGTCGAGTCCACGTCAACGCATCGGGTCCCGTCCGGGTGCGGGTGTTCGCCGAAGGGTACCAGCGGAGCGGAAGGACGGGACAGTGGCTTCCGGGCGATTCCGAGGCGTTGGAATTTTCCCTCGTCCGCGACAGGAACGCCGCCCTCGCGGAACTATTGTCATCCTCCCCCGACGGAAAAGAAGCGGGGCCCATGCTTTCCCGGATGATGGCCGGATCGGGAGCGGAAAGGGTTGCTCTTTTATTGCTCGAGGAGGGCAGGCAGGGGCCGGTTTTGCGCGTCCTCTCCCAGGCACGGGGGGAGGAGACGCCGCAGCTGCTGGGGACGATCGTGTTCCCCGAAGAGGACGCCGGATACGAGCCGGTCGCCGCATCCGCCGTGGAAATGCTCGCAAAGGCAGGCTGGCCGGCAAAGGCCGCTGCGGAAACGGCGGGATCTCCGTGGTACCGGAAATGGTGGATCTGGACTTTGCTGGGAGCGGCCGCCGCGGGGCTTGCGGTCGGCATCGGGGGTGGCGGAGGGGGGGGTAGCTCCGCAAGCTCCACGGGAACGATCGGGGTGAATTTCTGACATGACATCCTTACCCGACGGGGGAATGGTCGGAGTCATCGGAGCCGGCCCGGCAGGCACCTTCTTCGCGCTTCATTTCCTCACCCTTCTCAAGGAATCGGGACGGGCCGCAGGGATCACCCTGTTCGACCGGAAAACGTTCGAATGCTCGGGGCCGTCGGGGTGCAACATGTGCGCCGGAGCGATCGGCGGAGAAATGGTGAATAAGATCAAGCGTCTCGGTCTGACCCTGGATGAAAGGGTAATCCGGCGGATCGCCGACGGGTACGAGATCCACGGGAGAGATATCTCGGTGAACGTTGTGAACCCCCAGCGAGGCGAGATCTATACCGTTTTTCGGGGCGGAGGCCCGGTCGTGTCCCCGGGGGGACGGAAAAGCTTCGACCAGTTCCTGCTCGATGCGGCGGTGGCCCGGGGGGCGGAGTTTGTCCATGAGCGTGTGGAAAGCGTACGGCGAATTCCCGCTGGATTCCGCGTGGCGACTGCCGACGGGCAGACCCGGAAGTTCGATTTTCTGGTCGGGGCTTTTGGCGTGAACAGCGTGATCACGAGAATGATGGCGATGGGGTACGTGCCCCCTCGAACGTGGCATACCGTCCAGGCCGAGCTGCCGGCGGAAAACGAATTCATCGTGGACAGGCTCAGGAACCGGATCCATATCGTCCCCGCCCGGGGAAAGGCGATTCGTTTCCTCGCCATCACCCCGAAAGACAACTTCCTTACGCTGACGGGAATCGGCGAGCACGTCCGGATCGCGGATCTCGAACGCGAACGGGCGGAAAACCCCGTCCTTTCCGGACTGCTCCCCCCCGGCACGAAGGTGCTTTGCCATTGTCACCCGAAAGTCCCGGTCGGCATCGCCCGGAACCCGTTTTCGGACCGGGTTGCGATCGTGGGGGACGCGTTCATATCGCGATACCTGAAAAACGGGATCGAGTCCTCCCACGACACCTCCCGCATCCTGGCGGAGGGGATCCTCCGGTCCGGCATATCGGCAAAGGACCTGAGGAACCATTTCTACCGACCGTGCATCCGGCAATTCCGCTATGATAATATCTGGGGCAAGGCGCTCTTCGGCGTCTACGAGGGAATCCTCCGGAAAGGACGGTTCTCGGAGGCCTACCTCAAATGCGTGTCCGGCGAAGCTGCAGCCCGAAAGGGGTCGCAGGCACACATTCTCTGGTCGGTGTTCGCCGGGGATGCTCCGTACCGGGCCATCGCGAGGGAGGCGTTCACACCCCGGTCCATCTACGAACTTTCCAAAGGGATTCTGTTTGGGTGACGCCGGATTGTTTCACGAGACAAAACCGTGGCTGAAGAAGCGCTGGCCGTTCCTGGCCATCGGAGGAATTGCCCTGCTGGCCCTCCTGTTTGCCTTCTTCGGAGAGGTGGGCATCATCAGCACCCGCAACCTGTACGGGAAGCAGAAGCAGCTCGGCGCCGAAAACGCCAGACTTCGCGAGGAGAACGAGCGGCTCCGGAAGGAGGTGGAGAACCTTCGCTCCAATCCTTCGTACATCGAGGAGATCGCCCGCGGCGAGCTCGGACTCATGGGCAAGAAGGAGATCGTTATCCCACTGGACCGGAAAGAGGATGCAGCTTCCCCTCCCGTACCCCGCGGCAAGAAGAGCCGCCCGTAACGGTTTTCTGCCCGTCCTCGCGCTCCTTCATCTTTCGTCATTTTCCTTCCTCCGTTCCGGATTCCTGGGAGAATGGACAACCGGCTGGACGGTGTCGGCGTTCATCGCGGCAGGGTTCCTCGTATTCCGCGACCTGGCAACCTCCCGGAGGGAGAACCATCTCCCCGACATCCTCTCCCAGGTCGCCTGGGGTGTGACGGCCCTCCTGGAACTTCATGCATTGTCTTCCGCGGTTGCATCATCGAGAATCGTTCCCGCCGCGGTCTTCCCCGCGATCTCTTTTCTTCTCCCCGCTCTCCCCGCCGCGATATACGCTTTTTCCGCGTTTGTCTGGCTGTCCTGGTCCCCTCTTGCCGGATTCGGGGGAACCGGGACATCCGCCTCCATCGCCGCCTTGGCGGTGCTCGGGATGGTGACGGGGCGGGCAGTCCGGAACAAGATGATGACGGGAAACGGGGAAATGGTTGCCCGAAAGCCGATCGGCGGGGGCCGCTCCATCGTCCTTACCGGGGAAGGGGACAATCCACCCGCAAGCCGGGAGGAAGAGTCGGGGGAAGGAATCCAGAGAATTCTCGAGGGGATTCTTCCGATTTCCGGGGCCGACCGGGTCATGTATGTATCCACCTCCCACGTCCCGGGAAGTCCGCTCGTGGCACGGCACATTGTTCCCCGACCGAAGGGAGCCAGCCGCCACGATCAGGAACAGGAGATTCCGGATTCCTACGTCCCCCTGCAGGAAGCGATGATCTTCCGCCGCGAATTTTTCGCGGAGGGGGAGGAATCCTTCCGGTGGGGACTCCGGAAGGACGGAAAACGGGATCGTCCGTCAGGGGTAGCCGCCGTCCCCGTCCTTGGCGACGGGACGGAAGAGGGAGCGATCCTCGCGTTACGGTTCGGAGAGGGGAAATGGACCGATCCCGTCGTACCCGTACTCGAGATGGGCGCCTTTTTCATCGCGAGGGAGGTTGCCGGGACCCGGAGGAGGTTCCGCGACGAGAGGCTCCTTGAACGACAAGTCGGTTTCAACCGGCTCGCCCGGACGATCGCGGAGGCGGCGGAGAAAAGTTCGGCGGGCGGGGCGGAGAGCTCGTCGCCGCGCCGGGAGGTGTACAAGACGACCGCGGAACAGATCCGGCTGCAACTGGGAGCCGACAGGGTCTTGCTGGTCGAGGCGGAGGAGAGGAGATGCCGCGGGCGGGTGGTGTGGGGGACATCGGGACAGGAGAACGGAGTCCCGCCTTTCGGCGGGCGTGGGGAAGAGGCCTGGACCGGGCTAGGCGGGACCTATGCCGAGTGGGTGCTGAAGAACAACGTCCACCGGATATTCTCCGGTGTCAGGACGTCGCCCGGGAAGCACCCCGTCCTCCCCGGGAAATGGACCCGGGAGGACGAGGATGCCTACCTCCTTGTTCCCGTGCAAGGCGCCGGAGGATTCCGGGGGATACTCGCGTGTTGCTCACGGGAAAACCGCAGTTACCACAAAAGGGACGCGGAGACGGTCAAGGAGATCCTCGCGATCATGCGCATGGGAATATCCCACGCGCTTCACATCGAGACGCTGGAGGAGAGGGCCACGAACGACGGCCTCACGGGGCTATTGAACCAGAAGACCTTCCGGGAACGGCTGTCGAGCGTCCTTTCGAGGCTCGACGGCCGGTATGAATGCGCCGTGATCATGGTCGATATCGATCATTTCAAACGCATCAATGACACCTATGGGCATCCGGCGGGCGATGAGGTGCTGAAGAACATATCGATAATCATACGGAAAACGATCCGGAAGGCGGACATGGCAGGGAGGTACGGGGGGGAAGAATTTGTCCTGTACCTTCACGAGGCGGACCGGGAGAAAGCGATCCAGGTGGCGGAGCGGTTGCGGCTCATCATCGGGCAGACCAAGTTCGAATTCGGCGGCAAGGAGGCAGGGGTCACCGCCTCCCTCGGGATCGCGTGCTACCCGTCCCGCAGCAGGGACGGCAGGGAACTTTTGGAGCATGCCGACGAAGCCCTGTATCGGTCCAAACAGGGGGGGAGAAACCGCACGACCGTTTACGGGGAACCGGCTTGAATATTCGTATATTCGGTGCTGTTGATTGACACGGCTTTTCCCCTTGTGGTATTGGAGAGGCAAACCAACCGCCTCTGGGAGGTCCGTCCATGATGCGCACCGGAAAGGTGAAGTGGTTCAACGAGACGAAGGGGTACGGGTTCATCGAACAGGAGGGAGACAAGGACGTCTTCGTCCATTATACGGCGATCCGGATGGAGGGGTACCGGACGCTCAGGGAGGGGCAGCCGGTCCAGTACACCGTGATGGAAACCCCGAAAGGACTTCAGGCGGCAGAAGTTGTCTGCATGCAGTAACCCCCTGCCCGGCGAATTAGCGGGAAAGACGACGCAAAGCCCCGCAATCCGCTGGGCTTTTTTATTCCGACACGGGGTGCGGGTGCCCGTTCCGGGGACAGGAAGGGGTCGGGGGTCGTCCATTCTTGCCAGAATGCGGAATGCGCGTTAGACGTTGACTTCCCTCTCCGCTGGCTATAACGTATTACCTTCAAAGTCATTTTCGCGTTTTCGGGGAGCGTGTTGGACGTCCGCAAGATCACCGAATCCCTCATCCGGTCAGGAATAAAACGGAAATTGGAAGAGTGGGGGGTTCCCGGGGAAATCCCCGTAACGGTGGAGATTCCGAGGCAGGAGGAGCACGGGGATTTTTCCACGAATGCAGCGCTGCAACTGGCAGGCCACCTGAAGAAAAAACCCAGGGACGTGGCGACGGGGCTTCTCGATTCCATCCGGCGGGAAGACAGGCAAGGCTGGTTCCGGGATCTTTCCGTGGCCGGGCCGGGATTCATCAATATCGTGCTGTCCGACAACGCCTGGCGTGAAGTCCTGGCGACCGCCCTGAAAAAGGGGGAGCGGTTCGGGGCCGCAGAGCAAGCGGACGGGGAAAGGGTTCTTCTCGAGTTCGTCTCGGCGAATCCGACCGGCCCCCTCCACGTGGGGCACGGCCGGGGAGCGGCCGTGGGGGATGCGCTTGCGAGAATCCTTGCCTTCACCGGCTGCCGGGTAACGACCGAGTATTACGTGAACGACGTGGGGACCCAGATCGACAAGATGGGGAAATCCCTGTACGCAAGGTACCAGCAGGTGTGCGGGAGGAAAGCCGAGCTACCGGAAGACGGGTATCGCGGAGAGTACCTCCTGGAACTCGCCCGCGAGTTCCGCGACGAGGTAGGCGAGCGGTACCTGTCGGCCACCGAGGAGGAGGCGACCCCCGTTTTCCGGAAGGTCGGGTGCGACCGGATCCTCGATGGAATACGAAGGGACCTCGAAGCGTTCCGCGTTCGTTTCGACCACTGGTTCCGGGAAGGAGATCTCCACGAAAGCGGTGCCGTTGCGGCCATCGTGGACGAACTGCGCAACCGCGGACAACTGTATGAATCCGAAGGGGCGGTATATTTCAAGAGCGAATCCCACGGGGACGAGAAGGACCGCGTCCTTGTGCGTGCCGACGGCCGGGCGACCTATTTCGCCTCGGACCTTGCCTACCATCGGCAGAAGTTCCGGCGGGAGTTTCCGAAGGTGATCGATATTTGGGGGGCCGACCACCACGGGTACGCACCCAGGCTCTCCGCGGCGCTCCGCGGACTCGGGGAGGACGACAGCCGGCTCGAGATTTTGCTCGTGCAGTTCGTGACGCTTGTTCGTGAAGGGGCCGCAGTACAAATGTCTACCCGTTCAGGGAATTTTACCACATTAAGTCAAGTAGTTGATGAGGTCGGGGTGGATGCCGCTCGCTTTTTCTACCTGCTCCGGAGTTTCCATTCCCACCTCGATTTCGACCTCACCCTGGCCAAGACACGGTCGAGCGAGAACCCCGTGTATTACATCCAGTACGTGCACGCAAGGATCTGCAGCATCTTCCGGGAAGCATCCGCGAGCGATGTCGTTCCCTCGGATTCTCCCTCCTTGTCCGTGCTTTCCCTGCCCGACGAGGTAAGCCTGATGAAGAAGGTGGCACGATTTCCCGACGTCGTCTCCGAATCCGCGCGGGCGCGCGAACCGCACCGGGTTCCCTTCTATCTGTTGGATCTGTCCCGCGAGTTCCATGCGTTTTACCATAACCATCGGTTTCTCGGAGAAACCCCCGAACGCACCCAGGGACGGCTTGCTCTCGCCAGGGCCGTCCGGAATATCGTCTCCACCGGCCTCTCCCTGATCGGAGTCTCGGCACCGGAGCGGATGTGAGATACCTGTACAACAGGAAACGGGGGTTTCGAAAGGCAGACGGGGAGAGGTCCCCGTTTGCCTTCTTCGTAGTCGGAGCCGTCGTCCTGCTTGCCGTGGTGTTCGTCCTCGGCCTCCAGGTGGGCAGGATCGTCGAAAAGAGTGCGGAGCAGCGCAGAAACGAGGCGAACAAAGTCGGGGGACCGATCGAAAACCGGAAGGAGACCGAGGCGGAGATCCGGAAAGATCTCGGAGTCTTCTCGGAGGAGGCGGGAAAGGTTCCCCCCGTAACTCCTCCCGGCGCCGATGAAAGTCTCAAGGAAACAGAAAAGAGCACCACCTTCCGCGAAACCCTGGCGAAGAAGGAGCCCGATCCCGTCCTTCTCGTGAAACCAGCCCCGGGGAAAACGGCGCCGGAACCGGCGTCAGCGGTCCCGAAGGCGCCCGTGGGGAAACTGATGGTTCAGGTCGCCGCCTTCCGGGAAAAGGCCGCGGCCGAGTCGTTTCGGAATCGGCTGGAAAAGGACGGATGGAAAGCGACCGTGGTGAAAGGGGAAGGGGGAAAGTCGGGACACTACTACAAGGTCGTCGTCGGCCCGTATCCGGACAAGGATGCAGCGAACCGGGCGATCCGGAAACTGAAGTCGGAAGGGAAGGCGAACGCATTTTGGGTGCGGGGATGAACCGGCAATGATGACGGTGCCGACACGAGAGGTCTTTCTGGCACAGGCAACGCCCGGAGCGGTCATACCCGTCTCGCAGGAGTTTCACGCGGACCTGGAGACGCCGGTGTCGGCGTACCTGAAAATTGCCGCCCGGTTTCCCGACGACCATTTCCTGCTGGAAAGCGTCGAGGGAGGGGAGAAGTGGGCCCGGTATTCCTTCATCGGGTTCGACCCGTACATCCGGTTCCGCGCCGACGGATCCTCCGTGACGATCACCAGGGGGGGAATGACCGAAGTCCGCAGGGGATCCGGGGACCCGATGAGGGAGCTGGAGGGGATCCTCGCGGGGATCCGGTACGTGCGCGCGGAGGGACTTCCGAGACTCTCGGGAGGAGCCGTGGGGTTCATCGGCTATGACTACGTACGGAGCATCGAAAGGATCCCGGATACCCATCCGCCGGAAGGGATTCCCGACGCCCTGTTTCTTTTTCCCTCCCGTCTCGTAATTTTCGACAACGTGAAACATACGATCCGGATCGTGGCGCACAGCCAGGTCGGGGGGGACCTGTCCGACTCATCCGAAGAATACCTTCGGTGCCTCCGGGCCATCGAGGAAGTGAAAGGGGTGCTCAAGGGGCCACTCCCGTGGACCGACATTCCCGCGGGGGAGGAAACCGGGCAGCAACCGTTCGAGATCCCGCGGGAGACTTTCCTGGCGGCCGTCCGGAAGACCAAGGAATACATCCGGGACGGGGAGATCATCCAGGCGGTCCTTTCCAACCGTGCGAGGGTCCGGACGAGGCGCTCCCCGTCGGAGGTGTACCGGGTGCTTCGATCGCAGAACCCGTCCCCCTACATGTTCCTGCTGAAGCTCGGCGACCTTGCGCTGGTGGGGGCCTCCCCGGAAGTGCTGGTGAGGCTGGAGGGGGACCTCGTCCAGCTGAGGCCGATCGCCGGAACGCGCCCCCGGGGGTCGACGGCCGAGGAGGACCGGCGGATGGAGGGCGAGCTCCTGTCGGACCCGAAGGAGCTCGCGGAGCACGTGATGCTCGTGGATCTCGGCCGGAACGACGTCGGCCGGATATCCGAATGGGGAACGGTCAAGGTGGACGAGCAGATGGTGGTGGAACGGTATTCTCACGTGATGCATATCGTATCCAATATCGTCGGAACGCTCAGGAAGGGGATGACCGCCTTCGACGTCCTCCGCGCCGCCTTCCCGGCGGGGACGGTCACGGGGGCACCGAAAGTCCGAGCGATGGAGATCATCGAGGAGCTGGAGCCATTCCGGCGAGGGATCTACGCGGGGTCGGTGGGATATTTCGACCTCCAGGGGAGCATGGATTTCTGCATCACCATCCGCACGATCGTGATGAGGGGCGACGAAGCGATGATTCAGGCGGGAGCCGGGATCGTCGCCGACTCGGACCCCGAAAGGGAATGGGAGGAGATCCGCAGCAAGGCCCGGATCCTCTTTCGGGCGGTCGGGGCGAGCGACCTGGCGGGGAAAATCTAAGTGATCGCCGTAATCGACAACTACGATTCCTTTACCTACAATCTCGTCCAGTACCTGAGCGAACTGGGCGCCAACGTACACGTATACCGCAACGACGCCGTCTCGGTGGCGGACCTCAAGGGGCTTTCTCCCGACGGACTCGTCATCTCCCCCGGCCCGGGCGGCCCGGCAAGCGCTGGCATATCCCTGGAGGCGATTCAAACGTTTTCGGACCGGATCCCCATCCTGGGGGTTTGTCTCGGTCACCAGTGCATCGGGGAGGCCTTCGGCGGGAAGGTCGTGCATGCCCGCTCCCTCATGCACGGAAAGACCTCGCGGATCCGGCACAACGGGAAGGGAATCTTCTCGCTGATCGAAAACCCGATGACGGCGACGCGGTACCATTCGCTGGCCTTGGAGAGGGAGTCGCTGCCCCCTTCCCTCGAGGTGTGCGCCGAGTCGGAGGACGGGGAGGTGATGGGAATCCGCCACGTCTCCCGCCCCGTCTTCGGCGTCCAGTTCCACCCCGAGTCGATCCTGACGCAGTACGGAATGAGGATCCTCGAGAACTTCCTCTCTCTCATCGACCCGCGCCAGCCGGTGCACCGCTGCTTCGGCAACATGCGCGAAGCGATCTCGCAGGTGGCTTCCGGGAAAGACCTCACGCCGGACGGAATGCGGGACGCCATGAGGATGATCATGGGGGGAGAGGCCACGCCCGCGCAGATCTCCTCGTTCCTTTCCTGTCTTGCGATGAAAGGGGAGACGACCGCGGAAATCGCGGCGGCGGTCGAGGTGATGCGACAGAAGGCGGCGAGAATCAAGGCGCCGGCGGGGGAGCGCCTCCTCGATACCTGCGGCACGGGGGGAGACCGGTCCGGCTCCTTCAACATCTCGACGACGGTGGCCTTCGTGGCGGCAGGCGCGGGGATCCTCGTCGCCAAGCACGGGAACCGGTCGGTCACCAGCCGGTCCGGGAGCGCCGACGTCCTGGAAAGCCTCGGCATGAACCTGGGGGCATCGTTTACGGACGTCCAGCGGGCGCTGGACGAGGCCGGCATCACCTTCATGTTCGCGCCGAAATTTCATGCGGCCATGAAATACGCGATCGGTCCCCGCCGAGAGATCGGGATCCGGACGATATTCAACATCCTGGGCCCCTTGAGCAACCCCGCCGGGGCGAACTGCCAGGTCGTCGGCGTGTACAGCGAGGAACTTGGGGACACCTATGCACGGGTTCTGGCGGAACTCGGGCACCGGCGTTCTTTCGTCGTCCACGGGTCCGACGGCATGGACGAGGTGACCCTTTCCGCCCCGACGATCGTGTGGGACGTCCAGGAAGGCAAAGTGAAGCGGTATCTGTTCGACCCGAGATCGGCGGGGTTCGAGTACGCATCCTCCCAGGAGATCAAGGGGGGGGATGCAGCGACAAACGCTCGAATCCTCAGGGAGGTGCTCTCCGGAGCCCCCGGACCCGCACGGGAGGCGGTCCTCGTCAACGCGGCGTTCGCCATCGTCGCGGGGGGAAAGGCGGAGGAGTTGCGGGAAGGCGTCGCCCTGGCCGCGCGATCGATCGATTCGGGTGCCGCGATGGACCGGCTTCACGCGTTCCTGGCCATATTGGGAGCGGGTGGAGGAATCGGCCCGTGAGGTCGCACCACCTCCGGGAAATCGTCTCCGCCGTCCGGGAGCGTCTGGGGGAGAGGAAGGCCGCCGTCCCGTTCACCGAGATTGCGGCCATGGCGCAGGCGAACCGCCGCATTCGGAATATTCGGGATTTTCTGGGAGAAGGGCCGGGAATCATCGCGGAGATCAAAAGGGCATCTCCGTCCAGGGGGTGGATCCGGAAGGACCTCGACGCGGCGGACACCGCCCGGTCCTACGCGGCAGGAGGGGCATGCGCGGTGTCCGTGCTCACCGAGAGCCGCTTCTTCGGGGGGAATTTACGGGACCTCTCCGAAGCGAGCGCAGCGAGCGGGGATCTCCCCGTTCTCCGGAAGGATTTCGTGCTGGACGAGTACATGGTGGCAGAATCGCGGGCACACGGCGCCGACCTCGTCCTTCTGATCGTCGCCGTGCTCGGGGAGAAAACGGGCGGGATGGTCCGCCTGGCCGCGGAGTACGGAATGGAGGCCCTGGTGGAAGTTCACGACGCGGGGGAGATGGAGATCGCCGCCGGCTCCGGGGCGACGATCGTCGGGGTCAACAACCGGGACCTCGCATCGCTCCGGGTCGACCTGGAGACGTCGGCCCGGTTGCTCCCCCAGGCGCCGCCGAACGCGGTCAAAGTCGTCGAGAGCGGCATTTCATCCGGGGCGGACGTGAGGAGATTTTACGAAATGGGGGCGGACGCCTTTCTGGTAGGAGAGGCGATCATCCGGTCCGCGGACGCGGCGGAGGCGATTCGGAAGCTTAAGGCGGGACGTGTACAATAAAGAACGGGAAAAGGAGAGAATCGAATGGAAACGAAGATCATCCTGAAGGACTCGGGAATTCCGAAGACGTGGTACAACATCATGGCCGACATGCCCAACCCCCCGGCCGCGGTTCTCCACCCGGGGACCGGAAAACCGATCTCCCCGGACGATCTCGCCCCCCTCTTTCCGATGGCGCTCATCGAGCAGGAGGTAGCTCCCCAGCGCTTCATTCCGATCCCCGACGAGGTCCGCAAGATCTACGCCCTCTGGAGACCCACGCCCATGTACCGGGCCAGGCGGCTCGAGGAAGCGATCAAGACCCGCTCCCGGATCTATTACAAATACGAGGGAGTAAGTCCCGCGGGCAGCCACAAACCGAACACCTCCATCCCCCAGGCCTTTTACAACAAGATGGCCGGCCGGAAGCGCATCGCCACCGAGACGGGCGCGGGGCAATGGGGGTCCGCTCTTGCCCTCGGCGCCTGCTTTTTCGGCCTCGAGGCAAAGGTGTACATGGTGAAGGTCAGTTACCATCAGAAACCCTATCGACGGATGCTGATGGAGGCGTTCGGCGCGACGGTCGTCTCCTCCCCGAGCGAGGACACCCAGTGCGGCCGGCAGATCCTCGCCAGCACCCCGGACTCGCTCGGGTCGCTCGGGATCGCGATCAGCGAGGCCGTCGAGGACGCGGCCACCCGGGAGGACACGAGCTACTCGCTGGGCTCGGTGCTCAACCACGTCCTTCTTCACCAGACGGTGATCGGACTGGAGTGCGTGGAGCAGATGAAGATCGCCAACGATTACCCGGACGTCGTGATCGGCTGCTGCGGCGGGGGGAGCAACATGGCCGGGATCGGTTTCCCGTTCCTACGCGACAAGATCGCGGGGAGCCGGAACCCGCGCGTGATCGCCGTGGAACCGGCATCCTGCCCGACCCTGACCAAGGGAGTGTACGCCTATGACTTCGGCGACACGGCCCGGCTGACGCCGCTCGTGAAGATGTACACTCTCGGCCACGATTTCGTCCCGGCGGGGATCCATGCGGGGGGGTTGCGCTACCATGGAGATTCCCCCCTGGTCAGCCAGCTCTGTCACGAAGGACTGATCGAGGCGCAGGCCTATCACCAGACGGTGGTGTTCCAGAGCTCGCTTGCCTTCGCGCGGTCGGAGGGAATCCTGCCCGCGCCCGAGTCGGCTCACGCCATCCATTCGGCGATCGTCGAGGCGAAAAAGGCGGACGAGGAGGGGAAAGAGAGGGCGATCCTGTTCAACCTGAGCGGCCACGGCTTTTTCGATCTCGCCGCGTACGACGATTTCCTGGCGGGCAGGCTCGTCGACCACGAGCACCCGGAGACCAAGATACGGGAAGCGCTTTCCCGCCTGCCGAAGGTGGGAACGTAAGGAGGGAGATGTTCCGGATCAAGGTGTGCGGGGTGACCTCCCCCGGGGACGCCGCTCTGGCCGTCGAGGCCGGCGCGGACGCGGTGGGGATCAATTTCTTCCGGGAATCGATCCGGTACGTGCCACCGACGTCGGCGGCGCCGATCGTGAAGGCGGTCGGGAAGAGGGCAACCGCCGTCGCCGTGTTCGTCAACGAGACCCCGGAGAGGATCGCGGCGGTCTGTGGGGAACTGGGGATCGGGGTGGTGCAGCTGTCGGGGCGCGAGCCAGCGGATAGCGCCGCCCGGATCCGGTACCCGGTGATCAAGGCCGTGCGTGTGGAGGGAGGGTTTGGCCTCGAATCATTTCGGGACTATTCCTGCAGCGCGTTTCTGATCGACGCGGCCGTTCCCGGGAAATACGGGGGTACGGGCCACACCCTCGACTGGGAGGCCCTCGAGCGAACGTTCGGAGGGCCCTTCGTCCGGGTCGGGAGAGGCGGTTCGGGCAGGCCATGGCTGCTCGCCGGGGGATTGACCCCGGAGAACGTGGCGGAGGCGATCCGGACGGCGCGCCCTTTCGGTGTGGACGTGGCTTCCGGCGTCGAGGAGGCACCCGGGAAGAAGGACCCGGGAAAAGTGAAGTCGTTCGTGGACAACGCGCGGGAAGGGTTCGGGGTTGCGGGAATCGGCAAGTAAACGGTGGCCCGACCGGACGGGGCACTTCGGCCCCTTCGGGGGGCGGTACGTGGCGGAAACGTTGATGACTGCGCTCATCGACCTGGAGAAGGCATACCGGAAGGTGGCCGGGGACAAGAGATTCCGGGCGGAACTGGACGGCTTGCTCCGGGAGTACGGCGGCCGTCCTACCCCCCTCTACTTCGCGCGCCGCCTCACGGAGAAAGGAAAAGGGGCGAACATCTTCCTCAAGAGGGAGGATCTCGCCCACACGGGCTCCCACAAGATCAACAACACGCTCGGCCAGGGTCTTCTGGCGGGAAGAATGGGGAAGCGCCGGATCATCGCCGAGACGGGGGCGGGGCAGCACGGGGTCGCCACCGCGACGGTATGCGCGAAGATGGGGATTTCCTGCGTGGTCTACATGGGCTCGGAAGATATCCGTCGCCAGGAATCGAACGTCATCCGGATGCGGCTCCTCGGGGCGGAGGTCACCCCGGTCCTCTCCGGAAGCAGAACGCTGAAAGACGCGATGAACGAGGCGCTGCGGGACTGGGTCACGAATGTCCGGTCCACCCACTATCTCATCGGATCCACGGCGGGACCCCATCCCTACCCGATGATGGTGCGCGACTTCCAGTCCGTGATCGGGAAGGAGTGCCTCCGCCAGTTCCGGAAGATCGGGGGGGGAGTCCCCGCGGCGGTGGTGGCGTGCGTGGGCGGCGGCAGCAACGCCATGGGGATCTTCACCCCCTTCCTCGGGCGAAAAAAAGTGCGCCTCATCGGGGTGGAGGCCGGGGGTCTCGGGCTGGCGACAGGCAAGCACGGAGCCCCCCTGTGCCGCGGTCGCGTAGGCGTCCTGCACGGGAGCAAGTCGTTCGTCCTGCAGGACGAAGACGGCCAGATCCGCGAGGCGCACTCCATTTCGGCCGGGCTCGATTATCCGGGCGTGGGTCCCGAGCACGCGTTTCTGAAAGCCACCGGGCGGGCCGCCTACGTCGCCGTGACGGACCGGGAGGCGCTCGACGGTTTCGACCTTCTCACGCGATGCGAGGGGATCATGCCGGCACTCGAATCCTCCCACGCGGTCGCATACGGGTTCCGCCTCGCGAGCAAAATGCGCAAAAGCGAGTCCATCATCATCAACGTCTCCGGCAGGGGAGACAAGGACATCGCTATCGTAGCGGAATCGAAGGGGATTGGCCGTGTCCCGCATTGAGCAGGCGTTTGCCCGCCTGGGGAAATCCGGGGAAAAAGGACTGGTGGTCTATCTCACCGCCGGGGACCCGAACCGGCGCGGTTCTCTCGCCTACCTCTGCGGCGCGGCCGAGGGGGGAGCGGACATCCTCGAGGTGGGAATCCCGTTTTCCGACCCGATGGCGGACGGGCCGACGATCCAGGCGGCTTTTCGCCGGTCCCTCGCGGGAGGTATGACCACCGGGCGGGCACTGTCCCTCGTGTCGTCTTTCCGGAAGAAACATGAAACGCCGGTGGTGATCTTCGGGTACTATAACCCGTTCCTTCAGTACGGTATCCGGGATTTCTGCCGGGACGCCCGCTCCGCAGGCGCGGACGGGATCCTCGTGGTGGATCTCCCTCCGGAGGAAGGGGGGGAAATGGCGCCGGAGGCGAAACGATCGGGGCTCGACTGGATCCCTCTCGTTTCCCCGACGAGCGGCGGGGACCGGGTCCGGAGGGCAGCGGCCGTGGGATCCGGTTTCCTGTACCTGATATCGGTTACCGGGATTACGGGGGCAAGGAAAGCGCTTCCCCCCCGACTCCCGGAGTGGACGCGGGAGGTGAAGGCGCAGTCCCGCCTGCCTGTCGCGGTCGGATTCGGGATCTCCCATCCCGCCATGGCGAAGGAGGCCGCCACCCATGCCGACGCTGCGGTCGTGGGGAGCGCCTGCGTCCGGATGGTGGAGCGTTACGGGACATCGCGTCAAGGGCCCGTGGCCCTCCGACGGTTCGTGCAATCCCTGAAAAAGGCGATGAGGTGAGGAAGCGATGGCGATACGACTGTTCCGGAGGAAGGAAGAAGGGGAAAAGCGGGTCAAGACACCCGAGGGGATGTGGATCAAGTGCGGAGCCTGCCTCGAGATCATCTACAAGCCCGAGGTCGAGCGGAACCTCAACGTCTGCCCGAAGTGCAACTACCACTTTCGGATACCCGCGCTGGAGAGAATCCGCTCCGTCGTCGACGAGGGGACCTTCCAGGAGTTCGGGGAGGATCTCGAGTCCGTCGACATGCTCGTTTTCACGGACACGAAAAAGTACGCCGACCGTCTCAAGGAGGCCAAGAAGAAAACGGGTCGCCGGGAGGCGGTGATCACGGGGACCGCCAGGATCAACGGGATCGGGTTCATCCTCGGAGTGCTCGACTTCGAGTTTCTCGGCGGGTCGATGGGATGCGTGGTGGGGGAGAAGATCGCCGTGGCGGCGGAGCAGGCCCTGGAACTCCGGTGCCCGCTGATCATTTTCAGCGCATCCGGCGGGGCGAGGATGCAGGAGGGCACGCTGTCGCTGATGCAGATGGCAAAGACCAGCGCTGCCCTGGCAAGGCTCTCCGAAGCGAATCTTCCCTATATCAGCGTGATGACCGACCCCACCACGGGAGGTGTAGCGGCGAGTTTCGCCATGCTGGGCGATATCATCATATCGGAGCCCGGGGCTCTTATCGGGTTCGCCGGTCCCCGCGTGATCGAGCAGACGATCAAGCAGAAACTCCCGGAGGGGTTCCAGCGCGCCGAATTTCTTTTGGAACACGGGATGGTGGATATGATCGTCGAGCGGACAAAGCTCAAGCCCACCCTGACGCAGATTCTCCGGTTCCTGGAGCCCCTCACCGGGAAATGAGGTACCCCGGGGGGCCCCGGGGCCCCGAACGGATTCGCCCGGGCCTCGAACGCATTCGCGCGGCATTCGAGAGGACAGGGCATCCCGAACGCGCCTTCCGGACGGTTCACATCGCGGGGACGAACGGAAAGGGTTCGACCGCCTGCTTCACGGACGCGATCCTCCGGCGGATGCTGGCCGAACCCGTCGGTCTGTACACCTCTCCCCACCTCCTTTCCCCGGAGGAGAGAATCCGCGTGGGAGGAGAGAAGATCCCCCCCGAAGAGTTCGTCCGATATGGCGCGAGAGCCTCCGCGCTCTCCCGGAGAGTCGCCGCGACGGCCGGGGAACCCCTTTCCTACTTCGAAGAGATGACATGGATCGCCTGCTGCTGGTTCCGTCGGAGGGGGATACCCCTTGCCGTCATGGAGACAGGCCTCGGAGGGAGATGGGATGCGACGAACCTTTGCATTCCCGAGGTATCCGTCATCACGAACGTCGGAAAAGACCACGCGGAATGGCTCGGGACATCCCTTGCCCGAATCGCCTCCGAGAAAGCGGGCATTCTGCGGGAAAACACGCCGGCGATATTGGGGAAACTCGCGCCTGCCGCCCGGAACGTCGTGCTGGCCGTAGCCCGGGAGAAGGGGTGCCGGGTCTGGGAGATCGACCGCGACCTTCGATGGGAGGATACTCCGGGGGGGGACATGACCGTTCACCTTCCCGGAATCTCGTTGCCCCGGATGAGGATCCGGATGCACGGGGAGTTCCAGCGCCACAACGCCCTCCTGGCCTGCGGGGCCTCCTGGGTAGTCGCGGCGTCCCGGAGCATTGCGGGGACCGGCTTTGCGCGCGCGGCACGCGGGGCCCTGGCGGAGGCATTGTGGCCAGGACGGTATACCCCCTTGCCCGGGAGAGGAAATGCCGGAGCCTGGGTCGACGGGGCCCACAACCCGGCCGCCGCGAGCGTCCTCGCCCGGGAATTGGCGAAGCGGAGAAGTTCCGGGAACGCGGAAAAAATCGTGGCACTCTGGAGCATGCTCGTCGACAAGGACATCGCCGGGTTCCTCAGGGCGGTCGCCCCCGTCGTGGACGGCGTCGTCGCCTACCCCATGGGGGGAGAACGGGCGGCTCCCCTGCCCGTCCTGTCTTCCGCGCTTGCCAAGGCGGGGATTGCCTGGCGGGAGGCGAAAAACTTCCCCGACGGGTGGGAGATCGCGCGAAGATGGGCGGGGAAAAACGGAATGATCATCGTATGCGGGTCTCTGATGGCGGCGGCGGACGCCTACCGGTTTCGCGGCGGAAAGGTCGCGTGAACCTCCGGGGGGCGGCAACGGCCGTGTTCCTGGCGTGTGCGGCGGGATCGGCCGCTTCCCTCTGGGGGGTTCAGCCCGCCAACGCCGAAAGCGCCGGGATCCTCTCCGAGTTTTCACCGAAACTCGGCGCAGGGCTGTCCCTGGGGTCTCCCGTGACCCTTACCGCGGACACGATATCCTACGATGAGGAAACCGGGGTTGCCCTTGCCGAAGGGAACCTGGAAGTCGGGTTCGGGACCCAGACGATCCGGGCGGACCGGATCCGCTACGATACGAAATCGGGGGAGGCGGAGTTCGCCGGCCACGTCCTGTACGAGCAGGATGGGGACGAGTTCTCGTTTGAACGGATCGTGCTGAACCTACGAAGCGAGCTCGGTGTGCTGTACAACGGGAGGATCCGGATCAGCTCGAACAACTACCAGATTGCGAGCGAGCGGTTCGAGAAAACGGGGAAGCGTTCCTTTCTCATCCGGAAGGGGGAGCTTACGACCTGCCCGTGCGAACCCGAACCGGACTGGAAATTCGGAATCGGCAGATCGGATGTGACGATCGACGGCTATGCCATATCCCGGGATGTCACATTCAAAATCCGGGGCATCCCCGTCCTTTGGTTTCCATGGGCGGCATTTCCCGTCAAGCTCGCGAGGCAAAGCGGACTTCTGCTTCCGGCATTTTCGCACAGTGACTCAAAAGGGTATTCGATCCAGTTGCCGTATTATTGGGCCATCAACCGGTGGAGCGACGCAACGTTCACCCTGGACACCATGACGAAGAGGGGATACCGGCCGGAGGCGGAGTACCGCTTCGTGCTGAACAATGCCTCGGAAGGGGGCGTCCGGGCGACCCTGTACAACGACCGCGTGACGGAAGACACGAGATACCGGTTCTATGGGGAAAACAGATTCCGGTACTCGGAGCACTGGTCCGCGAACGCCCGCTGGGACATACCCTCCGACGATCAGTACTACGTCGATCTGGTGGACGAGGATATCCTGAGGACAGCGAGGCACGTCCCGTCGCGCGGATTCACCGCCTGGAAGGGGTCGAGTGATTCGCAGTCCCTCTCCGTGGACTGGGTTACGGATCTCCAGGGGACTCCCGACGACAATACCGTGCAAAGGCTTCCCGAATACACGGCCACGATTCTCCCCCGATCCCTGGGAAAGACGGGGATTACCGCCGGGGGCGAATGGCAAGCCACCTATTTTTACCGCCGTGCCGGGGACCGGGAGGTCAGGGGGAGGGGATCGGCGGATCTCGCCCGGGCCTTCACCCTTTTCCCGTCGGTATTCTTCATGCCTTTTCTGTCCCTGGACCTTTTGGGTTCGGTTCCCACGTCGGACGAAACCGGCACGCGCACCGGGGGGCGGGCCATACCCAACGGGGGGGCCACCCTGGAACTGGATTTCCGGGGGGAATTCCGGGGAAGGGGGGAAGGCCGCCTCGTCCATATCATCAGCCCGGTGGCGACCTTCCGTTTTGTTCCCCGGGTCGACCAGAGCGACATCACCGTCACGGACATGTGGTCCCGGGTCGGCCGGCAAAGGCAATTCCTTTTTTCCCTCTACCAGCGGCTGCTTCGCGTCGACGAAAGCGGCCCCTCGGAAATCGCGCTCCTCGAACTGTCCTGGGCCATCGAGGCGGGAGACCGCAATGGGACCGGATCACCGTACGTCGATCCCCTTTCGCCCTACGTGCGGACGCTCCGGGACCAGATCGACCTGGCCGCCAGCCGGACGGTACGGAACGACTCCCGTTCCTCGGACGTCTTCGCGCGGTTCCGCGTCGTGCCGGCGTTGAACTGGAGGCTTTCGGGGGAGGCCCTTTTCGATCCCGGGAACGGCATGTTCACCACCGCTTTGGTGGGAGGGGAGTGGAGAAAGGACGAACGGACGCGGGCGCTCCTGGAGTACCGGACCACGCGAGACCTGGCGGAGGACGTCCACTCCCTGTTCCACGTTCGCTTGTTCCGGTTTTTGGGATTGGAGACGTCGGCGGACTATTCCCTGAAAAATCAAGAGATGAGCAACGGATCGGCCACGCTCACGTTTTTCCCCCGGAGCGAATGCTGGAGCGTGGGGTTCGTGGTGAACAAGAAGACAAGGCCCGACGAGACCAGTTTCCGGCTCACGTTCAGCCTGAACGGGATCGGGACGATCGGGATGTAGGACCGGACACGGGGACGGGACGCAAATGGCGATCCAGAACAAAACCGCGCGGACGGGCAGAATGATGATCACCGGGGCGAACGGGTTGCTCGGGAGGGAGATATCCCGGTTTTTTTCCAGGGGATACGAAATCCTGCGGACGGACCGGGAAGAGTGCGACGTGACCCGTGCAAGGGAGTGTCTGCGGGTTATCGGGGAATTTTCCCCCGACGTGGTGGTCCACTGCGCGGCCTACACGGCCGTGGACCGGGCGGAAGCGGAGGAGGAGGCCGCCTTCGCGCTCAACGCCCGGGGGACCCGAAACGTGGCCTTGGCGTGCCGGGAGCACGGGGCGTTGCTCGTCACGTTCGGGACGGACTACGTGTTCGACGGGACGTCGGAGCGCCCCTATTCCGAGAACGACCCCACCGGGCCACTGTCGGCGTACGGAAGGAGCAAGCTCGCCGCCGAGGAGGCGGTACGGGAGATCGCCCCGGATTTTCTTCTCCTGCGCACGCAATGGCTGTTCGGGGCCCACGGACGAAATTTCGTTTCCTCCATCCTCGACCGCGCCGGGAGGGGGGAGGAACTTCGGGTCGTCTCCGACCAGAAGGGATCGCCGACCTATTCCCTGGATCTCGCCGACGCGGTGAAGCGGTTGCTGGATGCCGGGTCGCGGGGCATATTTCATTTCTCCAACGAGGGGGAAACCACATTCTTCGTATACGCGGCCTTCCTTCTCGCCCACACCGGGAACAAGGAGGCGCGCCTGTCGGCCCTGTCCACATCGGACCTTTCCCGGGATGAGTATCCCGCACCGCGCCCCCTCTATGCCGTGCTCAGCAAGAAAAAATACCGGGAAGCAACGGGAGTCGCCCCGAGACGCTGGGAGGAGGCCGTTCTCGATTTCCTGCGGACCGGATCACGAGGAGAGAGGGACTCATGAAAATCCTGCTGACCGGAGGTGCCGGTTTCATCGGATCGAACATCGCGGACGCTTATGCCTCCGCCGGACATGAGGTGTTCGTCATCGACAACCTTTCGTCGGGCAAGAAGGAGAACGTCCCTGCGGCGGCCCGGTTCGTCCTCTGCGACATCGGCTCGGACACGGCAGCGGAAGCGATCCGGACCTTCCGCCCCGAGGTCGTCAACCATCACGCGGCCCAAATCAACGTGCGGGCTTCCGTCGCGGACCCGAAGTTCGACGCGGAAGTGAACATCCTCGGGACGATCCGGCTCCTGGAGGCGTGCAGGCGGAACGGCGTTCGGAAGTTCCTCTTCGCGTCGTCCGGGGGGGCCGGGTACGGCGAGCAGGAGGTCTCCCCCGCCGATGAGACTCATCCCACGAGGCCCGTGAGCCCTTACGGGGCGGCGAAAATTGCCGTCGAGCTCTACCTGTATTTTTACCGGGCGCAGTACGGTCTCGACTACACGGCGCTTCGGTACTCGAACGTGTACGGACCAAGGCAGGATCCGCACGGAGAGGCAGGTGTCGTCGCGATCTTCTGCGAGAGGCTCTTGCGCGGCCAGACGGCGATCGTGAACGGCGACGGGGAGCAGACCCGGGATTACGTGTATGTGGAAGACGTGGTCCGGGCGAACATCACGGCGCTCGAACGGGGGGGAGGACGTTCCCTCAACATCGGCACCGGGATCGAGACGAGCGTGAACACGATGTTCCGGACGATCCGCGATCTCGCGGGAAGTGCCCAGGAGGAGATCCACGGGCCCTCCCTGCCGGGGGAGCAGCAACGGTCCTGCCTGGAAAACCGTCTGGCGTTGGAGGAGCTCGAGTGGTATCCTAGAGTTTCACTGGAGGAAGGACTCGCCCGGACGCTATCTTTCTTCCGCGAAAAAATCCGAACTTCCGGCACGTGGTAGGGATGCGCGCAGAACACATCCGCAACTTTTCCATCATCGCCCATATCGACCACGGGAAATCCACCCTCGCAGACAGGTTGATGGAAATCACGGGTACGCTCACGGGCCGGGAGAAAATGGATCAGTTTCTCGACAAGATGGACATCGAGCGGGAGAGGGGTATCACCATCAAGGCCCAGACCGTCCGGATGAACTACCGGGGGAAGGACGGCAGGGAGTATGTGTTCAACCTGATCGATACCCCGGGGCATGTCGACTTCTCGTACGAGGTCTCGCGGAGCCTGTGCGCCTGCGAGGGGGCGATCCTGGTCGTCGACGCATCCCAGGGCGTCGAGGCCCAGACCCTCGCAAACGTCTACATGGCGATGAACCAGAATCTGGAAATCATTCCGGTTCTGAACAAGATCGACCTGCCCAACGCGGAACCCGAACGGGTCCGGCAGGAGATCGAGGACGTGATCGGGCTCGACACTGCGGGAATGATCGCGGTCAGCGCCAAGAAAGGGACCGGCGTCGAGGAAATCCTCGAGGCCGTCGTGCGGCTCGTTCCACCCCCCTCCGGGGACGAGAGGGCTCCCGCGAAGGGTCTGATCATCGATTCCTGGTTCGACAACTACCAGGGGGTGGTCATCCTGGCCAGGATGTTCGATGGCAGGCTCTCGACCGGCCAGAAGATCGCCCTGATGTCTACGGGGAGGACCTTCGACATCCAGAAGGTCGGCGTCTTTTCCCCGCATCCGAAAGAGGTGGAATCCCTGGGACCGGGCGAGGTCGGGTTCGTGATCGCCAACATCAAGGACGTCATGGAAACGAAGGTCGGGGACACGATCACCGACGCGAAACGTCCCGCGGCGGTCCCGTTGCCCGGCTTCCAGGTGGTCCGGCCGATGGTGTTCGCGGGGCTCTATCCCGTCGTCTCCGACCATTACGGCCAGCTGCGCATCGCGATCGAAAAGCTGCGGTTGAACGACTCCTCGTTCACCGCCGAGCCGGAAACTTCCGTGGCTCTCGGGTTCGGTTTCCGTTGCGGGTTTCTCGGACTTCTTCACATGGAGATCATCCAGGAACGACTGGAGCGGGAGTACGGGATGGACCTCATCACGACCGCCCCGACCGTCGGGTACCGGGCCATCTGCCGGGACAGCAGGGTGGTGGAAGTGGACAGCCCGGCGAGACTGCCCGAGCCCCTCGACCTCGACCACATCGAGGAACCCGTGATCCTCGCCACCATCCACCTGCCGTCGGAGCACCTGGGCGCGGTCATCAAGCTGTGCGAGGAGCGGCGGGGGGTGCAGCGGCAGATGAAGTTCCTCTCGTCGAACCGGGTCATCCTCGAGTACGAGCTGCCGTTGAACGAGATCGTCCTCGACTTCTACGACAAGCTGAAAACCGCCTCGCGCGGGTACGCTTCCATGGATTACGAGCTGCTGGAGTTCCGCCGGTCCGACCTGGCGAAGCTGGATATCCTGATCAACGGGGAGAAGGTGGACGCCCTCTCGCTCATCGTCCACCGCGACCAGGCGTATTACAAGGGACGGGATGTCGCGGAGCGTCTCCGGAAACTCATCCCCCGGCAGCTATTCGAGGTCGTGATCCAGGCCGCCATCGGCTCGAAGGTGATCGCCCGGGAAACGGTGAGGGCGATCAGCAAGAACGTCATCGCGAAATGCTACGGGGGGGATATCACCAGGAAGAGAAAGCTGCTGGAGAAACAGAAGGAGGGGAAAAAGAGGATGAAGCAGGTAGGTACCGTGGAGATCCCCCAGGAGGCCTTCCTCTCCATCCTGAAGGTCAAGGAATGACGAGAAGGAAAGACCCCAGAGGCGCCGCCCCGAACGGACCATCGGCCGTCTCCCCGGAGAGCGAGGGAAACCACGCCGGGCACGCGGGAAAAGAGATCCGCCGAAAAGGGAAGCTTCGCGAGTATGTCGAGGCATTCGCCGTTGCGCTGCTGATCGCCCTCCTGGTGCGGACCTTCGCCGTCCAGGCGTTCAAGATCCCTTCGGGATCGATGGAGAACACCCTTCTGGTCGGCGACCATATTTTCGTCAACAAGTTCGTCTACGGGTATCACATCCCCTACACGAAAGGCAGGCTCCTTGGCTTCACCACCCCCGAACCCGGTGACATCATCGTGTTCGTGTTCCCCGAGGACACCAGCAAGGATTTCATCAAGCGCGTCATCGCCGTCCCGGGGGACACGGTGGTGATCCGGGACAAGGCGGTGATCCTCAACGGGGAGCCGATCCGCGAGCCATACACCCGGTTCGCCGACGGGAACGTGGTCGACGGATTCGTACGGGGCCGCGACAACATGCCCCCGGTGAAAGTCCCGGAAGGGAAATATTTCGTTATGGGGGACAACCGCGATCGGTCCTACGATTCCCGCTTCTGGGGTTTCGTCGACGAGGATGCGATCATCGGGAAAGCCCTGTTCATCTACTTTTCCGTGGACTGGGGCGCGAACGTGCACTGGTACGAGGTCTGGCGCTATCCGGATCTCGTGCGGTGGAGCCGCATCGGGGATGTATTGCGATAGGGTGGCCCCCATTCCTGTTGACGAACCGGTGCGGGGGGGGGTATGATCGTTCCAAACCTTTTAAGCTAATCCCGTGAGGTTAGCAAAGGATGGGAAATTTTGGCATCATCGATCGACGCCGCCTCCCCTTGCATTCGGGGGGGTTTTTTTTTTGCCCGCCGTAAACAGCCGGCCCAACCGAAGAGGTCATGAGACATGAAGAAAAGCGGAAAGAAAGTGATTTTGGACGCCAAGGGAGTGGACCGGGTGGTCTCCCGCATCACCCACGAGATCCTCGAGAAGAACAGGGGGGCAGAGGAGATCGCGCTCGTCGGGATCTGCTCCGGGGGAGTCCCGCTGTCCCGGGCGATCCAGAAAAAAATCCGGTCGATCGAGGGGGTGGAGGTGCCGGCCGGATACGTGGACATCACCCTGTATCGGGACGACCTGTCGCGGGCGGGGTATCAGCCCCGGCTGAAGAGGACGGAGATCCCCTTTTCCATTGACGACAAGAAGGTCGTCCTGGTGGACGATGTCCTCTTCACGGGGAGGACCATCCGCGCGGCGATGGATGCGCTGATCGATTTCGGTCGCCCGAAGAACATCCAGCTCGCCGTCCTGATCGACCGGGGGCATCGCGAACTTCCCATCCGGGCCGACTACGTCGGGCGGAACGTTCCCACCGCCCGAAACGAAACCATCGGGGTCATCGTCGAGGGGGAACCGGAGGAATGGAAGGTGGTGCTGAAGGAGAGCACCCCCGGGAAGGGGGAGTGAATCCCATGGAGTGGAGGCGGAAGCACGTGCTCGGGCTGGCGGATTTCAGCACGGAGGAGATGGAGTTCGTCGTCGACACCGCCCGGTCGATGGAAGAGGTGCTGACGCGGGACATCAAGAAAGTGCCGGCACTCCGGGGGAAGACGGTCATCAACCTGTTCTTCGAGTCAAGCACACGCACGCGAACCTCGTTCGAGATCGCGGGGAAACGTCTTTCGGCGGACGTGGTGAACTTCAGCTCCGCGGCCTCGAGCGTTTCGAAGGGGGAGACCCTTCTGGACACGGCAAAGAACATCGACGCGATGAAGCCGAGCATCATCGTCCTACGACATCCGGCGTCCGGTGCCGCACACTTCCTGTCGCGCCACGTTTCGTGTTCGGTCATCAACGCAGGGGACGGATCGAACGAACACCCTACGCAGGGTCTTCTGGACCTGTACGCCATACTGAAAGTAAAAAAAAAGGTTAAAGGCCTTAAGATATCGATTATAGGAGATATACTTCACAGCAGAGTTGTTCGATCCAACCTCCACTCCCTTGGCCGGATGGGGGCGAACCTCTATCTTTGCGGGCCGTCCACCCTCGTACCGAAGGAAATGTCGCGGGGGGGGGTCACCGTGACGAACGACATCCGGGAGGCCGTACGGGACGCCGACGTGGTGATGATGCTCAGGATTCAACTCGAGAGGCAGAAAACCGCTTATTTTCCATCACTCAGGGAATATTCCCGAAAGTACGGCTTGAACACGGAGGTATTTTCCCTGGCCAAGAAAGACGCCGTGATCATGCACCCGGGTCCGATCAACCGGGGAGTGGAGCTGTCCGACGAACTTGCCGACAGCTCGCAGTCGATCATATTGAACCAGGTCGAGACGGGCGTCGCCATCCGCATGGCGCTCCTGTACCTTCTCGCGGGAGGATACGGTGCTTCTCATTAAAGGCGGGCGTGTGATCGATCCCGAATCGGGAAGGGACGAGACGGGGAGCATCGTCATCGCGGACGGGAAGGTGAAGGATTTTCTGCCCGGAGGGGATGCGCCGCGGAAATTCGACGGAAGGGTGATCGAGGCGGGCGGGAAATGGGTGCTTCCGGGCCTGATCGACATGCACGTCCACCTCCGCGACCCCGGATACGAGTGGAAAGAGGACATCCGGTCGGGAACGGCCGCCGCCGCCGCCGGAGGATTCTCCTCCCTCGTCTGCATGGCGAACACCAGCCCGGTGAACGACCACCCCGAGGTGACCCGCTACATCCGGGAGAAGGCGGCCTCGCAAGGGACGGCGAACGTCTTCCCCGTGGCCGCGGTCACCCGCGGGATGGAAGGCAAGGAGATGACCGACTTCGCGGAACTCCATGAAGCGGGCGCAATCGCATTCTCTGACGACGGGATGCCCGTCCGGAGTTCGCTGGTCCTGAGGCGGGCGCTCGAATACGCAAGGGCGTTCGATTTTCTGATCCTGGAACACGCGGAAGATCACGAACTTTCCGAGGGGGGAGCCGCGAACGAGGGGTGGACCGCCCACCGGCTCGGGATCCCGGGCGTTCCCGCCGCCGCCGAGGAGATCGCCATCGCCCGGGACATCCTCCTCGCACGGCAAACGGAAGGGCGGATTCATATCCAGCACATCAGCACGAAGATGGGAGTCGACCTCCTCCGGATGGCGAAACGGGCGGGGCTTCGGGTAACGGGGGAAACCGCGCCGCACTACTTCACCCTCACCGATGCCGCGATCGAGGGGTACAACACGAACGCGAAGATGAACCCCCCTCTCCGGGGGGAAGAGGACAGGATGGCGATCCTCGAGGGAATCGGGGACGGGACGATCGACGCCATCGCAAGCGATCATGCGCCGCACGACGAGTACACGAAGCGGTGCGAATTCGTCGCGGCGTCCAGCGGAATCATCGGGCTCGAGACGGCGCTTCCCCTGTCGATGGCGCTCCTCGCGGGAGGGAAAGTCTCCCCGGCGCGATTCGTGGATCTCCTCAGCGCGGGCCCCGCGCGGATCCTCGGACTCAAGGAGAAGGGATCCCTCCGGGCGGGAGCCGACGCCGACGTCACGATCGTGGACCCGGAGGCGGAGTGGGAGTTCCGGGAATCGGACGTCCGGTCCAAATCGAGGAACAGCCCCTTCTTCGGATGGAAGATGCGAGGCAGGGCGGTCGCCGTCCTCTGCCGGGGACGCATCACGCACTCCCTCCTCAAGGGGGTCGACCCGGATGCCTGAGCGGAAGGCGATCCTCGCGCTCGCCGATGGGACCTTGTACCGCGGAACCGCGTTCGGTCACATCGGCGAAAGCGGCGGGGAGGTCGTCTTCAACACCGGGATGACCGGCTACCAGGAGGTGATCACCGACCCTTCCTACAAGGGGCAGATGGTGACGATGACCTCTCCCGAGATCGGGAACACCGGGATCAACCCGGACGACGGGGAGTCCTCCCGTCCCTGGGTGGAAGGATTCATCGTGCGGGAGGTGTGGCGCCTCCCCTCGAGCTGGCGCCACGTGGAGTCTCTCGACGGATACCTTCGCCGATACCATGTCTGCGGAATATCGGGCGTCGACACCCGGGCCTTGACGAGACGTCTCCGCGACGGCGGCTCGCAGATGGGGATCATCTCCTCCGTCGACCTCGATGAGAAGCGTCTCGTGAGAAAGGCCAAGGATCTCCCGCCGATCGTCGGCCGCGACCTCGTTCGGGAGGTCAC
This sequence comes from Deltaproteobacteria bacterium CSP1-8, assembly GCA_001443455.1. Classification (GTDB taxonomy): domain Bacteria; phylum Desulfobacterota; class Deferrimicrobia; order Deferrimicrobiales; family Deferrimicrobiaceae; genus CSP1-8. Next base: position 107,145 of record LDXO01000002.1, on the reverse strand, counting down.
ATCGGCCAGGGAAACCCGCTGGGAGACCGGCGACTGGGACCTCGGGAAAGGATACCTGCCCGCCTCCGAGTACCGGATCCGGTTCGGGAGAATTCCGAAGGTGGTGGCGATCGACTACGGGATCAAGCAGAACATCCTGAGGATGCTCGTCTCCCGCGGCATGGAGGTGACGCTGGTCCCCTCGGAGACCACCGCCTCCGCGATCCTTTCGAAGCGACCCGACGGGATCTTGCTGTCCAACGGCCCCGGGGATCCCGAAGGCGTCCCGTACGCCATCCACACCGTCCGGGAACTGCTGGGGAAGGTGCCGATGTTCGGGATCTGCCTCGGTCATCAGATCATGGGGCTCGCCCTCGGGGGGAGAACGTTCAAAATGAAGTTCGGGCACCACGGGTGCAACCAGCCGGTGATGGATCTCGCCACCGGCAAGGTCGAGATCACGAGCCAGAACCACAATTTCTCGGTGGACGGCTCGTCCCTGGGAGACCGGGCCCGGATCACCCACGTCAACCTGAACGACAAGACGGTGGAGGGCTTGTGCGTTCCGTCGCTGCGCTGCTTCTCGGTGCAGTACCACCCGGAGGCCTCCCCGGGCCCCCACGACTCCCGCTACCTGTTCACCCGGTTCCACCGGTATCTCACCGGAGAAGAGGACCTGTAAATGGAAGTCGCCGTCCTGCGGGAGCGGCACGGGAAAGCGGTGGGCGCTTTGGGACGTTGCCGCCTGTGCCCGCGCGTTTGCGGGGTGAACCGCCGGGTCGGGGAGCCGGGATTCTGCGGGGCCGGCCTGTCCCCCCGCGTCGCCGCCGTTTCCGTGCATCACGGGGAGGAGCCCCCGATTTCGGGTTCCCGCGGTTCGGGAACGGTGTTCTTCAGCCACTGCAACATGAAGTGCATCTTCTGCCAGAATTACCCGATCAGCCAGCTGGGGGTCGGGGTGGAAATGTCGACGGAGGAGCTCGGCGAACGGCTGCTGCGGCTGGAGCGGAAAGGGGCCCATAACGTCAACTTCGTCACCCCGACGCCGCACGTTCCCCAGCTCATCGGAGCGGTCCTCTCCGCCCGCGAACAGGGGTTCGCTCTCCCCGTGGTGTACAACAGCAACGGGTACGATTCCCTCGAGGCGCTCGCACTGCTCGAGGGGGTGGTCGACATCTATCTGCCGGACGTGAAATACGTGTCCCCCCGCCTGGCGGGCGACGCCTCCTCGACGCACGACTATCCCGGACACAACGCCGCGGCGATCTCGGAGATGTTCCGACAGGTGGGGCCGCTCTCCGCATGGGAGGACGCAATCGCGAACAAGGGGGTTCTCCTCCAGGAGATCTAGTGCCGAAACGAACCGACATACGGAAAATTCTTCTCATCGGCTCCGGGCCCATCATCATCGGCCAGGCGTGCGAATTCGACTACTCCGGTACCCAGGCCTGCAAGGCGCTCAAGGAAGAGGGGTTCACGGTCGTGCTGGTCAACAGCAACCCCGCGACCATCATGACCGACACGGAGTTCGCCGACCGGACCTACATCGAGCCGATCACCCCGGAGATGGTGGCGAAGATCATCGACCGGGAGCGGCCCGACGCCCTTCTCCCCACCATCGGCGGCCAGACGGGGCTGAACATCGCCGTCTCGCTGCACGAAATGGGCGTGCTCCGGAAATACGGCGTGGAACTCATCGGGGCCAGCTTCGAGGCCATCCAGAAAGCCGAGGACCGGGACCTCTTCCGGAAGGCGATGGAGAAGCTGGGGCTCGTCGTCCCGCTCTCCGGGTACGTCCGTTCCCTCGACGAGGCGTTCGGGGTCATCCAGGCGATCGGATATCCCGCCATCATCCGGCCCTCCTTCACCCTCGGAGGGACGGGCGCAGGGATCGCCTACAACCGGGAAGAATACGAGGACGCCGTGCGCTGGGCCCTGGACGCCTCCCCGAAACGGACCGTCCTCATCGAGCAGTCGGTCATCGGATGGAAGGAGTTCGAGCTCGAGGTGATGCGGGACCTGAAGGACAACGTGGTGATCGTCTGCTCGATCGAGAACCTCGACCCGATGGGAATCCACACCGGCGATTCGATCACGGTAGCGCCGGCCCAGACGCTCACCGACAAGGAATACCAACTGATGCGGAACGCCGCGATCCGCATCATCCGGGAAATCGGCGTGGACACGGGGGGAAGCAACATCCAGTTCGCCGTTCACCCCGACACGGGGGAGATGGTGGTCATCGAGATGAACCCCCGCGTATCCCGGTCCTCCGCTTTGGCCTCGAAGGCGACCGGCTTCCCGATCGCCAAGATCGCCGCGAAGCTCGCGGTCGGCTACACGCTCGACGAGATCCCCAACGACATCACCCGGGAGACCCCCGCCTCCTTCGAACCCACCATCGACTACGTGGTGTCCAAAATCCCCCGGTTCACCTTCGAGAAGTTCCCCCAAACGGAGGATCTCCTCGGCACGCAGATGAAATCGGTCGGGGAAGTGATGGCGATCGGCCGAACCTTCAAGGAATCCCTCCAGAAGGCCCTGCGCTCCCTCGAGATCGGCGTGTACGGCTTCGACCCGGTGCTTCCGCCACCGGAGTCGGGGGCCCCGGAAACCCGGAGGAAGGCGATCGCGGAGAAGCTCCGACGTCCCAATTCCCAGCGGCTGCTGTACATCGGAGAGGCGATCCGGGAGGGCTTCCGGATCGAGGAGATCAACCGGATGACCGGGATCGACATCTGGTTCCTCGAGAATGTCCGCCAGATCATCGAGGAGGAAGCGGCTTTGCGTGATCGGCGCGAACGGTTCCGGGGGCTGGGGAATGACGCGAAAGTCCCCGGCGACGAGGAGGAAGCGCTCCGGCGGGCGAAGTCGATGGGGTTTTCCGACAGGAGGCTCGCCAGTCTTTTCGGGATGAGCGAGGATTCGGTCCGGGCGCTCCGCCTCCGGGCGGGAATCCGGCCCGGTTTCCGGAGAGTCGACACGTGCGGGGCGGAGTTCGAGGCGTACACCCCCTATTTCTATTCTTCCTACGACGAGGAGAACGAGGCGGCGCCCTCCTCCCGGAAGAAGGTGGTGATCCTCGGGGGCGGCCCCAACCGGATCGGGCAGGGGATCGAGTTCGACTACTGCTGCGTGCACGGCGTCTTCGCCCTGCGGGAGGAGGGGTATGAGGCGATCATGGTCAACTGCAATCCCGAGACCGTGTCGACCGACTACGACACCTCGGACAGGCTCTACTTCGAGCCGCTCACCAAGGAGGACGTCCTCGCGATCATCGCGCAGGAGAAGCCGATCGGCGTCATCGTCCAGTTCGGCGGCCAGACCCCCCTGAAGCTCTCCGTCCCTCTCGAGAAGGAGGGGGTGCCGATCATCGGGACCTCCCCCGACAGCATCGACCGGGCCGAGGACCGGGAGCGGTTCAAGGAACTCCTCGATCTTCTCGGCCTCAAGCAGCCCCCGAACGGGATCGCGCGCTCCGCCGACGAGGCGGTGACGATCGCCGGGCGGATCGGGTATCCCGTGCTCCTGCGGCCCTCCTATGTCCTGGGGGGGCGGGCCATGGAGATCGTGCACGACGAGGAGGGCATGCGCCAGTATCTCCACCGCGCCGTCCAGGCGTCCGAGGAGAAACCGGTCCTCATCGACAAGTTTCTCGAGGACGCCATCGAGATCGACGTCGACGCGATCTCCGACGGGGAGACCGTCGTGATCGGCGGGGTGATGGAGCACATCGAGGAGGCGGGGGTTCACTCGGGCGATTCCGCCTGTTCCCTTCCGCCGCACTCGATTTCCCGCGAGATCACGCAGGAGATCATGCGCCAGACGAAGGCCCTCGCGAAGGAGCTCGGGGTGGTGGGGCTGATGAACGTGCAGTTCGCCGTCAAGAAGGGGGAGATCTTTATTCTGGAGGTCAACCCCCGCGCCTCCCGCACCATTCCCTTCGTGAGCAAGGCGATCGGGATCCCCCTGGCGAAACTGGCCGCCAAGGTCATGGTGGGGAAGAAGCTTCCCGACCTCGGGTTTACGGAGGACATCATCCCCGGTCATATCAGCGTCAAGGAGGCGGTGTTCCCCTTCATCAAGTTTCCCCACGTCGACACGATTCTCGGCCCCGAGATGAAATCGACCGGGGAGGTGATGGGGATCGACTCCAAGTTCGGGCGGGCATTCGCCAAGGCGCAGATCGCGGCGGGGATGATGCTGCCGAAAGGAGGCAAGGTGTTCGTAAGCATCCGCGATGCCGACAAGGAGGGGATGCTTGCCCCTGTGCGGATGCTGCACGAGCTCGGGTTCCGGATCACGGCCACCGGGGGCACCGCGGATTTTCTCAACCGCCACGACATCCCGGCGGAACCCGTCCTGAAGATCACCGAGGGGCGCCCCCACGTCGCCGACCTGATCAAGAACGGGGAGATCGCCCTCGTCATCAACACGCCGCTCGGGGCGCAGTCGAAAGCCGATTCGTACTACATACGCCGGACCGCGCTCGTCTACAACATCCCGTATGTCACGACGCTCGCCGCGGCGAAAGCGGTGGCCCACGCGATCTTCCACCTGATGGAGGAAGACCTCACCGTACGGAGTCTTCAGGAATACCACGGGGCGGGGGTACGGCAGGCCCGGGATGGCGTACAAGGCGGCGGCACCGGGCGGTAAGGGTGACGGAAACCCCATCCATCCAGTACGTCAAGGGAGTGGGTCCACGGCTTGCCGAAAAGCTCGCAGGCCGGGGGATCAAGACTCCGCGCGACGCCCTCTTCTTCTTTCCGAAAGGGTACGAGGACCGGAGACGGATCGTATCCCTGCGATCGGCAACACCCGGAAGGATCGTGCCGGTGAAGGGGCAGATCCTCGCGGTGCGCGGCGGCGGACGGGGGTGGGGGGGAAGGCGCTTTCTCGAAGTGGTCATCTCCGACGGGACCGGCCGTCTCTCCGCCAAGTGGTTTCATTTCCGGCCGTCGCTCGCGGATAGGTTCCGGGTCGGGGAAACCGTCACCCTGTGCGGGATGGTGCGTCTCTTCCAGTTCCAGACGGAGATGCACCACCCCGAGATCCTCGGGGTGGCACACGAGGACGACCCCGTGAACATGGGGCGGATCGTACCCGTGTATCCCGACATCGAGGGGATTCCGCCGCGCACGCTCCGGAAGATCCAGTGGGAGGTCGTCCGGAAATACGCGGCGGCGGAGAGGGAGTTCTTCCCCCCCTGGATGCTCGATGCCGCGGGCGTCCCCCCGATCCACGAGTCGCTCGAAACCCTCCATTTTCCCCCGCCGTCGGCGGACGCGGAAACGCTCCTCTCCTTTTCCGCCCCTCCCCAGCAACGGCTCATCTTCGGGGAACTGTTCTACATCCAGTGGGTGCTGGCGAGACGCCGGTCCGGGGTGAGGAAAGAGGCCGCGGAGCCGTTGCCGTGGGACCGGGCGATCGTGGAGGAGATCAAGCAGAGGCTCCCTTTCCGTCTGACCGACGCGCAGCGCCGGGTCGTAAACGAGATTCTCAAGGACATGTCCCGGTCCCATCCCATGCACCGCCTGCTGCAGGGGGATGTGGGGAGCGGAAAAACGATTGTCGCCTGGGTGGCGTCGATGGTGGCCTGGCGGAAGGGGGCGCAAACGGCGCTCATGGCACCCACCGAGATCCTCGCGGAGCAGCATACCGACAGGTTCATTGCGCTGTGCAGCGGCCTTCCCGTCCGGATTCTTCTTCTCACTTCCTCGCTTTCGCCGAAAGAGAGGGAGAGGGCACGGGAGGAAATCCGGGCGGGAAGGGTGGACGTGGTGATCGGGACCCACGCCATTATCCAGGAAGGAGTCGAGTTCCGGAAGATGGCGCTGGGCATCATCGACGAGCAGCACCGGTTCGGCGTCCTCCAGCGGGCTGCCCTCCGGGGCAAGGGGAGGCTGTCTCCCCATCTTCTCGTGATGACCGCGACCCCCATCCCCCGGACGCTGGCGATGACCCTGTACGGGGACCTCGACGTCTCCGTCATCGACGAGATGCCTCCCGGCAGGACCCCGGTGGAGACCCGGGTTGTGACGGATGTCCGGAGGAAGGAGGTCTGGGACAGGGTGCGCAGGGATCTGCTCGCGGGCGGCCGGGCGTATATCGTCCTTCCCCTCGTGGAGGAATCGGAAACGCTTTCGTTGCGCGACGCCCGGAAGACGTACGAGCGCCTCCGTCAGGCCATCCCCGAAGTGGGGATCGGCCTCCTGCACGGGCGGATGAAGTCCGGCGAGAAGGAATCGGTGATGCGTCGCTTCCAGAAGGGGGAGGTGCGGCTCCTCGTCTCCACGACCGTCGTGGAAGTGGGCGTGGACGTCCCGGACGCCACGGTGATGATGGTGGAGCATGCCGAGCGGTTCGGACTCTCCCAGCTCCACCAGCTTCGCGGGCGGGTGGGAAGGGGAAGCCGTCCTTCCGTCTGCTTCCTGATGGTGGGGAACGAGCAGGGAGAGGAGGCGGCTGCGCGCCTCTCCGTCATGGAACGGACGAACGACGGCTTCCGGATCGCCGAGGAGGATCTTTCGATCCGCGGGCCCGGGGACTTCGCCGGCGTGCGCCAGTCAGGGATCCCCGACCTCGTGTTTTCCGACATCGTCCGGGACGCCCGGCTGCTCGGGAAGTCCCGGGAGATCGCCAACCGGCTCCTTGCGCGTGACCCGGACCTGTCCCACCCCATGCATGCGGGGCTCAAACGCTGGATGGAAAGCAAGGACGCCACAGCCGCCGCCCTGGAATAGGAACGGTCCGCCCAAAAAACCCCGCTTTCCCGATGCCGTTTCCTATGCCGACACGTTTTCGATGACGTGTCCGTGTCGGGTCCGTGTCGGGTACGTTGATATAACGGGGAGAATTGAGTATAATAAACTTTTAAAACACTGTTCCACGCAATGGAATCCTCTGAAGAGGATCATCCGTGCCCGCTGTCCCCTCGGGTGCTCCTTCCATTGGATGGATTCGAGAGATATGAAGCTGGAATCATCGCTTTCCCAGGCCCATTCAATTTATCATTTTGCGATAATTGACTCCGGAGATGCGGATTTGGTAGTGGATCGCCGGGAGACGGTTCCCGAACCCTACAACCGTCTTATTGTCCGTCCGTGTTTCTCTCCACGGACCACCATCACCGGGAATAGGCATGGCCGTAGACCGTCACCTGATTAGCCAAGTCGAGAAGGGCATTACGCGGCGAACTTTGGCGACCAAGTTGAGGCCTCCCTCGAAAGGTGTCCGTCATCTGCCGCGCCCCCGGTTCTCCGTAGACTTGGCGAGTGTCGACCCCTTTCGACTTGTGCTGATCTCCGCACCGGCGGGGTCCGGGAAGACAACCGTGCTTTCCGATTGGTATCTGGCTCTCCAAAAGCGCTATGTGGCAACCGCCTGGCTCTCGCTCGATGATTTCGACAACGAACCCCGCCGTTTCCTCTCCCACCTGATCGCCGCGGTCCAGGCAGTCCGGCCGGATTTCGGCCGGGAGGCTCTTCAGTTTCTCACAGTGAATCCGGACGTGCTGATATCGGATGTGGCCGTAAGCCTGATCCATAACTTCGGCCGTACAAATTCGCAAGTCGTGATTTTTTTGGATGACTACCACGAAATCCGGGATCCGACGATCCATGCGGTTGTGGATTTTCTGCTCAGATACGTTCCGGCCAATGTTCACTTCGTCATCTGCACCCGCAAGGATCCCCCATTGTCCATCGAGCGTCTGCGTGTCCGAGGGGATGTCCTGGAGATCCGTTGGAAGGACTTGCGGTTCAACATCGACGAGACGCGATTATACCTCAATGACGTGTGCCGCCTGCGACTGTCCGAGGATCAGGTTCGCGCTCTCTGCCACCGAACGGAGGGGTGGATCACCGGCCTGCAGATCGCGGCCATGACATTCTCCGAAGCGGCAGATGCCGACAGATTCGTGACCTGTTTCTCGGGAGCGCAGCGAAACATCGCCGATTATCTATTGGGGGGGATATATATCCGGCAGCCTGCCAAGGTGCGGAATTTCCTGATGAAAACGGCCATCCTGGACCAAATGACCGCCCCGCTATGCAACGCGCTCACCGCGCGGCAGGACAGCCAGCATATGCTGGAAACGCTGGAAAAGAAGAATCTCTTCATCTTCGGTCTCGATGATCAGCGAATCTGGTTTCGGTACCACCATCTCTTCGCCGAGTTTCTGCGAAATCGCCTGCGGACCAAGCATCCCGAAGATAGTGCAGGCCTGTACGACATTGCCGGCGATTGGTTCGAGAGGAACGGTTTTCACACCGAGGCGGTGCGGTACGCGATCGCAGGGAAAAGGTTCAAGCGTGCAGCCAGGCTGCTTGAAACCACGGGCCGGGAACTCTTTCGCCAGGGTAATTTCAAGGAGCTGCGCCGGTGGATCGACGAACTCCCCGACAAAACGGTCCGCCGATACCCTATCCTGTGTACGCTGCACGCCTGGGCGCTTGCGTACTTGGGCGAATTCGATGACGCCAGGCTGCGCATCGCCTGCGCCGAAACGGCGCTGTCAAGGCCGGAATCATCTCTCTCTCCGGCCGTGATCCTGGCAGATGCCGAGCTCAAGGTACTGCGAGCCGTCCTCGGGATAATCCAGACGGACGAGCCGGATGTCTCCGGGTTGCATCCCGGTATCGTGTCCCTCTTCTCCCGCGAAGAGTCGGTATTGCGCAGCTACGCATCCATCACGTTGGGATATGCGAGCCGCGTGGAGGGCAACCTTCCTCTCGCGCTCCAACACTTTCACGAGGCCCTCGAGGGATCCGACCGTGCGAACAGCTCCCTGGTCAACCTGACTGCGAGGCTCAACATCGGGATCGTGAATCATCTCATGGGGCGGACAAACGATGCGGAGACAAGTTTCCGCATGTCCCTTGAAGTCTCCCGGGAGCGGCTATGGCTGCGCAGTATAGGGGCGGCGTTCCTGCGGTTCGGGCTGGCGCTGGTGCTTCAGGAAAAAAACCGGATGGGAGAGGCGCTCGAGGAGTTGTCGGAGGCGGTTGCATTCCTCGAAGCCAGCGATGCATTCGGTTTTCTCGGAGTGGCTCTCGTGGAGCGTGCCCGCACCCAACTGGCGCTGGGAAGGGCCGATTTGGCCGCCGCCGATCTGGCTCAAGCCCGGCAGATTGCGAAGGAGCACAACGTCCAGCGCGTGTCGTTCCGCGCCGACCTGTTGGAATCGCGAATGGCTGTCCAGGCTTCGGATCACCAAAAGGCAATGTCGTTTCTGAAGGCCGCCGAGGCGGCATTCGTCGGGCAGGATGTGATCGATCGCCTCATCTTCTCGGAAAAATACGAGTTCTTCTTGATCGAACGCCTCCATGTTCTGATAGCCCGGCGGCATTTCAGCGAGGCCGTCAGGCTGTCCGGGAAAGCTCTGCATAGCGCCCGTTCGGCGGGAAGGGGACGCAACGTCATCGAAGTCCTCGTCCTGCAGGCATCGGCATGGAACGGTCTAGGGAATACGGAGAAGGCTCTGGCAAAGCTCGAACAAGCGTTGTTCCTTGCCAAAGGAGAGGGGATTATTCGCCCCTTCATCAATGCAGGGAGAGAGATCATACCGCTCCTCAGACATCTAAAGAGCAAGGAAACGCTGCGCGCGGCGGTGGCGGGGATCCTGTCAGCACTGGGGGATTCTGGCGATCCTGTCTCCAAGGAAACAGCCAGGGGGTTACCCCGGGAGTCGTTCCACTACAGAGAAGTGCAGATCCTCGATCTAATCTCCCGGGGGATGCGCAACCGAGAGATCGGCGAACGCCTCTTCCTTTCCGAGACAACGGTGAAGTGGTACCTGAAACGACTATATTGCAAGCTTTACGTCAGCAGCCGCACCGAGGCTATCGCCAGCGCCCGGAAGTTGGGTCTGCTCACCTGACCCCAGGCTGTCATGCCGATCTGCGATTCTTTCCAGGTCGTTTTCGAGAGGTATTGATCCTCCGCAGCGCATTCGGGACCGAGAATCCGCAATTTCAAACACCTTTTAGGACTCCCCCGGTTTCTCCGTAGCTCAGTAAAGAGGTGCCCCTGGGGAAATCGAGCCGGGAACACCTTCTCATGACTCCCGGATTCCCGTTTTAATAGGGACCCTCCCCCGAAACATTTCCCTACTTTCGGGTGGTGACCCTTCCCCCCCTTGTTTCCTACTATTGCTAAACAACAGGCTGCGGGACCGGCCGGTCAACCGAATGGAGCAAGCAGCTGTTCATCATCGGTCGGGAAATATTTCTTCAGGGGAGCGGGGAGGGAGATATGGTTATCTTGGCGAAGCCAAGCGAAAGCTACAGCATTACGATGCACGTGGAAATCGAAAATAAGCCGGGGATGCTCGGAAAGATGACGACGGCGATCGCCTCCTGCGTGGGGAACGAGGAGCTGTCAGAGGATTACATCATCCCGTCGGTCTGTAACCGGAAGGTATCGCCCGCGGTGGCCCGCGAGGTCTCGAAGGCGGCGCATCGCTCCAAGGTGGCCAAGCGGGCGCCGAAGATGTACTTCGAAATCAACCTCGCGTCGCAGGAGGCATCCGATGCGGGGGGGGCGAAAGGCGGTCCAATGTTGTGGCTTGAGGATACGGCTTAGGGAGCGTTGTTCGGAAAGAGTGCGGGATGAAAAGGCAAACAATCCGCAATGAGAGCGAATGACCTTAAAAAAGTCGTCTCCCGGGTATCCGCGGGAGCAAAACTCATCGTGGTGTCCAATCGGGAGCCAGTCGTGCACGAGCGTGTCGCGGAGGGGGTCAAGGTGCTTCGACCGGCCAGCGGAATGGTGACGGCCATCGAGCCGATCGTCCGCGCCGTCGGCGGGACCTGGATCGCCCATGGGTCAGGATCCGCCGACCGGCTCGTGGTGGACGAGCGGGGCCGGATCGGCCTCCCGCAGGATGACCCCAAGTACGTCCTTCAGCGCGTGTGGCTCACCCGGGCGGAAGAGGACGGGTATTACTACGGGCTTTCCAACACGGCGATCTGGCCGCTGTGCCACCACGTGTATACGAGGCCGCACTTTTCGCGGCGCGACTGGGAGACCTACAGATGCGTCAACAAGAGGTTCCGTGATGCGGTTCTGGCGGAGGCGGGGGAAGAACCGGTGATCGTCTTCATCCAGGACTACCATCTCGCCCTGCTGCCGCGCCTCATCAAGGAGGCACGACCGGACATCAAGGTGATCCAGTTCTGGCACATCCCGTGGCCGAACCGTGAGACGTTCCGGATCTGTCCTTTCGCGGAGGAGCTCCTGGACGGCCTCCTCGGGAACGATCTTCTCGGGTTTCACATTCAATATTATTGCAGGAATTTCCTGGGCACCGTGGACAGGGGTATCGAATCGCGGGTCGACTACGAACAGTTCCGCGCGTTCCGCGGCGGCCGCCCGACTTATGTCCGAGCTTTTCCGATCAGCGTGGATTACGAGCAGATCGGGCAGGATGTCGAGTCCCCGATCGTCGGACAGCAGATGGACGGCTTCCTGAAGGAGTTGGGAGAGAGCAACGGGAGGAAGCTTTTCGTGGGCGCCGACCGCGTCGATTACACGAAGGGGATTCCGGAGCGCCTGCGGGCCTTCGACATGATGCTGAATTGTCATCCCGAATTGAAATCGAGGGTCACCTTGGTCCAGTTGGCCGCCCCGAGCCGGACCCACATCGAAGCGTACCGGAAACTGAACGACGAGTTGGACGACCTCGTTGACGAGATCAACTGGCGCCATCAGACCGAAACCTGGATGCCCGTCCGGTTCCTGCGTGCCCACTACGACTATTATGCGGTGCTCGCCGCGTACCGCATGGCCCACGTGGCAGTCGTGACGTCCCTTCATGACGGCATGAACCTCGTGGCAAAAGAGTTCGTCTCCTCGCGGACGGATGGAGACGGAATCCTGATCCTTTCCAAATACACCGGCGCGGCCCGCGAGCTCGCAGATGCCCTGCTGGTCAACCCGTACGATATCGACCAGTTGGCCGATGTGATGTATTCGGCCTATCTCATGCCCGAGGATGCGCGACGGCAACGGATGGAGAAGATGCGCGCCCGGGTGGCGAAGAGCAATGTGTACCGATGGGGGGGAAGGATCTTCGAAGAAGCGGAAAGGACCCTTTCCCATAAGGTATCGTAATGAAGCGCGGCATCAGTATCCGGCGTCTTTGGGTCTTCGACTTCGACGGGACCCTCTCGCCCCTGGTCCCGGACCGGACCGTCGCACGTCTGCATCCGGCGTCCCTCGCGCTTCTCAAGGACCTTGTAGCGGACCCGCGGGACCGGATTGCCGTCCTCTCGAGCCGGACCCTTGAGGATATCGTTCCCCGGGTTCCCGTTCCGCAGGTCTACCTTGGTGGCGGCTGCGGGCTCGAGTGGCGAATCCCGGGAGGCGACCGGATCTTCCCGGGGAAGAAGGCGGAAAGGAAAATGGAAGAGCGTCGAGGTGGCTTCCTGCGGTTGCTGGAACGGTTTGCCGCCTTCCCGGGAGTGGAGCTGGAAGACAAGCGCTATTCGGTGGCGATACATTTTCGCCGCGTCCTCCCGGAGGCGCGCCCTGTCCTTTTCCCCCTTCTTGCAGAACTGAAGCGACACCCCGGGATCCGTTGCTATGAGGGCCACTCGGTGGCGGAGGTCCTGTTCATTCCATCGGCGAACAAATCCTTTGGCCTTCGGAGGCTGTGTCGATTGCTCGATTTCGATTCCTCCAGGGGGCGAATCCTCTATGCCGGCGACGATGAAAACGATGCCACGGCAATGAGATGGGTGCTCTCCCGAAAGGGGACGGTTTTTGCCGTGGGGGGCATGCTGAAGATTGCAGGGGCCCGGTACGCGGATGGACCGGCCTCCCTCGCGCGGGGCGTACGGGAACTCCAAGGTATTCCCGGGTCGGTCCAGACGAAAACGAGAAGGATTGAGGCGGCCGGATGACACTATTCGTCATTCAAGATTGCTCCCTTCTCATCCGGACGAGCGGCCTGCTTCCCGCGGCCGACCTGCGGGAGTTGCGGGACAGGATCGCCGCATGCGGTGGTAACGTACTGTTTCACCACTTCTTCGAAACCCCGCTGCGTCCCACCTTCGACAACCCCGATTACCGGAACGACTTCGCCGTGTGGGCGAAGTTGTACCTGGATGACCGCGTCCTCGCGGAAAGGCTGGGGATTCTCGATCCCTACTCCTATTTGTCCCTCGATGAACTCCGCAACATGGTGCTGGGCCTCATCGACGAGCGCCTGAAGGAATTGACGCTTGTGCCGCGTGCGAGGCCGGGAGACGAGTTCTTCTTTCAGGAAGCGACCACGGTGGTCTTCGACACGGGGGAAAGAATCCGACATCCCCGCGAGTTGGCCCCGGCCATCCGGGGGATGACCAACGGGAGCATCTATTACCACTTCCTGGAGGCCCGGCGGCGTTCCCCGGCCGGAAAGGATGACTTTTCGTCGTGGCTGATGGGGGATGGGAAGAAATACGAGCGCCATATTCATGCGCTGGCGTCCATCGATCTTTTCTTCCACAGCCTGGCCCACCTCCGGGCAGACCTGCTCCGGGCGCTGTCGAATATGGAGTCACCCGGATGAGCGCTCCCATCGCCGCCTACGAGGGGATCCTCGGCTCTTCCGTCGTGACCCAACTGCGCCGCCTCGGGGGAAAGCTCCGCGGCATCCGGGTCGTCCACGTGAACTCCACGCGGGAAGGAGGTGGAGTCGCGGAGATCCTCGATTGGATGACATTCCTCATGCGCGACCTGGGGCTTGACGCCTCCTGGGAGGTGATCCACGGGACCCAGCGGTTCTTCGAAATTACAAAGGCGATCCACAACGGCTTGCAGGGGAAGTCCGTCACGTTGTCGAAAAAAGACTGGAGGATCTATCAGGACGTCAACGAGCAGAATGCGGAGAGACTCCGCGCTTCCCTGGAAGCAGCCGATATCGTTGTGATTCACGATCCCCAGCCGGCCTGCCTGTTGAAACTGTGTCCCAACAGGAAAGGGAAGTGGATCTGGCGCGGTCACATCGATTTCAGCCGCCCATTCGGCCCCGTGTGGAAGATGATCCGCTCCTATGTGGAAAAGTACGATGCCAGCATCTTTTCCATGAGCGAGTTCGCCCAACCCCTTCCGCACCCTCAGTTCCTCATTCCGCCGAGCATCGATCCGTTGAGCGAGAAGAACAGGGATATCGACCCGGCGGAGCTCGAAACCGTGCGCGCCGAATATCGCCTCGATCCGGAGCGGCCGTTGCTCGTTCAAGTCTCGCGGTTCGACCGTTTCAAGGATCCGGTCGGCGTGATCAGGGCGTACCGGATGGTCCGGAAAGTGGCCCCTGTGCAGCTTGTCCTCGCCGGCGGAGGGGCGACGGACGATCCGGAAGGGAAGGCCGTCGTTGAGGAAGTCATGGAGGAAGCGGACAGGGACCCGGATATCCATGTCCTCCTCCTTCCCCCGGACGCCCATAAGACCATCAACGCCCTGCAACGCCTGGCGGACATCGTTCTGCAGAAATCGACCCGCGAGGGATTCGGCCTGACGGTGACCGAGGGAATGTGGAAGGGGAAGCCGGTGATCGGCGGGGACGTGGGCGGCATCCGGTTGCAGGTGGTGAATCATCACACCGGCTTCCTGGTCAACACCCCAGAAGGCGCGGCACACCGGATCCGGTATTTCCTCCACCACCGCAATCGCATCAAAGAGATGGGGGAAGTTGCCCGCGAGTTCGTCCGGGAAAATTTTCTATTGACCCGTCATCTCCGGGATTATCTCACCTTGTTCCTGACGATCCGGAGCGGGAGAAACGGACGCATTCTCTATGTGTAGGTTGTATCGATCCTAATTCATAGGAGGGTTCCATGCTTCAAGATTATCGGTTGATTCGTGACGCGCTGGAGCAGGGCAAGTACACCATGCAGGGGAACTGGGAGAAGATCGGTCCTCTCCTGGTCAATAACGGGGGCGGGGAAATCTTGATCGGAGACGTCCAGTTCCAGGGGCCGCTCCGTCTCCAGGTCGGCAAAGGGGGCCGCATCGAAATCGGCGACTATACCAGCATCAACTATGGAGTCGAGATCCACAGCAAGAAGCGGGTGGTGATTGGCCGCTACTGCCTCATCGGTTGGAACGTGACGATCACGGATACCGATTACCACGGCATCGGCTACAACCCGCCGAAGGATATACCGACCACTTTGGAAGAGGGCGTCTGGGTGGGCTGCAACTCCATCATCCTCAAAGGCATCACGGTGGGCCGGGGGGCCGTCGTTTCCACCGGTAGCGTGGTCAACAAGAACGTCCCACCGTTTACCATCGTCGGAGGAAATCCGGCCAAGGTTATAAAAGAGATCGAGCCTTTCGAGGGGAAGCACGGCCAGATTTACGAATACAAGTGGTGGGACCCGTCCTTCGTGCCCAAGAAGAAGCCTGAGTAAGGGGCAGAGGAAGGAAAGGAGACGGACCGGTGACAGTCGGAACGCCGCCGAACGGCGAAAATAAGCAGCAATAACTTACCGGTATTTCCACACAGGGGGGATCCGCGATGAAGATCGGAGTCCTGACCGGCGGGGGCGACTGCCCGGGGCGGACCGCTGTGATCCGAGCGGTGGTCCGGAAAGCGGACGCATACGATTCTCGGGTTGTAGGTATTCGTAACGGCTGGAAGGGGCTCGTCGATCCCGCCCCCATGGACCTGGATACTAAGGCAGTCACGGGGATCCTGCACACCGGCGGAACGATCATCGGCACCTCCAGGACCAACCCCTTCAAGGACCCCTCCGGTCCCGACAAGGTGTTGCGGAACTTCCGACTGCTGGGACTCGACGCCTTGATCGCCATCGGAGGAGAGGACACCCTCGGGGCGGCACGCAGGCTGGATCGCAACCTTCGCCGGGATCGCAGGCGGGGCGAACGTCGGCCTCATCCCGGAGAAACCGATCGATATCGACGAGGTGTGCGACCTGATCCTGAGGCGCCACACCCGCGGGAAGTCCTTCTCCATCGTCGTGGTTGCGGAAGGGGCGAAGTTTCAGGAGAAGCCCGGCGCGGAGGGGGAACTCGTCACCCAGGAGGCGAGGACCGACGAGTTCGGCCACGTCCGGCTGGGCGGGATCTCGCAGCTCCTGGCCGCGGCCATCGAGAAGTGGACGAAGTTCGAGACGCGGTTCGTCGTCCTCGGCCACATCCAGCGCGGCGGCTCTCCCACTGCGCACGACCGGGTGCTGGCGACCCGGTACGGGATCTTCGCCACAGAGATGGTGCACTGCGGCGAGTTCGGGAAGATGGCCGGACTCCAGGGAAACCAAATCGTCGCCGTCCCGCTCGCGGAGGCCACCGCGAAGGAAAAAACGGTCGACATGGGGCTCTACGCCGTCGCGGAGGAGTTCTTCGGGTAAGGGAAACCGATCAGAACCGGTTCGAAGGAGACGACGCATGAAATTCCGGCATTTCCATATCCAGCCGAACATTCCCGAGCCGCTTCTCCCCCTCAAGGACCTGGCGATGAATCTCTGGTTCGCCTGGAACTGGCAGGCGGTCCAGCTTTTCATCCGCCTCAACCCGGATCTCTGGGAGAAGTCGTATCAGAACCCGGTCCTGATGCTCGGCGCCCTTTCCCAGCAGGACCTCGAAGCGGCGGCCGGCGACGAGAGCTTCATCGCGAACCTGCGGGACGTGCACGAGAACTTCGTGAATTACCTCCAGGCACCGGGGTGGTTCCGCGAGACGTACGCCGCGGAAAAGAATTTCATGGCCGCCTATTTCTCCTGCGAGTTCGGAATCGACGAAGGTCTGCCCATCTACTCGGGCGGCCTGGGCGTCCTGGCCGGCGACCACCTCAAGTCGGCTTCCGACCTCGGGATCCCGCTGATCGGCGTGGGCCTTCTTTACCAGAAGGGATACTTTCGGCAGGTCCTGAACCAGGACGGATGGCAGCAGGAGCAGTACCCCGTCAACGACTGGTTCAACATGCCGGTGACGATCGAACGCGGGCCGGACGGGAAGTCGCTGACCGTCGACGTGGAGGTGGCAGGTGAGACCGTAAAAGTGCGGATCTGGCGCGTCCAGGTCGGCCGGACGCCGCTCTACCTCCTGGACACCAACGTGAAGACCAACCCCGCTGCGGCGCGGGAGATTACGGAGACCCTCTACGGCGGCGACCGGGAGATGCGGATCCGCCAGGAGATCATCCTGGGGGTCGGCGGGGTGCGGGCGTTCAAGGCGCTCGGGCTCTCCCCCACCGTCTACCACATGAACGAGGGACACTCGGCGTTCATGGCCCTGGAGCGGATCCGCGAGGTCATGGCGGATCGGAGGATTCCCTTTGCCGAGGCGGGCGAACAGGTATACGCCTCGACCGTGTTCACGACGCACACTCCCGTGGCCGCGGGGAACGAGGTGTTCGACGCGGAGCTCGTCCGGAAATATTTTCAGCCGATGGCGAATCAGCTGGGGCTCTCCTGGGAGAAGTTCCTCCGCTTGGGCCAGGCGCCCGGCGAGAAGTCCAAACTGTTCGGGCTCACGATCCTGGCCCTCAAGACGGCCGCGTACGTCAACGGCGTCGCCAAACTCCACGGGGAGACGTCGCGGAGGATGTGGCAGCACCTGTGGCCCGGCCTCCCCGAGTCCGAAGTCCCCATCGGGAGCATCACGAACGGGATCCACACAAACTCCTGGATCAGCCACGAAGTGGGCGACCTGTTTTCCCGCTACCTGGGGCCGCGGTTCCGCGAGAAGCCGGCCGACCAATCGGTGTGGGAGCGGACCGATGCCATCCCCCCCAGCGAACTGTGGGGCCGTCACGAAACGCGCCGGGAGCGGCTCGTCTTCTTTGCCCGCAAGAGGCTTCAGGCCCAGCTCCTGCGGCAGGGGGCGGGAGCCTCCGCGCTTCGGGCCTCCGAGGAGCTCTTGAGCCCCGAGGCGCTCACCATCGGTTTCGCGCGCCGGTTCGCGACGTACAAGCGCGCCTGGCTCCTGTTCCGTCAGCCGGAGCGGCTCATCCGGCTCCTCACGAACCCGGATCGCCCCGTCCAGATCCTCTTCGCCGGGAAGGCCCACCCCCAGGACCATGCCGGCAAGGAAGTCATCAAGGCGGTCATCCATTTCGCGAGGGATCCACGCATCCGGCACCGAATCGCCTTCCTCGAGGATTACGACATCAACGTCGCGCGGTACCTTACCCAGGGGGTCGACGTCTGGCTGAATACGCCGCGCCGTCCGCACGAGGCCTCGGGGACGAGCGGGATGAAGGCGGCGGCCAACGGCGCGCTCAACGTCTCCATTTTGGATGGATGGTGGTGCGAGGGGTACGCCCCGGACACGGGGTGGGCCATCGGCAGGGGTGAGGTCTACGAGGACCCGGAGGAGCAGGACCAGGTCGAGGGCGAGGCCCTCTACAGCCTCCTCGAGGAGGAGATCGTCCCCCTCTTCTACGACCGGGACCGGGCGGGACTCCCCCGCGGCTGGATCGCGCTGATGAAATCGTCGATGCGGAAGCTGGGCGCCTTCTTCAATACACACAGGATGGTCCAGGAGTACCTGGAGAAGCTTTACCTTCCGGCCCACCGGGCGGGGCGCCGTCTCGGGGAAAACGATTTCGCTGCCGCGAAGGCTTTGGCGGCATGGCGGCGGCGGGTGCGAAAGGCATGGCCCCATGTTTCCGTGCGCATCGAGGAGCCTCCCGGAGGGCCGGAGCACAAGGTCGGCGGGACAGCCTCCGTCGTCATTCGCGTCGAACTCGGCAACCTCTCCCCGGAGAATGTGACGGTTGAACTTGTCCATGGACCGATGGGGTCCTCCAGCGAGATCCTCGGGTGGGAGATCGTGCAGGCCGGGCTCGTCTCCAGCGACGGGAACGTCTCGATGTTCAAGGCGGAGATCCCCTGCCGGGTCAGCGGACGGTACGGGTACACCGCGAGGGTCGTTCCGCGGCATCCGGAACTTGTCAATCCTTGCATCCCGCACCTGGTGACGTGGGAGTAGCGCTGTCAAGGAAAGGACGTTATGCGAGTCCTAATAGCATCCACGGAAATGGCCCCCTTTGCGAAGACGGGAGGATTGGCTGACGTGGCCGCAGCCCTGCCGAAGGCGCTCAGAAGGATCGGGGTGGAAGCCGATTGCATCCTTCCCCTCTACCGCGGCTTGGATCGACAGGGGTTCCCCCTGTCGCAGTCGGGCCCGGCAATTCGAGTTCCCATGGGACACCGGGAGGAAAGCGGCGTGGTTATGGAGACGGACGCGGATACCGGGGTCAAGGCGTTCCTGGCCCGCAACGACAGGTACTTCGACAGGGAATTCTTCTATGGAACGAAGGATGGTGACTACGTCGACAATTGCGAGAGGTTCGCCTTCTTCTGCAAATCGATCCTGGAGTGGATTGCACGCTCCGGCCGGCGTTACGACATCCTCCACTGCAACGAGTGGCAGACCGCACTGATCCCCGCCTACGTAAAAACGCTCTATTCGAACGAGGAAGCATTCCGTTCCACCGGGACGGTGATGACGCTCCACAACATCGGGTACCAGGGGCTCTTCTGGACCCATGACCTGCCGTTCACGGGGCTCGGTTGGGAGCTGTTCACACCGCAAGGGATCGAATTCTTTGGAAGAATCAACTTGCTGAAGGCGGGGCTGGTTTTTTCGGACGTCCTGTCGACCGTGAGTCCCACCTACAGCCGGGAGATCCAGACCAAGGAATATGGCTACGGTCTCGAAGGGATCCTGCAAGCGCGCCAGGAGGACCTGTTCGGGATATTGAACGGCGTCGACTACGACGAATGGAATCCGAAGACGGACCGACTGATCGCCGCTCGGTACTCGAACCACAGCCTTGCCGGGAAAACGGCGTGCAGAGCAGACCTTCTCGCCGAGTTCGGCTGGGCGGGGACGGTGTCGGAGCCCGTGATCGGCTTCATCGGGCGTTTAACGGACCAGAAGGGGCTCGACCTGCTCGTACAGATCGGCGGTTGGCTTGCGAATCAATCTGTCCGCCTCGTTGTGCTCGGTACGGGGGAGCGAAAATACGAGGAGGCGATGGAAGATCTCGCCCGACGTCACCCGAACAGGGTCTCCCTCCGGCTCGGGTTCGACAACCGGCTGGCCCACAAGATCCAGGCCGGGGCGGACATCTTCCTGATGCCCTCCCGCTATGAGCCTTGCGGCCTCACGCAGATATGCAGCCTCAAGTACGGGACGGTCCCTGTCGTGCGGAACACCGGGGGGCTCGCGGACACCGTGGTCGACGCCGACGAAGACCCTTCGGGCGGGACGGGCTTCAAGTTCAACGGGTACAACGAGGGGGAACTGACAAGCGCCATATCAAGGGCGCTTGCGGCTTGTGCCGTAAGCCGCCGCTGGAAAGCGATCGTCCAGAGAGGGATGAAAATGAATTTCTCGTGGGAGGCATCCGCGCGCGAATACGTCGCCTTGTACGACAGGGCGCTGAACAAAAGGAGGTAGACCCATGAACGTCGAGTACCACAAATGGTGGAGTCCGAATCTGAACCAGGATATGGAAATGAAGGTGTATGGCCACGCGGGAAAGCCCATCCTCGTGTTTCCCACCAAGGCGGGAAAGTTTTACGAATACGAGGATTACGGCATGGTGGAGGTCTTGAAGCCCTTCCTGGACGACGGCCGGATCCATCTGTTCGCCGTGGACAGCATGGATGCCCAGTCCTGGCTGAACGAGGGGGTCCCCATGCCGGACCGCGTGAGGCGGCACGACCAGTACGAGGCGTATCTTATACACGAGGTCTTCCCGTTCATCGCCGGGCGCTGCGGCAACGGGCGGATCACGGTGACCGGGTGCAGCTTCGGGGCGTTCCACACGGTGAACTTCTACCTGCGCCACCCGGATCTCGTTCACACCGCGATCGCCCTGAGCGGGCCGTTCCATCCGAGGTTCTACATCGGTGACTACATGGACGACGGGGTCTATTTCAACGCGCCGATCGCCTATCTTCCCGGCCTCAATGACCCGTGGTACTTGGACTGGTACCGGCAGAGCCGCCTGGTGATCTGCGTGGGCCAGGGGTATTGGGAAGACAAGTTCCTCGCGGACACCCTGGAACTCAGGCGGATTCTCGAAGAGAAGGAGATCCCGGCTTGGATCGACATCTGGGGCCACGACGTGGCCCACGACTGGCCGTGGTGGAGGAAGATGATCCCCCACTTTCTCAAGGAGCTCGGGTATTGAACGGAAAGGAGAAATCTCGTGCGTCCCCACCCTGACCTTCATGGCAAACGCGGCGTTGATCTGCTGCACGACCCGGTTTTGAACAAGGGCACGGCCTTCACCGAGGCGGAGCGCGACAGGCTGGGCCTGCGCGGCCTCCTGCCGGCGCGCGTGTCCACGCAAGAGGGACAAGTGGCGCGTGTGCTGGAAAACATCCGCCGCAAGACCAGCGACATCGAGAAGTACATTTTCCTGATCTCGCTGCAGGACCGCAACGAGAACCTGTTCTACCGCGTGGTCATGGAAAACCTCGAGGAGATGATGCCCCTCATCTACACTCCGACGGTAGGCCAGGGCTGTCAGGAGTTCGGCCACATTTTCCGCCGCCCGCGCGGTCTGTATATTACGTACAAAGATCGCGGTCGCGTCCGGCAGCTTCTGCGGAATTGGCCGTATCGCGATATCCGCATGATC
Organism: Deltaproteobacteria bacterium CSP1-8; assembly: GCA_001443455.1. Classification (GTDB taxonomy): domain Bacteria; phylum Desulfobacterota; class Deferrimicrobia; order Deferrimicrobiales; family Deferrimicrobiaceae; genus CSP1-8. The sequence goes on along the minus strand of LDXO01000002.1, from coordinate 85,553 downwards.
GTCGTCACCGACGGCGAGCGGATCCTCGGCCTCGGCGACCTCGGCGCGAACGGCATGGGCATCCCGGTGGGAAAGCTCTCGTTGTACACCGCCTGCGCGGGCATCCATCCCACGCAATGTCTGCCGGTCACGCTGGATGTCGGCACGAACAACGAGACCCTGCTCAAGGATCCGCTCTACATCGGGGTGCCGGAAAGGCGGTTGCGCGGCGCGGCGTACGACGAGCTGGTGGACGAGTTTGTCACCGGCGTGCAGGAGATCTTCCCGAAAGCCTGCATTCAGCTCGAGGACTTCGGCAACACGAACGCCTTCCGGCTGTTGCATCATTACAGGAACCGCGCCTGCACGTTCGACGACGACATCCAGGGCACCGCGGGCGTTGCGTTGGCGGGGGTGTACTCGGCCCTGCGCATCACCGGCGACAAGCTGTCCGATCACAAATTCCTGTTCCTCGGCGCGGGCGAGGCCGGCATCGGCATCGGCGACTTGATCGTGACCGGCCTGATGGAGGAGGGGATGACGGAGGCCGAAGCCAGGCTCAAGTGCTGGTTCGTGGACTCGAAGGGCCTCGTCGTCCAGAGCCGCACGGACCTTGTCGAGCACAAGCTGCCATACGCGCACGACCATGTGTCCGTCACCGATTTCCAGGCGGCCGTCGAATCGCTCAAACCGACCGCCCTCATCGGCGTCTCCGGCATGCCGCGCACGTTCACGAAACCAGTCGTCGAGGCGATGGCGCGCTTGAACCGGCGTCCGATCCTCTTCGCCCTCTCGAACCCCACCTCGAAATCGGAGTGCACGGCCGAGGAGGCCTATACGTGGTCGGAGGGCCGCGCGATTTTCGCGAGCGGAAGCCCGTTTCCGCCGGTTATGTACAAGGGCAAGGCCTTCGTCCCCGGGCAAGGCAACAACGCGTACATCTTCCCCGGCGTGGGTCTGGGCGTGATCGCCAGCGAAACCGCGCGCGTGACGGACGAGATGTTCTTCGTGGCCGCGAAGACGCTGGCGGACCTGGTCACGGAAGACGATCTCGGGGAAGGCCGCATCTATCCCAGCCTCACCCGCATCCGGGATGTCTCCGCCGCAATCGCCACAGCCGTCGCGAACCTGGCCTTCCAGCGCGGCCTGACAACGATGAGCCGGCCGGTCAATCTGGCGGCGCATGTCAAAGCGCAGATGTACGAGCCGACCTATAAGGAGGGACGATGAAGGTCGACCACCACAAGGCGTGGAGCCCCAACCTGGACCAGGAGATGGAATTGAACGTGTACGGAGAAGCCGGAAAGCCCATCCTGGTGTTTCCTACCAGGGGCGGGAGGTACTACGATTACGAGGGCTTCGGCATGGTGGAAGCGTGCAGGCCCTTCATCGACAAAGGCGGCATCCGGATGTTCGCCGAGGACAGCGTCGATTTCCAGTCCTGGCTGAACGAAGGCATCCATCCGGCGGACAGGGCACGGCGGCACAACCCATATGACCGGTATATCGTCGACGAGTTGCCTATCTTCCGAACCTCACCGATCCCTGGTACCTGGACCGGTGCCGCCGGGGGCGCATCGTCGTATGCGTGGGTCAGGGAGCCTGGGAAGAGACATTCCTCGCGGACACGCGTGAACTCAAGCGAATCTTCGAAGAGAGGCAGATCCCGGCCTGGGTGGACATCTGGGGGCATGACGTCGCCCACGACTGGCCGTGGTGGAAGATCATGATGCCCTGCTTTCTCAATGAGCTGGGTCTTTGCAAGAAGGGATCTCGCGGGGCCGCCCCAGGAGATAGCGATGGACGATCTGTTCCCCATGCTCCTCTCCGCCGTGCTCGGGACGCTGGTGGGACTGCAGCGGCAGATGGCCCACAAGCCCGCTGGCCTTCGCACCCACACCCTTGTGTGCATCGGCTCAACGATGTTCTTGCTGGTTGCACCCCACGCGATGCGGAGCTTCGGGATGGCGAGCTTCGACCCCACGCGCATCGTGCACGGGGTGGTGGCCGGCGTGGGTTTCCTCGGCGCGGGCACCATCATGCGCACCGAGCTGCAGGTGCACGGGCTTACGACCGCGGCGAGCATCTGGATCGTGGCCGCGATCGGGGTCGCCGTGGGGGCGCGCGCCTACGGGCTGGCGGCCGTCGGCACGTTGCTGGCGCTCCTGGTGCTCATCGGATACCGGAAGGCCGAAAAGGCGCTCTCCCTGGCCGGCGACGGCTGAGGGGAGGAGGAGGCATCGAAACCTGTCGCCCCCTTGGGGCCCGGCGTTTGAAATTGGGCCGGAGGATGTGGGGGGCCGGCACAATCTGACGGCCGCTTCGCCACTTCGGCCGTGAGGCGACGAGAATGGAGCAGGACGATCTCGCCCGGCTGAAACATGTCGGTGTCTACCGCAAGAAGTTGCTTCACGAGCATGGGGTCACGACGATCCGGCAGCTCCATGAGATGCCGGAGGAGAATCTTGCCGCGATCAAGTCGATCGGAAGCCATTACGCAAGGATGATCAAGAACTCGGCAGCCGAACATTACAAGGAGAGCCAGGATCCGTTATCCGCCGGGATCGAATCATCCAAGGAAAGAAAAAACGAGGAAACCAGCCGTGAATTTCAGGAAACCATGAAGAGGATAAGAAACAGCTTGACCCGGGCCCAGGAAGCTTTGAGGCCCTTGGGAAAGAAAAAATACATTCCGTTTTATATTGATTTCCGGAAGCAACGGAAGAAACTCAAAGCCGTTCTTGATGAGACAGATCATCTTCAAGGGAAGCTATCCAGGAAGACCAAGAAGAAGATCATCAAGAAAACGACCGGCCTTGCGGAATTCTTGAAAAAAGCCGGGAGGAAACCCAGGAAGAGAAACTACAAGAAAACAAATCGGGAAATCCGGTCTTTTACCGGAAAGCTGCGCGATGTTATTTCCTGATTTCTAGCGCCCGCGGGACTGCAACCGCTGCCTGCGATGAAAAGAGTCCTCCTGATGAGCGACATCCACGCGAATGATCCGGCGCTCAAAGCCATCGAGGAATTCGTCCGGCCGCATCGATTCCACCGGATCGTCCAAGCTCCTCAAGCACGAATCGAGCCAGGACCGTCCCATCTTGTTTCAGGAAGTCGTACGGCGTCTCGCGGGAAGATACTTCCACAAGCCGGATCAAGGCTCGATTTTTTATGATCGGAACCAGATGTTCCTTCAACTTGCTATCGGGGAAATCACGGTGTCATCCCCGGTCGAAAATCCATGAAGCCGATCCATGTGTGAAGCGTCCACATCGGTGCGCTGTGGACGACGAGGTTTACTTTCCTGCGTCACTCTGTTATAAATATTGCCTCAAAACGCGCGACACCGGGCCTGGTCATGCCACGGGCGCGTCGCCGACGGCGCAAGCCGAGCGAATCGGGAAGACAAATGCTTCGCCGATACCCTTTCCTAAAGAAATCCGGCTGCGGATCCGACAAGAAGCTAGTGTACCGTCTCGTAAATAGCTTGACGCACCGAGAGCGTCGATGCGCCGCGCCAGCAAGGCGCGCGACTGAGGCATACCGTTGAGTATGGTGAAGAAGCGCAACGAAGCGGGAGCGGATGCAGCGGCGCTCGAATGCCAAGGTATTTGCGAGACGGTGCACTAGAGAATGCGGTGCGGGGAGAGCTCCGCACATCTCCATCATGGGGAGAAATCGTTGTGAACATCGAGTATCACAGGTGGTGGAGCCCGAACCTGGGCCAGGAGATGGAAATCAAGGTGTACGGCCACGGGGGGAAACCGGCCCTGGTATTCCCCTCCATAACGGGGAGATTCACTGAATTCGAGGATTGCGGCATGGTGGAATCTTGCCGGTCTTTCCTTGACGGGGGCAAGATCCAGATGTTCACCGTGGACAGCATCTATTTCCAGACCTGGCTGAACGAGGGTGCTCCCCTGGCCGAACGCGCAAGGCGGCACAATCAATATGTGCGGTATATCGTCGAAGAGGTCGTTCCTTACGTGCATTGGCGCCGTGGGGATGGCGGGATCTTGGCGACCGGGTGCAGCTTCGGAGGGTACAACTCGACAAACTTCTTCCTCCACCACCCGGATATCTTTGACACCGTGATCTCCTTGAGCGGCTTTTACCAGTTGAGGCATTACATCGGCGACGCCATGGACGAGAGCGTGTATTTCAACGTACCGCTCGCCTATCTCCCCAACCTCACCGACCCGTGGTACCTGGAACGGTACCGGCGCAACCGCTTCGTCGCCTGCGTGGGTCAAGGGGACCAGGAAGACAAATTCCTCGCGGACACAATAGAGCTCAAGCGGATTCTCGAAGAGAAGCAGATCCCGGCCTGGATCGACATCTGGGGCCACGACGTGGCCCACGACTGGCCGTGGTGGAGAATGCAGATGCCCTATTTTCTCCAACATCTCGGTTTCTGACCTGTTAACGGACGTCACACCCGTTCCGCTATACCATGGCGCATCAGGCGCACTGAAAGGAGGAGGGCGATGCCGACCTACGTCAGCCTGCTCAACTGGACGGACCAGGGGATCCGGACGGTGAAGGAGACGACCAAGCGGGCAAAGGCGTTCCACAACATGGCGGAGAAGATGAAGGTGAAGGTCAGGGAAATCCATTGGACCATGGGGCGTTACGACGTCGTGGTGGTCATGGAGGCCCCGGATGACGAAGCCGTCAGCCGCCTCATGCTGGGCCTGGGCACGTCGGGGAACGTCAAGTCCGAGACTCTCCGGGCATATTCGGCTCGAGAGATGGCCCGGATCCTCGAGGGGATTCCTTAAGGCATGGCTACGGGCCCTCGCTCCTGAAAAACACGGCCGCCAGGGGAGGTACGACGAGATTTAGGGTGTGAGGGCGTGCATGGAAAGTCGTGGGAGAAGCATGGATTCCTCCCATGTTGCCCTGGCCGCTTCCGCCGTATTCCCGGGCGTCGCTGTTCAGAATCTCCCGCCAGAATCCGCCCCTCGGGACGCCCACGTGGTAATTGTGGCGAGGGATGGGGGTGAAGTTGCAGACGGCGAGAATGACTTCTTCGGTGGAACGACCCCTACGGATGAAGCTGAGGACGCTTTGCAGGGCGTCGTGGCAGTCGACCCAGTCGAAGCCCGCGGGATCGAAATCGAGCTCGCGAAGAGTGGGCTTGCTTCCGTAGGTCCGGTTCAGATCCTCCACCCACCGGGAGAGCCCCGCGTGAGCCGGGTATCCCAGCAGATGCCAGTCCAGGGATTTGTCGTGGTTCCATTCCCGCCACTGGCCGAACTCGTTTCCCATGAAGAGGAGCTTCTTCCCCGGCTGGCCGTACATGTACCCGAGGAGCACCCGCTGGTTGGCGAACTTCTGCCTTTCGTCGCCGGGCATCTTGACGAGGAGTGAACCCTTTCCGTGCACGACATCGTCGTGGGAGAGGGGCAGGACGAAGTTTTCCGAGAAGGCATACATCCTGCGGAAGCACATTTTCCCGATGCCGACATTTCCCGATGCCGAAATGCCCGATGCCGAAATTGACTTACCCGGCCAGATTCATTAGCATATCTTGTTTACACTTCCCAGGAGAACCAACATGGAAGAGTTTCCACGGATCAAGCGGCTTCCGCCGTACGTTCTGGCTGTCGTGACCGACCTGAAGGCGAAGATGCGCAAGGCGGGTGAGGACATCATCGACCTCGGGATGGGAAATCCCGACCTCCCGACGCCGAAGCATATCGTCGACAAGCTGATCGAGGCGTCCCGGAACCCCCGGAACCATCGATATTCCGCCTCGCGGGGGATCCCGAAGCTGCGCCTCGCCATCTGTAACTGGTACAGGCGGAAGTACCACGTGGAGCTCGACCCGGACACGGAGGCGATCGCCACCATCGGCGCCAAGGAAGGGCTGTCCCACCTCATTCTGGCCATCATGGGCCCGGGGGACATCGCCCTGGTCCCGAACCCGACCTATCCGATCCACGCCTACTCGGTGGTCATCGCGAACTCGGACGTCCGTTCGATCTCGCTCACGAGCGGGGAGGGGGACTTCCTGGACCGGACCCGCAGGGCGATGAAGACCATCTGGCCCAAGCCGAAGGTGTTGATCATCTCCTTCCCGCACAACCCGACGACGGAGGTGGTGGATCTGGAGTTCTTGCGGCGCATCATCGAGTTCGCGAAGGAGAACGATCTCCTCGTCGTCCACGACCTCGCGTACGCCGACCTCGTGTTCGACGGGTACAAGGCCCCTTCCATCCTGCAGGTCCCCGGGGCCAAGGACGTGGCGGTGGAACTGTACTCGATGTCCAAGGGGTACTCGATGCCCGGATGGCGCGTCGGGTTCGTGGTGGGAAACAAGCGCATGGTGGGGGCCCTGGGCCGCATCAAGAGCTACCTCGACTACGGGATGTTCCAGGCGATCCAGATCGCCGCCACGGTGGCGCTGAACGGCCCGTACCGGGTGGTGGAGGAGGCGGTGGAGGTCTACCGGAAGCGAAGGGACTGTCTGGTGGACGGTTTCGCCAGGATCGGCTGGGAATTCCCGAAGCCGCAGGGGACGATGTTCGTCTGGGCCCCGATCCCCGAGCCTTTCCGGACGATGGGCTCGGTCGAGTTCTCCAAGCTGCTGCTGACCAACGGGAAGGTGGCCGTCTCCCCGGGCGTCGGTTTCGGAGAGCACGGGGAGGGGTTCGTGCGGTTCGCCCTGGTGGAGAACGAGCACCGGATCCGGCAGGCGATCCGCGGCGCGAAGGCCGTCCTGCAAGCTCCCGTCAAAGCCAGGGCAAGATGACCCGGGCGGTCCAGGAAATCGGAATCGGGATCATCGGTTTCGGAACCGTCGGATCCGGGACGGTCAAGCTTCTGCAGGACAACGCCGAGCTCCTGCGTCGGCGGGTGGGAGTCCCCATCCGGATCGTGAAAGTCGCCGATCTTGACCTCGAGCGCGACCGCGGGATTTCGCTGCCGAAGGAAATTCTGACCACCGACGGATTCCAGGTGATTCGGCACCCGGGCGTCCACATCGTGCTCGAGCTTGTGGGCGGAAAGGGGGCCGCCCGGGAATTCCTTCTCGATGCGATCCGACAGGGGAAACCGGTCGTCACCGCGAACAAGGCCCTTCTGGCCGAACACGGAGAGGAGATCAGCAGGGCCGTGGCCGCCGCCGGGGTGGACATCGGGTTCGAGGCCAGCGTCGGAGGCGGGATCCCCATTATCCGGGCGATGCGGGAGGGGCTGGCCGCCAACCGGATCAACGAGATCTACGGGATCATCAACGGAACGTGCAATTACATCCTCAGCCGGATGACCAACGAGGGGAAGGAATTCCCGGACGTCCTGGCGGAGGCGCAAGCCGTCGGTCTCGCGGAGGCCGACCCGTCCTTCGACGTGGACGGGATCGACTCCGCACACAAACTCGCCATTCTCGTCTGGCTGGCCACCGGGGGGAACGTGTCCCTCGGGGATATCTACGTCGAGGGAATACGCCACCTCTCCGCGCAGGACATCGCGTTCGCTCGCGAGTTCGGGTATACGATCAAACTGCTCGCCATCGCGAAGCAGAGGGGAAACGGCATCGAGGTGCACGTGCACCCGACGATGATCCCTTCCAACCACCTGCTGGCCACGGTCGGCGGCGCATACAACGCGATCTACGTGAAGGGCGACTTCGTCGGGTCTTCGTTGTATTACGGGCAGGGGGCCGGGAAGCTCCCTACGGCCTCGGCGGTGGTGAGCGACGTGATCGAGATCGCGCGAAACCTCGGGAAGGGAATCTCGGGCCGGATCCCGCCGAGCGGGTTCCACAACCAGCTCGGCGGGAAAGGAACTTTCGTGTTCCCCTTCCCCGAAGTGGACTCCGAGTATTATCTCCGTTTCCAGGTGGTCGACAAGCCGGGCGTCCTGTCCAAGATCGCCGGAGTTTTGGGGAGCCACCAGATCAGCATCTCCTCCGTCATCCAGAAGGGACGGAAGCAGGAGAGCGCGGTTCCGATCTTCATCGTGACCCACCAGGCGAAGGAGAAGGACGTGCGCGCCGCCCTCGCGGAAACCGACCGGCTCCCCGTTGTCCTCGACCGGACCCGGATGATCCGGATCGAAAACAACCTGTAATCCGCGGAAGGAAGCCGTCCGATGCGCAGGGAAGGAATCATCCGCCGGTACCGCGATCTTCTGCCGTCCGTACCCGACGAGTGCGTGGTGACCCTTCTCGAGGGGGACACTCCGCTCGTCCCCGCCCCGAACCTTGCCCGTTCCATCGCCCCGGGAACGGAGATCTACTTAAAATACGAGGGATTGAACCCGACCGGGTCGTTCAAGGACCGCGGGATGACGATGGCGGTGTCGATGGCGAAGGCCAAATGGGCGGACTCCGTGATCTGCGCATCCACCGGAAACACCTCCGCGTCGGCGGCGGCCTATGCGGCGAGGGCGGGGATGAAGGCGTATGTCCTCATCCCGGAGGGGAAGATCGCCCTCGGCAAACTTTCCCAGGCGATGATCCACGGCGCCCAGGTGATTCAGGTCCTGGGAAACTTCGACGACGCGCTGGCGCTCGTCCGGGAGATCTCGGAGAAGCATCCGGTGACGCTGGTCAACTCGCTCAATCCGTACCGCATCGAGGGGCAGAAGACCGCGGCATTCGAGATCTGCGACACCCTGGGCGACGCGCCGGACTGCCACGTTCTCCCCGTCGGCAACGCGGGAAACATCACGGCGTACTGGGCCGGCTACCGGGCATACCAGGCGGCCGGCCGATCGAAACGCCTCCCGAGGATGCTCGGGTGGCAGGCCGAGGGGGCCGCTCCCATCGTGCGGGGGCGCCCGGTACGGAAGCCCGAGACGGTCGCGACCGCGATCCGGATCGGGAACCCCGCTTCCTGGAAGCAGGCCGAGGCGGCGCGCGACGAGTCGGGGGGCCTGATCCGCATGGTCAGCGACGGGGAGATCCTCGAGGCGTACAAGCTCGTGGCCGAATCCGAGGGGATATTCTGCGAACCCGCGTCGGCGGCGTCGATTGCCGGCGTGATAACATTGAGCAAGGAGTCGTTTTTCCGCAAGGGGGAGCGGATCGTCTGCACCCTTACCGGGCACGGCCTGAAGGACCCGGACAACGCGATCGCGCAGTCCGTGGAGCCCATCACCATCCCGGCGGACATGGGGGAGGTCCTGAAGGTTCTCGGTTTCTGAAGGGGAGGCAACGTGGGGAGGAAATACATCATTCTCATCGGGGACGGGATGGCCGACTGGCCGATCCCCTCTCTCGGTGACCGAACCCCCCTGGAGGCGGCAAACAAACCCCACATGGACTTCATGGCCTCCCGGGGGGCGTTGGGCATGGTCCAGGTGGTCCCGGAAGACATGTATCCGGGAAGCGACGTGTCGAACCTGAGCATCATCGGGTACGACCCGCGGGAGGTGTACACGGGGCGTTCCCCCCTGGAGGCCGCCTCCATGGGGGTGGAGCTTCGGGAAAACGACGTGGCCGTGCGGTGCAACGTGGTCTCGCTGAAGAATCACGGGGCGAAATCCGAGATGGAGGATTACTCCGCGGGGCACATCAGCACGGGGGAAGCCGCCGAACTTCTGCGCGCACTCCAGGCGAGGATCGCAGACAGGAGCGTGCGCTTCTACCCGGGGGTAAGCTACCGGCACCTCATGGTCTGGCCCGGCGGCAACGACGCGGTCGAGACGACGCCGCCCCACGATATCCACGGGAAGAACATCACCGAATACCTGCCCAAGGGGGAAGGCGCGGAACTCCTCCTGGAGCTCATGGCCATTTCGCGGGAGATCTTTTCCGACCATCCCGTAAACCGGAAAAGAGTCGAGGCGGGCAAGCCTCAGGGGAACTCCATCTGGCTGTGGGGCCAGGGAAAAGCACCCCGGATGGAGACGTTTCCGGAGAAATACGGTCTCCGGGGATCGGTAGTGGCGGCGGTCGACCTCGTCCGGGGGATCGGCGTGTACGCGGGGCTGGAGGTGGTAACCGTCCCCGGCGCCACGGGGTATATCGATACGAACTTCCGGGGAAAGGCCGAGTACGCACTCCGGGAACTGGAAAGCAAGGACTTCGTCCTGATCCACGTGGAGGCTCCCGATGAAGCGGGTCACAACGGTAGCGCCCCGGACAAGGTCCGGACCATCGAGCGGATCGACGAGGAGATGGTGGCGCCCATCCTCGACCGGGCCAGAAACGGAGGCGACCTGAACGTTTTGGTGTTGCCCGACCATCCGACCCCGGTCGCCATCCGGACCCACTCGCAGGAGCCGGTTCCCTTCGTCTTTTACCCCGCCCCCCCCGGACTTTCGTCCTTTCCGGGGAAAAGGTACACCGAGGCGGACGCGAGAGCGACGGGACAGTTCCTGGACGCCGGGACGCGCCTCATCGGGTTCCTCCTCGCGGGAAAAGACGCGTAAGGCGATGGAGAGGGTCGCCACGGTCCGGGTGCTTTTCGCGGACACCGACGCCATGGGGATCGTCTACTACGCCAACTACCTCAAGTGGTTCGAAGCGGGGCGTGTCGAGCTCATGAGGAAGCTGGGGATGGCGTACCGGGAACTGACCGGGATCGGGGTTCACCTCCCGGTCACGGAAGCAGCCGTCCGATACCTTTCGCCGGCGCGCTACGACGACCTCCTCGCGATTCACGCCGAAATACGGGGATGCAAACGGGCGAGCATCGCATTCGGATACCGGATCGAGAGGGAAGACGGGACCCTGTTGACCGATGGGTCCACCGTTCACGCGTTCACCGACGCCGACGGGAAGGTCGTCCGCGTCCCCGAGGCCTTTCTCGCGAAGACGGGACTTATGCAACCATTATCCTCGAAAGGGGGGAGACGTGGAACGAAACCTGGCACTTGAGGTGGTCCGTGTGACCGAGGCGGCCGCTCTTGCGGCGGCGAGACTGATGGGGCGCGGTGACAACGTGGCCGCGGACCAGGCAGCCGTCCAGGCGATGCGCAGCGCCTTCAACGCCGTCCAGTTCAAAGGGCGGGTCGTGATCGGAGAGGGGGAACGGGACGAGGCCCCGATGCTTTTCATCGGGGAGGAAGTCGGTGCGTCCGACACCCCGCGCGTTGACATCGCCGTCGACCCCCTCGAGGGGACGACCATCGTCGCCACGGGAGGAAACAACGCGCTCGCGGTCGTCGCGATCGCGGACGAGGGGGGATTCCTTCACGCACCCGACACCTATATGCAGAAACTGGCGGTCGGCCCCAGGGCAAAGGGGGCGATCGACATCACCGCCACCCCGACGGAGAATCTGCGCTCCATCGCGAAGGCCCTGAAGGTGTACATCGAGGACCTGTGCGTCGTCATTCTCGACCGTCCGAGGCACCAGGAACTGATCCGGGAGTGCCGGTCCGTGGGGGCGCGAATCAAGCTGATCGGCGACGGGGACGTGGCGGGCGCCATCGCGACCGCGAAAGAGGAGACCGGCGTCGATGTCCTGATGGGGACCGGAGGAGCCCCGGAAGGGGTCCTGGCCGCCGCAGCGCTCAAATGCCTGGGGGGCGATTTCCAGGGAATCCTCAAGTTCCGGAACAAGGAGGAGGCCGAACGCGCCAAGGCCATGGGGGTGGACGACGTCAACAAGGTGTACCGGCTGGAGGACCTCGCCCGAAGCGATGTCATGTTCGCGGCGACCGGCGTCACCTTCGGGGACTTCCTGAAAGGGGTCCGGTTCTTCAGCGGGGGAGCGCACACCAATTCCGTCGTCATGCGTTCCAGGTCCAGGACGGTCCGGTACATCGAAACCACGCACTATTTCGAGTTCAAGCCGAAATACGACTGAGGTCACGCGGGCTATCATGAAAGGAACCGCCGCACAGGCCACGGGCAGGATCGAAATCGACTTCGAGCGGTGCAAGGCGTGCGAACTGTGCGTCCCGGCCTGCCCGAAAACCTGTATCGAGATGGGGAAGGGGATCAACCGGCAAGGGTACGCCGCCGCGGTCTTCGCGCGCCCCGGCGACTGCACGGGTTGCGCGATATGCGCCGAGTTCTGCCCCGACGTCTGCATCCGGGTGTGGCGATGACTCTCGCCTCCGCCGAAATCCGCCGGGAGCTGATGAAGGGAAACGAGGCGATCTGCGTCGGCGCAATCGCCGCGGGGTGCCGTTTCTACTACGGGTACCCGATCACTCCCCAGAACGATATCCCGGAGTACATGTCCGCCCACCTGCCCCCCATCGGAGGGATGTTCCTCCAGGCGGAGAGCGAGGTCGCCACGATCAATTTCCTCCTCGGTACATCGGCATCCGGGATGCGGGTCATGACCTCCTCGTCCGGTCCGGGGATCTCGCTGATGCAGGAAGGCCTCTCCTACATGGCCGGTTCGGAACTCCCCGCCGTGATCGTCAACATATCCCGCTCGGGGCCGGGGCTCGGCGGCATCGCCCCGTCCCAGGGGGACTACTTCCAGGCGGTCAAGTGCGGGGGGCACGGCGGGTACCGGATGCCGGTGCTCGCGCCGCACTCCGTGCAGGAGATGTACTCATTGACCATGCTCGCATTCGACCTGGCGGACAAGTACCGGAACCCGGCCCTGATCCTCGGCGACGCCATCATCGGGCAGATGAAGGAGCCCTTCGTCCCCACCCCGTACGTCCCCACGGTCCCGCAGGAGAAACCGTGGGCCCTGACCGGGTGTGCGGGACGTCCCCGGCAAAACGTGAAATCGCTCTATCTTAAGGATAACGAGATCGAGGTTCATAACTGGAAACTTCATCGGAAATACAGGCAGATGCAGGAAGAGGAAGTCCGCTTCGAGCCGTACCGCATGGACGGGGCGGGAATCGTGATCGTCGCCTTCGGGACCGCCGCGCGGGTGAGCAAGACGGCGATCCAGTGGGCGAGAAAAGAGGGGCTCCCGGTGGGGATGCTCCGCCCGATCTCCCTGTTCCCCTTCCCGTCACGGGAGGTGGACGAGGCGGCCGCCGGGGCGGACGTCGTTCTCGTGATCGAGATGAACACGGGACAGATGCTCGAGGACGTCCGGATGAGCACGCGGCACCACGACAAGATCCGGTTCCTGGGGAAGCCGTGCGCCATGCCCACGCCCGAGGAGATCCACCAGGAGATCCGGCGCCTGGCCGGGGAGATCGGCGTGAAAGCGGGGAACGCGCGATGAAGGGCGAGGCCAGGAAAAAGTTCACGAGAGAAGTGTTTTCGAGGCCAAAAAGCCTCGTCGACGTCCGTACCCATTTCTGCCCCGGATGCCACCACGGGATCGCGCACCGGATTCTCGCGGAATCGATCGATCATTTCGGGATTCGCGAGAAGACGATCGGGGTCGCCTGCGTGGGATGCTCGGTGTTTTTGTACGACTACATCGATGTGGACGTCGCCGAGGCGCCCCACGGACGGGCGCCGGCGGTGGCGACGGGGGTCAAGCGCGCACAGCCGGACAAGTTCGTCTTCACCTACCAGGGGGACGGCGACCTTGCCGCCATCGGGACGTCCGAGATCATCCACGCGGCGAACCGGGGAGAGAACATTACCGTCCTCTTCATCAACAACACGACGTACGGGATGACGGGAGGGCAGATGGCGCCGACCACGATGCTCGGCCAGAAGACGTCGACCTCCCCGTACGGGAGGGAGTTCCGCAACGACGGGTACCCCATCAAGATGGCGGAGCTTCTCGCGACCCTCGAGGGGACGGCGTACTCCGCCCGCGTCGCGACCTCTACCCCCGGCCAGATCCGGAAGGCGAAGGAGGCGGTCAGGAAGGCGTTCGAGATGCAGATCCGGGAGATGGGCTTCTCCGTCGTCGAGTTCCTGTCCACGTGCCCGACCAACTGGGGGATGAAGCCGCTCGATGCGCAGCAGCGCGTGCTCGGCGAGATGTCCGAGTATTTCCCCTTGGGCGTGTACAAGGAGCGCAGGCAGGCGGACTTCGTATGAACACAGACGTCATCATGGCCGGGTTCGGGGGGCAGGGGATCCTGATGATCGGAAATCTCCTCTCCCTCGCCGCGATGGACGAGGGGAGAAACGTCACCTACTTCCCCGCGTACGGCGTGGAGATGCGGGGGGGAACGGCGAACTGCACGGTCGTCATCTCGGACGAGGAGATCGGCTCGCCGGTCGTGGGAACCCCGAAATCGTGCGTCATCATGAACGGTCCCTCCCTCGAAAAATATCTCCCCCACGTGCAGAAGGGAGGGGACCTGATCATCAACAGGTCGCTCGTCGATCCCGAGAAGGTTACCCGGAAGGACCTGAACCTGCTGTCGATCCCCGCGAACGACATCGCCCGCGAGAAGGTGGGAAGCCAGCAGCTCGCCTCGATGGTGGCGCTGGGCGCGTACGTCGCCGTGACGGGGGTGGTGAGGATGCAGACCCTTCTCGATTGCCTCCCGAAAGTCGTGTCGAAAAAGTACGAGAGATTCATCCCGCTCAACGTCAACGCCCTGAAGGAGGGGGAATCCTTTGCCAGAATTCACCCGTGACGAGTCCATGGACGACCTGTTGTCCAAGATCGCCGAGGAGTCCGGCGACTTCGGTCCCGCCGCGGGGGACCCCGAGGTGCAGGTCGGGGACCACGTCCGGCAATTCCGGGAGGCCCGGGGGATCACTCTTCAGCAGCTCGCCGAGAAGACCGGCTTCTCCGCGGCCCTGCTCTCCCAGATCGAGAACCGGATGGTGTCGCCCCCCCTGGGGACCCTCGTGAAGATCGCCAACGCGTTCGACACTTCGGTCTCGGCGTTCATCGGGGGGAAGGAGGAACGGGAGTTCTCGATCGTGCGGAAGGAAGACCGGACGACCGTTTCCCGTGTGGGCCTGAAGGAGGGAGGGAAGTCGGCCTACACGTACGAGGCGCTCGGAGCCGGGAAGGCGGGGAGGAAAATGGAGCCCTTCCTCGTGCGCCTTCAGCCGCTCCTCGACAGGAACGTGGTCCGCAACTCGCACGAGGGGGAGGAGTTCCTCTTCGTTCTCTCGGGGAAAGTGGAGGTATTCCTCGACAAATACTCGGATGTGCTTTCCGAGGGGGACTGCATCTACTACAACTCGAGCATCCCTCATCACGTCCACTCCACCGAGGAGAGGGAGGCCCTGATCCTCGCGATCCTCTACCAGGGGAACTAGTGCAGCGCCTCGCAAATTCGTTGACCTTCGAGTCCGTCTCCGTGCCCAGGGCGGTGCGGGGGGTTCCTCGCAGCGGCCTGTGGAGCGAATGGGCGGGGACACTCCTCTCCCGCATCCCGGAGATGAATCAGGAATGTCCCCGGCGAGCGGAACCGGCAGCGAGCGGGCGCAAGGTCGCGAGCGTAGCGGAGAGGAAGCCCCCCGCGAGCCCGTGCGCGGAATGGCCGCATGTCCCGGGCTATCCCGGTGGCGGATCGGTGCGTCAGCCTATTTGCGAGACGCTGCACGAGGTGGACGTTTCCCGGGAAATGCTTTCCTCTCGGGCATAACGGATGCCTTCCGGGGAGGAGCGGCCCTTCCGGTTCGCCCTGGAGGTCTGCCGGAACCCGGCAGGCGCGGTATCCCGCTGGAAATCGGTTTCGGGCCGCAAGGCGGCGGGGTGCATCCCGATCTACGTTCCCGAAGAGATTCTCCACGCCGCGGGGATGCTTCCGGTCACGATCTGGGGAAACGAGTTCTCCCCCGCGTCCTCGGGGGGCGTCCCCCCCTTCGTGTGTTCCGTTGCGGGCGGCATCGTCTCCGCCATCCGGTCCGGCAAGTGGGAGGAAATCGATGCATGGGTCTTCCCGTCGACATGTGACACCATCCAGAACGCCTTCGAGGTGCTTTTTCCTCCGAACGACGACCGGCCCAGGTTTCCCTTCGTCTTTCCCGCTTCCGCGGACGCTCCCGGCGCGCCGGAGTACATGCTCGACCGGGTCGAGGCCTTCCGCGAGTGGGCGGGAACGGTTTCCGGAAGGGAGGTGTCGGAGGGAGCGCTGGAACGGTCGGTCCGGGTGTACAACGAGAACCGGAAGGTCTTCGCCCTTCTCGAGGAAAGGATGGCGGAAACCCCGGGATCTTTCACCGGGACGGAATTATGGGCGTACGCAAGGGCGGGAATGGTGCTCCCCAGGGAGGGACACACGGAAATCCTAAAAAAAGCGCTTTCCCGGTCGCGCGAGGTCCCCGGACCAACGCGGGCGAAGGTTTTTCTTACCGGCATGTTGGCGACCGGTCCGGTAATGGAGGCGCTGGACGCGGCAGGGGCCGCGATCGTGGGGAACGACCTGGCCCTCGGAAACAGGCACTATTCCGGTTCGGCGGACGAGTCGGGAGACATGTCGTTGTCTCTCGTCCGCAGGCACCTTCGGAGGGATCCGTGCTCGACCCTGCACGAGTCCGGGCGGACACGCATCGAACGACTCATCGAGAGGTTCGCTTGGTCCGGCGCCGACAGGCTCCTGATGCTCCGCGTTCGCCAGTGCGAACCCGAATCCGGGGACGTCCCCGACATGGCCGACGAATGCCGGGGGAGGGGGATACCGTTTCTCTGCCTGGACATCGACCTCCATGCGGAAGAGAGGGCATCGGCCAGGGTGCGCATCGAAGCATTCGTCGAGATGGGAGAGTAGGGTTGACCAGGCCGAAACGCCTCGAAGCGGCCGCGGGGATGAAGGAACTGATGCTGCGTCATTTCCAGGCCGGGTGGCTCGCCCGCGAGGAGGGGCGAAAGGTCGCATTTGTCACGAGCGGCGCACCCGTGGAGTTTCTGCACGCCATGGACGTTGTTCCCGTCTACCCCGAAAACCACGGGGCCGTCTGCGGAGTGGCCCGGGCGGGCGGGCGCCTGTGCCAGGCCGCCGAGGAGAGAGGGTACTCCCGGGATCTGTGCTCCTACTGGAAAATCGACTGGGGAGCGAGGACGCGGCCCTCGGAGAGTCCCATCGGAGGGCTTCCGAACCCGGATTTTCTCTTGTGCGCGAACAACATCTGCCGGACCGTCGTCAAGTGGTACGAGGGCCTTTCCCGATTCTACCGGGTCCCCCTGTTGCTTCTGGACTTGCCTTTCCGGCATGCGGAGGAGGAGCCCGCCGCCCGGGAGTATGTGCGCGACCAGTTCCGAAACCTTCCCGGGGAACTCGCCCGGTTGACGGGGAGGATGTGGAGCGAGGAGCGCTTCCGGGAATCGGTTGACCTGTCCCGGGAGGCGTCCGTTCTGTGGCAGGAGTGCATCGAAGCGAACTCGACCCGGCCGGCACCGACCACTGCCGTGGACCAGTTTCTCCTGATGGGGCCGATCGTGACGATGCGGGGAACACGGGAGGCCGTGGAGTTCTATCGGGGGCTCACGCACGAGATCCGGGAACGGGTGAGACGGGGGGAGGGGGCCGTCGAAGGGGAAAAGACCCGTCTGTTGTGGGATAACCTCCCTGTGTGGCACCAGCTCCGACCCGTCTCCGATTTTCTTGCGGACCACGGGACGGCGCTCGTCGGCGCTACCTACACGAATGCCTGGACTGAGCGGGCCGGGGAATCTCCCGATGTCAGCGAAGGATTGGCGGATGCGTATGCGCGAGTCTGGCTCAACATGGGGCTTGGCCACCGCTGCAAGCCCTACTCGTTCGGGCAGGAGGAGATTGCGGCGCGCTTGAAATCCGAGGGGATCCCGTGCATCTTGATGGACGGGGACATGGCGGACGAGCGGGATTTCGCCGAGGGTGGATGGCGAACCCGCCTCGAGGCATTCGTCGAACGACTGGACAACGAACACCATCGGGGGATGAGGGGATGAGAAAAGCATGGTCGGGCTCCATGCTGTTGATGACGTTCCTTGTGGCCGTAGCCATGCCGACCGTATCCCGGGGCACCGACATGGAGCAGAAGGCCGATCAACTGTGGAATGACCGGGAAGACCTCGGGAAAGCGGCCGAAGCGATCGAGGCGTACGAGGCGCTCCGGAAGGATAAGCCGCACGAATACGAAGTCCTTCTGCGTCTGTCACGCCTGCATTACTGGGTCGGGCAGAATCTCGAAGCGACGGACAAGGAGAAAGCCCTCTCCCACTACGGAAAGGGGAAAGAGTATGGAAAAAGGGCGTCTGAGGTCGCCCCGGAAAAACCGGGAGGATATTTCTTCGAGGCGGCGAACCTCGCCCGGGAGAACAACCTCCGGGGGACGGTTTCCAATTTGTGGGGAATCAGCGCGGTGCAAAAGCTGAACGAGAAGACGGCCTCGATCGACCCCGGATATTTTTACCGCGGTCCGGACCGGTTCTTCTGCGCGTACTACACGAAACTGCCGGGGCTGCTCGGAGGAAGCACCAGGAGGGCGATTGAGTTCGGGAAGCGCGCCGTGGAGGCCTTCCCGAATTACGCCGGGAACCGGTTTTTCCTCGCGGAGGCGTACGTGAAAGACGGCCGGAACGATCTGGCCACGAAGGAGCTCGAGGCCGCGGCCGCCCTTCCCGACAGCGCGCTGTCTGACGCCGTCCCGGAGCAGCGGATGGAAAAGAAGCGCGCCGCGGAACTGTTGAAACGGATCGGGAAATAACTCCCGCAGTCCCTAAATATCTTGACAGAGGGGAGCTGTTCCGATAGGCTTCTGCCAGTTAACGTAAGGTGGCAAGATGACCTCTTCCGTGGAAACGCACGACCACTATTCCATCGGCGAGCTGGCCCGGATGGTCAACCTTTCCCAGAGGACGATCCGGTATTACGAAGAGATCGGACTCCTGCACAGCGTCCGCAGGATCGAGAACGGGAAACGCGTCTACACCGACGACGACGTCCGCCGGCTCAAATTCATCAACCGTCTCAAGGTCCTCGGGCTTTCCCTCGCGGAGATGGTCAAGCTCGAGAAAATCTACCGCACCCAGAGGAACAACCGGGAGGTCATTCCGAAGCTGCTTGCGATCCTGGATGAGCGGGCGATCCAGATCGACGACCGGATCGGCCAATTGGTCGCCCTGAAAAACGAGATCCGCGAATACCAGGCCCGCCTGCGCGGGAAGATGATGATGCAGGAAACGTGAATGCAACGGGACCAAAAGCAAAGGAGAGAACGATGAAAGAGGTCGTCATCACGGGAGCGGCGAGGACGGCCGCCGGGAGCTTCCTGGGGAGCCTTGCCGACATCCCGGCGCCGAAGCTCGGGGCGGTCGCCATTGCGGAGGCGGTGTCCCGGGGCGGAATCAAGAAGGAAGAGGTGGACCAGGTCATCATGGGAAACGTTCTCCCGGCCGGGGTCGGGCAGGCTCCTGCCCGGCAGGCGGGCATCTTTGCGGGGATCCCCGTTTCCGCGGGGGCGATGACCATCAACAAGATGTGCGGCTCGGGCCTCAAGGCGGTGATGCTCGCAGCCCAGGCCGTCGCCACGGACGAATTCGAAGTGGTCGTGGCGGGCGGGATGGAATCGATGAGTCAGGCCCCGTATATTTTGATGAGGGGGCGAACCGGCTACCGGCTCGGCAACGACACCATCTACGACCACATGATGATCGACGGGCTGATCGACGCGTACAACGGAATCCACATGGGCAACTGCGCGGAGATGCTTTCCCGGGAGCACTGCATCACCAGGGAAGACCAGGACGAGTTTGCCGCCAACTCCTACCGGCGGGCGCTTGCGGCGATCCGGGACGGGAAGTTCGAGAAGGAAGTCGTGGGGGTGGAAATTCCCCAGAAGAAAGGTCCCCCCGTCGTCTTTCGCGTCGACGAGGAGCCGGGCCGGGGGAATATCGACAAGTTCCCCTCGCTGAAACCCGTGTTCGAGAAGGAAGGGACGGTCACCGCGGGAAACGCATCGACCATCAACGACGGGGCTGCCGCCGTCGTCGTGATGTCGGCGGAAGCCGCCGGCAGGAGGGGCATCAAGCCGATCGCGAGGATCCTGGGGTACACGACGGCCTCCCTGGAGCCGGTATGGTTCACGGTGGCCCCGATCGACGCAATCCGGAAACTTCTCCGGAAGACGGGGGTGGAAAAGGACCAGGTGGGGCTCTACGAGATCAACGAGGCCTTCTCGTCGGTTGCGATCGCGGCGATACGTGGCCTCCAACTCGACCCGGAACGGGTCAACGTCCACGGAGGGGCCGTCGCCCTCGGACACCCGGTCGGCGCGTCCGGGGCCAAGATCCTGACCACCCTCCTCTACGCCATGGTGGACCGGGGAGAACGGTACGGCATCGCGTCCCTCTGCATCGGCGGCGGGGAGGCCGTCGCGATGCTGGTCGAACGGCTGTGACCGGGAAACCGGGTACCTTCCGAAGGAGTGACGACATGGAAATCCGGAACATCGGCGTGGTCGGCGGGGGACAAATGGGAAGCGGAATCGCCCAGGTCTCCCTGATGAGCGGGTTTCAGGTTCTGCTGAATGACGTGTCCGACGAGATCCTCCGGAAGTCCCGGACAGCAATCGAGAAGGGGCTCGACACCCTCGTCCGGAAGGAGAAGATCACCGCCGGGGACAAGGAGAGGATGGCGGGACGCCTTCGCATGACCACGAACCTTTCCGACTTTTCCGCGTGTGAATTCGTCGTGGAGGCGGCCACGGAACGGGAGGAGCTGAAGCTATCCCTCTTCCGGAAGCTCGACGAAATCGTTCCCGCGGAAAAGGTCCTCTCCACGAACACCTCCTCCCTTTCCATCACCCGGATCGCCTCCGCGACGTCGCGACCCGGCAGGGTCATCGGGATGCACTTCATGAACCCGGTCCCTCTCATGAGGCTGGTCGAGATCATAAAGGGGCTCCAGACCTCCCCCGGCACCTTCGACCTGACCATGGATCTGGCCCGACGGCTCGGAAAGGAGCCCGTCCCGGCCAACGACTACCCCGGGTTCATCGCCAACCGGGTTCTCATGCCGATGATCAATGAAGCCGTCTACGCCCTGATGGAGGGGGTAGGGAAAGCCGAGGACATCGACGCCATCATGCGGATGGGGGCGAACCACCCGATGGGTCCGCTCGCCCTGGCCGACCTCATCGGGCTGGACACCTGCCTGGAAGTCATGAAGGTGATGCAGGAGGGATTCGGTGACCCGAAATACCGCCCGTGCCCGCTCCTCCGGAAGTATGTGGAGGCCGGCTTTCTCGGGAAGAAGACGGGGCGGGGCTTCTACACGTACGAGAAGGGATGAGAGGAGGGAAGATGGCCTACGAAAACCTGCTTCTTGACGTTTCCGATATGATCGCCACCGTCACCATCAACCGGCCGAAATCGCTGAACGCCCTGAACCGGGCGACGGTTACGGAGCTTTCCGCCGTCCTCCACGAGATCGCGCTTCGTGACGACGTGGGGGTGGTGCTGCTCACCGGCGCCGGGGAAAAGGCGTTCGTGGCCGGGGCGGACATCACCGAGATGCGCGATTTTTCCCCCGTCCAGGCGCTTTCCTTCGCCCTCTTCGGGCAGGGGGTCCTCGAATTCATGGAGCGGATGCCCCAGCCGGTCATCGGGGTCATCAACGGGTACGCCCTGGGAGGGGGATGCGAACTCGCGATGGCATGCGACATCCTCGTCGCCGCCGACAACGCGCGGCTCGGCCAGCCCGAGGTGAACCTGGGGATCATCCCGGGGTACGGAGGGACCCAGCGCCTTGCCCGGCTGGTCGGGCGGAACCTCGCGAAGGAACTTGTCCTGACCGGGGAGATGATTTCGGCCCAACGAGCGTATGAGATCGGGATCGTCAACCGGGTCGTCCCCCCGGCGGACCTCATGGCCGCGGCGCGGGAGATCGCCTCGAAGATCCTTTCCAAGGGGCCGGTCGCCGTGAAGATGGCGAAGATGGCGATGAACCGCGGCCTGGACCTCGACCTCGGAAATGCCTGCGCGCTCGAGGCGAACGCGTTCGCGGTGGTATTCTCGACCGAGGACAGGGGGGAGGGGATGGCCGCCTTTCTCGAAAAGAGGAAGGCTTCGTTCCGGGGGAGATAGATCCCTACGCCGACGATCGATAGTCCCAGGAGAGAGGGATATGGTTTTCGACCTTACCGAAGAGCAGCGAATGATCCAGGAGATGACGCGGAACTTCGCCCAGAAGGAAGTGCTCCCGAAGGCCGCGGAGCTCGACGAGACCGGGCGTTTCCCGGAAGAACTGGTCCGTCAGATGGCCGAACTTGGGCTGATGGGAGTCGCCGTCCCCGAGGGGTACGGGGGCGCGGGAATGGACAACATCTGTTACGCGATCGCGATGGAGGAGATCTCTCGAGCGTGCGCGTCCACCGCCGTCATCCTGTCGGTGAACAATTCCCTCGCATGCGACCCCATCCTGAAGTTCGGGAGCGAGGAGCAGAAAAAGAAGGTTCTCGTCCCCCTCGCATCCGGCCGGCACCTCGGATGCTTCGGACTCACGGAACCGGGGGCGGGTTCGGACGCGGGCTCCCAGAAGACGACGGCCGTCCGGAACGGGGACCATTACGTGGTCAACGGAACCAAGAACTTCATCACGAACGCACCCCAGGCGGACACCTGCATCCTGTTCACCATGACCGACAAGGAGAAAAAGCACAAAGGAATCACCTCCTTCATCCTAGACATGAAAACTGATGGGGTAACAGTTGGAAAAAATGAAAAAAAAATGGGCATCACGGCGTCGGCCACAGCGTCCATCATCCTGGAGGACGTGAGGATCCCCGTGGAGAACCGTCTGGCCAACGAGGGGGACGGGTTCAAGGTCGCCATGCACACCCTGGACGGGGGCAGGATCGGGATCGCGTCCCAGGCGATCGGGATCGCCCGGGCATCGCTCGAGGACGCCCTCGCGTACGCCAAGGAACGGAAGCAGTTCGGGCAGCCGATCGCGAATTTCCAGGCGATCCAGTGGATGCTTGCCGACATGGCCACGGAGATCGACGCCGCGAGGCTTCTCACCTACCGGGCGGCCTGGCTCAAAGACCGGAACGTCCGGCACTCGAAGGAATCGTCCATGGCGAAACTGTACGCCTCCGAGGCCGCGATGCGGGCGAGCGTGAAGGGGATCCAGATCCACGGCGGGTACGGCTACATCAAGGAATATCCGGCGGAGCGGCATTTCCGCGACGCGAAAATCACCGAGATCTACGAGGGGACATCGGAAATCCAGCGGCTGGTGATCGCCTCGGCTCTCTTGAAGGACTAAAGCCATTGCGGTTCGAGGCAAGCGAGGAACAGGCGCAGATCCGGGACATGGTCCGGTCCCTGGCGCGGAAGGAATTCGCGCCGAAGGCCGCACAGATCGATGAGGAGGGGCGCTACCCGGAAGAAAACCTGAAACGACTGGCGGAACTCGGCCTCCTCGGGATGCTGGTCCCGGCGTCGCACGGGGGATCGGAAACCGGAACGGTCGCCTACGCGATCGCTCTCGCGGAGGTTGCGGGGGGATGCGCTTCCACCGCCGTGGGGATGGCGGTCACCAACATGGTGGGGGAAGGGATCCACCGCTTCGGGAGCGAGGAGCAGAGAAGCCGGTTCCTCCCGGCCCTTGCCTCCGGCACCGTGACCGGAGCGTTCGCGCTCACCGAACCTTCGGCGGGGTCGGACGCCTTCGGGATCTCGACCGTCGCACTACGGGACGGGGATGCGTACGTTCTGAACGGCAGCAAGGTGTTCATTACCAACGGTTCCCGCGCCGGCGTCACCATCGTCATGGCCGTTACGGAGAAGGAACCGAAGAAACGGATCAGCGCCTTTCTCGTCTTGCCCGGGATGCCGGGGTTTTCCGTCGGGAAGCCGGAGCACAAGATGGGTTTGAAGGGGTCCGACACCGTCTCCCTTTCCTTCGGCGACTGCCGGGTCCCGAAGCGGAACCTGCTGGGCGCAGAGGGGGAGGGGTTTCCCATCGCCATGACCATCCTGGACGGGGGACGGATCGGGATCGCCTCGCAGTCGGTCGGGATCGCCCGGGCGGCGCTCGATGCGGCGACTTCCTATGCCAGGGAGAGGAGGCAGTTCGGCGAGCCCATTGCCTCGTTCCAGGCGATCCAGGGGATGCTTGCCGATTCCGCGACGGAACTGGACGCTGCCGAACTCCTCGCCCTGCGGGCCGCCTATCGCAAGGACGCGGGCGCTCCCTTCACCCGGGAGGCGTCTGTCGCGAAGGTCTTCGCCTCCGAGGCGGCGTACCGGGCCTGCCACAGGTCTGTCCAGATCTTCGGCGGGTACGGGTACATCCGGGAATATCCGGTGGAGCGGCATCTGCGGGATATCAAGGTGACCTCGATCTACGAGGGGACCTCCGAGATCCAGCGGATCATCATCGCACGGAACCTATTGGGGCAGGGACGCCGATGACCGGGGGAACCATAGGCAAGGGATACATCCAGGTGTACACCGGAAACGGGAAGGGGAAGACCACGGCCTCCCTGGGGCTGGCCGTGCGGGCGGCGGGGCACGGCCTGAGAACCGTGATCATCCAGTTCATGAAGGGGTGGATCGACTACGGAGAGCTTGCCGGTGCGGCAATGCTCTCCCCCTTCGTTACGATCCACCAGGCGGGGAGGGACACCTTCGTGAACCGGAAGAATCCCGACCCCGAGGACCTTCGCCTCGCCCGCGGCGGATGGGAGTTGGCGAAGGAGACGATCCTTGGCGGGAAGGCGGACATCGTCGTGCTCGACGAGATCAACTGCGCCGTCGACTTCGGGTTGCTCC
Organism: Deltaproteobacteria bacterium CSP1-8; assembly: GCA_001443455.1. Taxonomy (GTDB): domain Bacteria; phylum Desulfobacterota; class Deferrimicrobia; order Deferrimicrobiales; family Deferrimicrobiaceae; genus CSP1-8. The sequence continues at coordinate 61,065 of LDXO01000002.1, read as the reverse complement.
CCGTCGCGGAGGTCCTCGACCTGCTACGCAAAAAACCGGACGGGATGGAGATCGTGCTGACCGGTCGCGGCGCCCATGAAGAGATCGTTGCGGTCGCCGACCTGGTGACGGAAATGAGGGAGATCAAGCATTACTACGCCAGGGGAATCGACGCCCGCGTCGGCGTCGAGCGATGAAGGACAAGGGGGATTGCATCGTGTATGACGAAGAGAAGGCGAAGAGAATACGGGAACACGGGAAGCGATGGGAACAGCAACGGCTGCGGCCTCTCCTTTCCCGGTCGCCCGAGAGGCTTACGCGTTTTTCCACGGTCTCCGACGAGGAGATCTCGGCCCTCTACACGCCGTCGGACGTCGAGGACCTCGAATTCCTGAACGACGTGGGGTTCCCCGGTGAATACCCGTACACCCGCGGAGTCCAGCCCTCGATGTACCGGGGGCGCCTCTGGACCATGCGCCAGTTCTCCGGGTTCGGGTCGGCGGAGGACACAAACGCCCGGTACCATTACCTGCTCAGCCAGGGGCAGACCGGCCTCTCGGTGGCGTTCCACTTTCCCACGCTCATGGGATACGACTCGGATCACCAAAGAGCCAGGGGCGAGGTCGGGATGTGCGGCGTGGCCGTCGACTCCCTCAAGGACATGGAGATTCTCTTTCACAAGATCCCGCTGGACAGGATCACCACCTCCATGACGATCAACGCCCCCGCGGCGATCCTTCTGGCGATGTATATCGCGGTGGCCGAGCAGCAGGGGGTGTCTGCGAAACGGATCGGCGGGACGATCCAGAACGACATCCTCAAGGAGTACATCGCGCAGCACTCCTGGATCTTTCCCCCCGATCCTTCCATGCGGATCATCACCGACATCCTGGCCTACTGCTCGGACCACGTGCCGAAGTGGAACACCATCAGCATCAGCGGCTACCACATCCGGGAGGCGGGCTCGACGGCGGTGCAGGAACTCGCGTTCACCATCGCCGACGGCATCGCCTACGTCCGGGCAGGGATGGAGGCGGGCATCCCGGTGGACAAGTTCGCCCCGCGCCTCTCCTTTTTCTTCAACGCCCACATGGACTTCTTCGAGGAGATCGCCAAGTACCGGGCCGCGCGGCGGATGTGGGCGCGCATCATGAGGGAACGGTTCAAGGCGCAGGACGAGAACTCCTGGAAGCTGCGCTTCCACACCCAGACCGCCGGGGTGACGCTCACCGCCCAGCAGCCGACCAACAATGTGGTGCGGGTGGCCCTCCAGGGGTTGATGGCGGTCCTCGGGGGAACCCAGTCCCTCCATACGAATTCCATGGACGAATCGCTCGCCCTTCCCACCGAGCAGGCCGTGACCATCGCCCTGCGGACGCAGCAGATCCTCGCCGAAGAATCCGGCGTGGCGAACTCCATCGACCCGCTCGGCGGTTCCTTCCTCCTCGAGAAACTGACGAACGAGATGGAAGGGAAGGCGATGGCCTACATCCGGAAGATCGACGAGATGGGGGGAATGGTCGAGGCCGTCAAGCGCGGGTATCCGCAGCGGGAGGTCATCGACGCCTCCTACCACTACCAGCGGCTCCTGGAAAAAGGGGAGAAGAGGATCGTGGGGGTCAACTGCTACCAGGGCAACGAGGAACTCCCCATACCGCTCCTGAAGATCGACAAGGAGGTCGAACGGAAGCAGGTCGCCCGCACCCGGGAAGTCCGCCGGAAACGAAACGCGAAACGGGTGATTTCCCGCATCGACGCGCTGAAGGACGCGTCCCTCTCCCGGACCAACCTGATGCCCGTCATCCTCGACGCGGTGAAGGACTATGTCACGCTCGGCGAAATCTGCGACGCCTTCCGGGAAACGATGGGAACGTATACCGACCCGGCGATGTATTAAAACGCAACAGGGGGGACAGGACATGGCAAGGGCACGGGCCAAAGAGAGATCGGAGGGAAGAAGGAGGAAGGGGGACCGGAAGGTCCGGGTCCTGGTCGGAAAGCCGGGGCTCGATGGCCACGACCGGGGGGCGAAGATCATCGCGCGGGCATTGCGGGACGCGGGTTTCGAGGTCATCTACACGGGGCTCCACCAGACACCGGAGATGATCGTGAACGCCGCCGTGCAGGAGGACGTGGACGCGATCGGCCTGTCGATCCTGTCGGGCGCGCACAATTATCTTTTTCCGAAGGTCGTGGAGCTTCTGAAAGGGAAGAAGATGGGGAACGTCGTGGTGTTCGGCGGCGGGATCATCCCGGACGGCGACATCCCCGGCCTCCGGAAAAAGGGAGTGGACCGGATCTTCACGCCGGGCACCTCCTTGTCGGAAATCGTCGAATACGTCAACAAGCGCATCCGGGCCAGAGCGTAGCGGGCGGTCTGCCGGAACGAATACCACTCCAACGCAGGAGGGAGGACGTGAGACCGGTCTACATGGTGTCGGGAGGGGTCAGCAAGTTCGTCAAGGCGCGACCGGACGCGACGTTCCAGAAGATGGTCAAGGAGGCGTTCGACTACGCGTTCCACGATATTCCGAAACTAAAGCGGGAGATGATCGACGGTTCGGTGGCGTCCTATTTCTCGGACCACTTCACCCGCCAGCTGATGGCGGGGATCATGGCCGCCGATTATCTCGGCCTCTGTCCCAAACCGAACAAGCGCGTGGAGGGCGGGGGAGCCACGGGGGGGCTGTCCTTCCAGGCGGGCTGGGAAGCCGTGGCCTCCGGCAGGATGAACTGCTGCGTGGTCTTCGGGTTCGAGACGATGTCGCGCGTCCAGACATGGAAGGGAAACGAGTTCATCGCCCACGCCTCGGACACGAACTTCGACTACCCCGTCGGGGGGTTCTACTCCGGGTACTACGCCATGATGGTGAACCGGCACATCCACGAGTTCGGGACCACGGTCGAGCAGATGGCGATGGTGTCGGTGAAGAACCACATGAACGCCTGTTACAACCCGTATGCCCAGAAGCGGCGGAAGCTCACGATCGAGGACGTGCGCAACGCTGAAATGGTGGCCTACCCCTTGACCCTCCTCGACATCTGCGTCATGTCGGACGGCGCGGCGGTCTGCATCCTGGCGGACGAGGATACCGCCTTCCGACTCACGGACAAGCCCGTCAGGATCTCCGGGGTGGGGACCGGGACGGACTTCATGCGTTTCGCCGACCGGCCTCACGGCAAGGTGATCCTGGCGCCGGGCGAGAAGGAGAGCGACTACCGGAACCTCCGGTACCCCGGCGTACACTCCTTCCGGGCGGGAAGGTCCGCCGGGCTGCAGGCCTACCGGATGGCGGGGATCAAGGATCCGATCAAGGAACTCGACTTCGTCGAACTGCACGACGCCTACACCTCGTCGGAGATCCAGACCTACGAGGATTTGGCCCTTTGCAAATACGGGGAGGGCGGAAAGTTCGTCGAGGAGGGTCATCCCTTCCTGCCGCAGATCGACTACGGACTGAAGCTGAAGAAGAAAGGGACGATCCCGGTCAACCCTTCGGGGGGGCTGATCGCCTGCGGGCACCCCGTCGGCGCGACCGGCCTGATGCAGGCGGTGTTCGCCTTCTGGCAGATCCAGCGAAGCATCAGGAAACATTTCGGGTCGGGGGAGCTGCAGCTTGACAAAGCGGACCGCGGTCTCATCCACAGTCACGCCGGCACGGGCACCTACGTCACCGTGTCGATCCTGGAACGGGGGTGGTAACCCATGGCGAAGAAGAGATCCCGTGCGACAAAAACGCCGGTGGTCGACCGGAATGCGAAGCTCGAAGAGGTCATGACGGGAACCACGGCATTCAACGTCCCCTTTCCGAAGGACCTTTCCTCGCTCAAAGAGATGTCCCCCCTCGTGATCAAGCACCCCTATTCCATCGAGTACCTCCACTCCTACGGGCAGGACTCCCCGTTTTTCGCCGGCCTTGCCAACAAGAAACTCCTCGGGACCCGCTGTGGCCACTGCCGGTACACCTACGCGACCCCGAGACTTCACTGCGCCAACTGCGGCAAGGAAACGGACTGGGTCGAGCTTCCCCAGGAGGGCCGCGTCCACACCTTCACCACGTGCTACTTCGGCAGCGAGGAGTTCCTGAAGGAAACCCCCTTCCACCTGATCCTCGTCGAGTTCGACGGTGCGGATACCCTGCTCCTCGCCCGGCTGATCGGCGTTTCCGCCCCCCAGGACATCCGCATCGGGATGAAGGTGAAGGCGAAATTCCGGAGGAACTCCCAGCTCAAGCCGACGGACGTGTACTTCGTCCCTGCGTAAGGGAGGGATACGGAATGAATTTCGAGCTCTCTCCCGAGCATGTCGCACTGCGGGACATGGTACGGTCCTTCGTCGCCAAGGAGGTGCGCCCGCACGCCCGGAGGTGGGACGAGGAGAGCGCCTTCCCCGCGGATACCGTGGCGAGGATGGGGGAGCTCGGGCTCATGGGCGTGATGGTCCCGGAGGAGTACGGCGGGTCCGGGATGGACACGATCAGCTACTCGATCGCGGTGGAGGAAATAGGGAAAGGGGACGGCTCGCTCGGCCTGACCGTCGCCTCCCACAACTCCTTGTGCACCGCGCACATCCTCGCGTTCGGTTCCGAGGCGATCCGGCGGAAATACCTCCCGGAACTCGCCTCGGGGCGGATGCTCGGAGCGTGGGCCCTTACCGAGCCCGGGTCGGGGTCGGACTCGCTCAACATGAGGACCCGGGCGGAGTGGAAGAAAGACCGCTGGGTCATCAACGGGAGCAAGATGTTCATCACGCAGGGAAGCGTCGCGGGGGTGGTTGTCATCCTCGCCGTGACCGACAAGGAGAAGGGAAGGGACGGCGTAACGGCTTTTTTGGTCGAGGCCGGGACGCCCGGCCTTTCCTCGGGGAAAAACCTCCACAAGCTCGGGATGCGTTCCTCCGACACGGCGGAGCTGGTGTTCGAGGACCTCGAGGTGAAGCCGGGAAGCGTGATCGGGGAGGTCAACTCGGGTTTTCGCGACACGATGCGCAACCTCGCAGGGGGGCGCATCTCCATCGCGGCCCTGGCGGTCGGCATCGGGCGGGGAGCCATGGAGGAGGCCATCGCCTACGCGAAGGAGAGGCACCAGTTCGGACAGGCGATTTCGTCCTTCCAGTCCATCCAGTGGATGATCGCGGACGCGGGAACGGAGCTCGACGCCGCCTCGCTGCTCACGTTCCGCGCCGCCTGCCTGAAAGACGCAGGGAAGCCGTTCGTCCAGGAGGCGGCGATCGCGAAGCTGTTCGCCTCCGAGGCTGCCATGCGCTGCACGATCAAGGCCGTCCAGATCTTCGGGGGCTACGGATACACCCGCGAGTACCCCGTGGAGCGGACCATGCGGGACGCAAAGCTCTGCGAGATCGGCGAAGGGACCTCGGAGGTGCAGCGCATGATCATCGCCCGGCGCCTGATCCGGGGACACTGACCCGCATGGGGGTTTCGGCGAAAGACATCCTTTCCGGCGACATCCAGGCCGCCGCCCGCCTGATGCGGGACCTGGACGACGAGATTCCCTCCGCCCACCGAACGCTCAAGACCCTCTACCGGCATACCGGCCGCGCCTACCTCCTGGGGATCACGGGGGCCCCGGGATCCGGGAAGTCCACCCTCGTCGACTGTCTCACCGGTCATCTCCGGCAGGAAGGAAAAACCGTCGGGATCGTCGCCATCGACCCCACCAGCCCGTTCTCCGGCGGGGCGATCCTCGGCGACCGCATCCGCATGCAGAAACACACCCTCGACGACGGGGTGTTCATCCGGAGCCTGGCCACCCGGGGGCATTTGGGCGGCCTCTCCAAGTCCACCCTCGACATCGTCAACGTGATGGACGCCATGGGGAAGGACGTCGTCATCATCGAGACCGTCGGGGTGGGGCAGGACGAGGTGGAGATCGTCAAGGTCGTCCACACGAACCTTGTGCTCGTGGTGCCGGGCCTGGGAGACGACATCCAGGCCCTGAAGGCGGGGATCCTCGAGATCGCCGACATCTTCGTGGTGAACAAGTACGACCGGGAAGGGGCCGACAGGACGAAGCAGGAGCTCGAGACGATGGTGTCGATGAACACCTACGGAGAGGGGGAGTGGGTGCCCCCCGTCATGGCCACCGTCGCCCAGACGGGCACGGGGGTCCACGAGCTCCTGGCCGAGGTCGCGAGGCACTGGAAATTCGTCTCCCGCGAGGAGAACCTTAAGCGGTATCGTACGGAAAAGGCAAAGGTGGAACTCATGGAGATCCTCAAGAAAAAGCTCATCGAGAAAGCGGTGGACGACCTTTCCCGAAGCGGGGTTCTCGATCTCCTTCTCCGGGACATCGCCCGGAAACACCTTGACCCGTACTCCGTGGCGGACAAGGTGGTGGATCACAAGTTCGCATTCCACCTGAGGAAGGAGTCGGGGAAAGGGAAGGCGAACCGGAAAAACCGACCATGAAGATCCGAAAAGAGGGAGACATCGAATACCGGTTCGAACACCCGGACGATTTCCGGAGGTTCGTCAGGGACAAGAAAAGCCGGAAAGCCGAGCCGAAACTCTTCTCCTCGAAGGAGGCCGTGTCGGCCTTCGTCGCGGACGGCGATTACATCGTCTACGATTTCTCCAGCCTGACGAGAGGACCCCAGGCGCTCATCCGGGAGGTCATCCGCCAGCGCAAGAAGGACCTCTGGGTCTGCGCCGAGTTCACCCTCCACGAATCCGCGCTGCTGGTGGGGGCCGGATGCGCCACACGGATCGACGTCGGCTTTCTCGGATACGGCAGCTACATCGGGCAGGCGGTCTGCGAAGGCCGGGTCCGGGTGTACGAATGGACCAACGGTGGTCTCGCTTTGCGGATGCTCGCCGGGGCCCGCGGCGTCCCCTTCCTTCCGACGAGGGACCTCCTCGGGTCGGACAACATGTCCGTCTCCGCGGCAAAGGTGGTCGAGGACCCGTACACGGGGCTCCCCGTGGCCGTCGTGCCCGCTCTGAACCCCGACGTGGCCTTTCTCCACGTCCACCAGGCCGACATCCACGGCGACGCGCGCATATTCGGGACGAACCTGTTCGCCCTCGAGGCGGCGATGGCCTCCCACCGCGTGATCGTCTCGGCGGAGGAGATCATCGATCACGACGAGTTCCGGAAAGACCCGATGCGGACCACCATCCCGTACTTTCTCGTCGACGCGGTGGTCCACGCGCCCTTCGGCGCCTATCCCGGGGCGATGCCGGCGAGATACGAAATCGACCTCCCGCACGTGGACATGCTCAACGGGATCCGCAACGACCTGCAGATGCAGGAGTACCTCCAGGAAAATATTTACAGCGTGGCCGATCACGAGGAGTTCCTCGACAAGCGGGTCGGCGCCCGCCGGATGGCGGAGCTTCGCCGGGCGGCCACGATCATGGAAGGGTACCGGTGAAGGCCGTAACGTGCAACTCGATATAGGTATGTCCCCCGTGAGGGCTCCGCAGCCTCGGAGGGGGGCTCCGTTCGTGGCTCGCCGTGCGGTGAACCCGCACGGCTGCGCTTAACCTCACTGCGCCCCCTCTCCTTCGGCTTGCTGCGCCGGCAACCGGGGACCCTAGGCGATGCGGGGGGGTCGACGAGGCGGCCTGTGGAGCGAGGAAGAAATCGCGTCGAGCGGAACCGGCAGCGAGCGGGCGCACGGTCGCGAGCGTAGCCGAGGGGACCCCTCCGCGAGCCAGGGTCCTCGGTTGCCGACATGGACGCCCGAACGCGTGGCGGATGAGAGGAGGGACGGGATGTCGCGCACAATAGAGTTCACCGACACGGAGTTCATGATCGCCCAGGGCGCGCGCCTGCTCGAGGACGGCAAGACCTTCTTCGTCGGATGGGGGATCCCGCAGGTCGTGGCCATCCTGGGGCAGAAACTCTACGTTCCCGACGTCATCCAGCTCTTCGAGTTCGGGGCGGTCGGGCCGCAATCCGTCCTTCCGTTCGTCCGGGGAACGATGGGGGGGCCGCAGAACACCTACCGCTCCCTCCAGTGGCTCAACATGAACTGGGCATTCGCCTATTCCGGCTCGGGATACATGGACTACGGAATGCTCGGGGCCCTCCAGGTCGACCCGTACGGGAACATCAACTCCACCTATCTCGGGGGGACGTTCCGAAAACCCGAACGCCGTTTCGCGGGAAGCGGGGGGGGAAACCAGGTGGCGTCCCACTGCTGGAAAACGATCATCGTGATCAAGCACGAAGGGAGGCGTTTCGTTCCCAGGGTCGATTTTCTCACCTCGCCCGGTTACCTGACCGGGCCGGGGGCGCGGGAGAAGGCGGGACTGCCTGCCGGCACCGGTCCGTACCGCGTCGTCACCTCCAAGGCGCTCTTCGGGTTCGACGGGGAGACGAAACGAATGTCCCTGTTGGCCGTCCTGCGCGGTCTCGACCCCCGGGACGTGGTGAAGGACATGGCGTTCCGTCCCATGATGGCCAAGGAAATCGGGGAGATCCCCCCCCCCACCGACGAGGAGCTTCGCCTCCTGCGGGAGGAGATCGACCCATCCCGCTTCCTCATCCGCGGGGAGAAGATGTCGGCTTCCGCTTGACCTTCTTCGCTAAAAACCGCAGGACCCGGGCCCGCATTGAATCGCCCGGAGCGGGTGCTATAATGGAACACCATGGTTCGGCGCGTGTACATCGAGACGTTCGGGTGCCAGATGAACGAGGTGGACTCTGCCAGGATGATGGCGCTCCTCGGGAAGGCGGATTACCGTCCCGCGGACTCCCTTTCCGATGCGGACCTCGTGCTTCTCAACACCTGCAGCATCCGGGAGAAGGCGGACCAGAAGATCTACAGCGCTCTCGGCCATCTCAGAAGATGGAAGCGCGGGCGGGAGGGTCGCCTGGTCGCCGTGGGGGGGTGCCTCGCCCAGCAGGAGGGGCCTGCCTTGCGGGAAAGAGCGCCCCACGTCGACATCGTCTTCGGCACGCACAGCATCGCCCGCCTGCCCGACCTCCTTCGCCTCGCGGAAGGGTGTGGCGCGCCGGTGTCCGTCGATCTTTCCGGAGACACCAGCCACTGGGAGGTTCTTCCCTATCTTGCGGACGGGGCGGCAAGCGCCATGGTGACCGTCATGCAGGGATGCGACAATTTCTGCGCCTATTGCATCGTCCCGCATGTGCGGGGCCGCGAGATCAGCCGACCCTCCGCGGAAATCGTTGGTGAGGTCCAGGAACTGACGGAGCGGGGCGTCTGCGAGGTGGTCCTTCTGGGGCAGAACGTGAACTCCTACGGGAAAAAGGAAGGGGAGATCCCTTTCCCCGAACTGCTTCGGAGGATATCCCGGGTCCGGGGAATCCGGCGAATCCGGTTCCTCACTTCGCACCCGAGGGACCTGGACCGGGAGACGATCGGCCTCTTCTCCGAGATCGATACCCTTTGCCCCCATATCCACCTGCCGATCCAGGCGGGGTCCGAGCGCATCCTGGCCTCCATGGGGCGCGGATACACGCGGAAGGAATACCTCGGCAAGATCCGCGACCTTCGGATGGCAATGCCCGGAATCGCGTTCTCCTCGGATTTCCTCGTCGGATTCCCGGGGGAGACGGAAGAAGACTTCCAAGACACGTTGTCGGTCATGGAAGAAGTCCGGTACGATTCCTCCTTCTCCTTCCGGTTTTCCCCGCGGAGGGGGACCCGTGCCGCAGAAATGACCGGCAGCGTGGCCCCGGAGGAGGCAAGCGAGCGGCTCCATCGCCTCCAGGACCTCCAGGACCGGCACACCCGGGAACGCCTGGCCGCATGCGTCGGGAAGGCGTTGGAAGTGCTGGTCGAGGGAAAAAGCGCGAAGGATCCCTCGCGTTTGTGCGGACGCACGCCGTGCAACAAGACCGTCAACTTTTCCCCGGTATCAAGCGGGCATGCGGCTATGCGCCGCGTCGAAATCCGGTCCGCCGGGCACCATTCTCTCTCCGGCGAGGAAGGACGACCACATGGTTAAGGAAATGCAGGTGATTGGCATCACGATCGATCCGGTGACCCAGTCCCCCATCGTCATCCTGCGGGACAAGGAGAACCTGAATACCCTTCCGATCTGGATCGGGGTCCTGGAGGCGAACTCGATCGCCGCGGGGCTGGAACGCCTGCAGCTGCCGAGACCGATGACCCACGACCTGTTCAAGAATCTCCTCGACCAGATCGGGGTGAAGCTTCTCCGCGTGGAGGTCACCGACATCCGGGACAACACCTATTACGCGGTCCTCCACATCGAGGTGGGCGGGAATCCGGTCGCCATCGACTCGCGGCCAAGCGACGCGATCGCCATCGCCATCCGGATGGAGGTCCCGATCATGGTCCGGGACGCAGTCATCGAAAAAGCGCTGCGGGTCGAATCCGGAACGTCCTCCGGGGAAGAGAAGGACAAGTGGACAGAGCTCCTCGAGAAAATGGATCCGGAAGATTTCAGCAAATACAAGATGTGACATCTCCCTTCATGGATGTAACCCGCATACTGGTCGTACAGGAGAATACCGAGACTTCCCGGGATCTCCGCCTGACGGCCTTCCACCATCCGGTCGAATTCTCCTTCTTGCCCTCCGCCCAGGTGATCCGGGGGGAAGCAGACCTCTCCCCCTATATCGCAATCGTCGCCTCGCTCGATAGCGACCACCGGGCTTTGGTCGACTCTCTCCGGGATTGTCCCGACAGCGGTCCCCCGCTCTTCCTCTTCCGGAGCGAACCGCCGTTGCAGGAAATCGCCCGCTGGGTCACCTGGGCAAGGGCACAGGACGGAACCGATCCGGCGGTCACGATGCGACTCCTCTCGGAAAGCGTGGAATACTATTCCCTTGCCTCCCTCTACCAGAAGTGCCTGAAGATCATGGCGTGCTCGGACCAGGAAACGATGCTCACCCACATCGCGGATACCTTCACGCAGGAGCTCGGCGCCGAGAGTTGCGTCATCTGGCTCGCCTCCTCGCGCGACCCCGACGAAATGATGATCGCTTCCGTCCGCGGGTTGATCAGCATCAACCGGGAGGGGTCGAGTTTCCCCCTGTCCCAGGCCGACTGGGCGGACGCCACGGGGAACGGGAAGCCGTTTCTCTACCCCTCCGGGGAAACCCGGGGAGAGGGGAGGCAACCGCCGGTCGGCGAAACCAACCTCTACGTTCCTCTCTTGTCCCAGGGAATACCGATCGGCCTCGTGAAACTCGGCGCAAGGACGGACCGGAAATCGTTCAGCGACAGGGACATCTACCTCGCATCGATTATCGCCGGGTACGCCGCATCGGCCTGGAAAAACGTCACCCGTCTCGTCCGGATGGAAAAGGTGTCGCTTCGCGACTCGGAAACCCGGGCATACTCCTCGGTGTTCCTGTCGGATTACTTCGAAAAGGAGCGCTACAAGGCGGAGAGGTTCCGCCGGCCCCTTTCGGTCGTCTTCCTCGTCATCGACAACCTTTCCCGGCTCCGGGAGGAAACCCGCGAGACTCTCGTCGCCGGGGCGCTCTCGGGCATGGTCGACGCCGTGCACAGGGCCCTTCGTGAATCCGACCTCATCGCCCGGGTGGAACCGAACCGGTTTTGCGTGGTCCTTCCCGAAACCGATTATTACGGCTCCGTCCTGGCGTCGCGCCGTCTCCGGAAGGCCGTGCGGGAAAAACGGTCCTTCCCGTATTTGGGAACCGAGTACTTCCTCGATCCGTATTTCGTTTCCGCCACGTTTCCCCGCGACGGAAAGGACCTTCCCGATCTTTGGCGTCTCGCGGAGGAGAAGTACCGCCGGCAGAAGAGGAGCCCCTTTCAACGCCTCCACCTCCAGGAAAAGGTCCTCTGGAGCGCCTTCGACATTCTGGTGGGGAAACCCGAGCATTACGACCTCCTGAGGGCGGGACGGAACGTACCCTACTTTTCGAAGTTCAAACAGGACATGGGGCGCAACGGGCACTTCTGCCTGCGCAGGGAAACCTTCCAGCGAATGGTGGAATCCGTGGCCCAGGACGTTGTGTCGCTGGGCCGGAAAAGAGGGCTGGTCATCGCGGCGGGCCCCCGCCCCGAGATGTTCAAGCAGATTTTCCTGTCGCTCGGGCCGGAAGCGGGAAACGGAAGGAGCATCTACATCATCGGCCGTGCCGGCAGCACCCGGTTCGACTCGAAGAACCTCCTGTACGTAAACGCGGAGGACGACCAGCTCCAGGAAAAGGAAATCATCCTGTTTCTCAAGGAAGACGGTTCGTACGGCCTGTTCGCCACCGAACGTCAGGAGGAGGTGTGCGGATTCAACACGGCCGACGAGTGGCTCGTGGACACGATGATGGAGAAATTGCAGGAAACATACCGCCTGCAGGGGAATTTCTAACCGACCACTTCCCGGACGGGGCGCAAGATGGCAACCGCGACGACCGCAAAGCAGATCCTGATCGCCGACCCGTCGGAGAAATCCCGCCGGTCCCTTCACCAGTTTCTCCGCGAGAAGGGATACGAGGTCATCGACGCGGCGGATGGCAGCAAGGCACTCGCGGAAACGCTCCTCCGGCGGCCCGACATCCTCCTCCTCGATCTCGCCGTTGCGGGGCTCGGGGCGGATCGCCTCGTCCAGATCCTCCGCACGAACCCGAACACGAAGAACATCCCCATCTTCTTCCTGAGCGAGCAGGAGAAAAGCGTTCCGGGATTCCGGCCCGGGGTTGACGAGTTCATCCGGAAGCCGTTTCACGGAGACGAAGTGCTGCTTAGGATCCAGCGCACGCTGTTCCAGGACAACATCACGGAATCCCTTGCCGGGGACTCGGAGATCAGCGGGAACCTGGGGCAGATCTTTCTCCCCGACCTGTGGCAGATGCTCTCGATGAACAAGAAGAGCGGGGTCATCCAGGTGGAAGGGGAGGGGATGACCGGGTCGATCTACATCGACCGGGGAGAGATCGTCTCCGCCCTCGCCCAGAACACCATGGGAGAAAAGGCCCTCTATCGTCTCATCTCGCTCCGGGCGGGCAGGTTCCGGTTCCTGCCGGGGAAAGTGGAGGTCCGGCAGACGATCCACTCCTCGAGCCAGTCCGCCCTGATGGAGGGCCTGCGGCACCTCGACGAAATCCGGAATCTCGGCGCCGAGCTCCCCGCTCCGGACGATTCGGTGGTCCTCGAGAAAAACACGCGGCCCATCAGCGGGGGGTCGGGGGTTGTGCGCGAGGTGCTTCTCCTCGCGGAGTTCTGCAATTCCGTGAAGGACATCGTGAACAACTGCAATTATCCCGACCTCGCCGTCTACGAGACGTTGCTCCAGCTGAAGAAGAGGGGGGCGCTCAGGATCGGGACGTTCGACGTCCCCAAGACGAAAAGCGAGTTCCTCCCGCCGGAGGATTTGGCGCGGCTTCGCACCCGGATCGAAGCAATGGGAAATTTCTCCGAGAGCGGCGAGGGACGCATCGTTTTTTTTCTCCCGGACCCCGCACTGCTCGAGGGGGTCGTCCTCGCACTGGGGCAGCTCCGCGATTTTCGGGTAGACTCCGCCTTTTTCTCCCTACGGAAGAAGGATGCCATCCCCATCGGGATGTTCGGAAAGCTTACGATCGGGGAAGGGTCCCATCTTCTCCTCTACGCCTTCCCGTATCTCCGCCCCACGTCCCCCCTGTGGTACGCCCTGGTCCCCCGGCCCTTGGGCGTCGTGGCGTTTCTCAAGGACGAAGTGTCGAGTTCCCTCGACGCGCTTCTGGCCGTCTCGGAGTATACGAAGGGAGGGGATGCGCGCGTGGTGCTGGCTGTCATGGGGAGATCGTTCACGAATTTCGGTCTCGGGGAAAATACGCTTCGGCTGTTCCAGAACCGCGTCGAGAAGCTTGGCTGCTTCCTCAAGGTCCAGGACCTCGAGCAACTGTCGCCGGAGGAGATTCGGGATGCCCTTGTCCAGGTGGTGAGACAATATCTCCAGAGGGAGCCGTAATGATCGATCTGCACATGCACTCCACCTTCAGCGACGGCGAACTGATCCCGTCCGAGGTCGTTTCCCGCGCCCTATTCGCCGGGTACACGCATCTTGCGATCACCGACCACGTCGACCCGTCGAACGTGGAGAACGTCGTGGAGCGCATGGTGCACGTCTGCTCCCAACTCCGGGGAAAGGTGCGGGCGCAGGTGTACCCGGGAGTCGAAATCACGCACGTCCCCCCGCGGCTGATCGCGCCGCTGGCCGCCATACGGGCGAAGGTCAACATCCTCGCCCATCCCGGCCTCCTCTCCGAGGAGGAGGCGACGCTGGCCAGGAAAAACGGAGTGCTTCTCGAGATCACCGCCCGCAAGGGACATTCGCTCACGAACGGCCACGTCGCGCGAATGGCGATGAAAACGGGCGCCCGGCTGGTGTACAATACCGATTCGCATTCGCCCGGGGATTTCACTCCCTGGGAGGCAGCGCTCCAAATTATCCGGGGATCGGGACTGACGGAGAAGGATGCCGCACGCATGCAGGCGAACGCGCGGGAACTGGTCGAACGATGACCGGGAGAGGAAACGGATGGGAAGGAAGATCAAATACACGCGAAAAGACCTGAAAGGCCCGGACGAGTTCATCTCCACCCTCGGACGGGCGACGCTCTGGATCAGGGAGAACCGCTCCCGGGTTCTCGTCGTGGTTGCCGTCCTCATGATGGCCGCGGGAGGCGTTTTCGGGACGCGCGCCTACTTCCGCTGGCAGGAGGCGAAGGCGAACCGGGAACTCTGGCCCCACCTGAACCAGGCCCGCGAGGTTCTCCAGGTCCCTTCGGTCGCCGACAAGGAGAAGCTCGATCGCCTCGTGGAGGTTCTGACCGTCCACGTGAACCTGCACCCGGACACCGGGGCAGCGGTCTTCGCGAGGTACTACCTCGGCAGCATTGCCTACCTGCGCAGGGATTATGACCAGAGCGCCGCGCAATTCCGTTCGGCCATAACCAGCGGGAAGGAGCAGGGGACCCTCATGGATTTCCTCCTCCGCGAAGGGCTCGCACAGGCGCTCGAGGCCAGGGGAGACGCCGAAAGCGCCCAGAAAGCCTACGGGGAGGCCGCCGCTTACGCGACCGGCGAACTTCGGACCCAGGCGTGGATGGGACAGGCGAGAACCCTCGCCATTCTGGGACGCAAGGAGGAGGCAGCGGGCATATTCCGCAAGATCCTCGTCGAGAATCCCGACACCCCTCTCAAGGAGCTGATCGAGATCAAGATGGCGCACCTGGGATAAGGGAAGGGGAAGGGACACCTCACGAATGAAGCTTCATCTCTGCTTTCTCTGGCACATGCACCAGCCGTATTACAAGGACCCCGAAACGGAGACCTATATCCTTCCGTGGGTTCGGCTTCACGCCATCAAGGACTATGTGGCCCTCCCGCGTCTCTTCCGGGAAATTCCTGCGGTACGGCATACCTTCAACCTGGTCCCGTCATTGCTGATACAGGTCCAGGACTACGTGGAAAACGGCGCGGAAGACGTTTTCCTCACACTGTCCCGGAAGAACTGCCTGGATCTCACGAAAGAGGAGGAGGAGTTTCTCCTCCGCAACTTCTTCTCCGCCTATCCCCCCACCATGATCCTGCCCCAGAGGCGATATGCGGACCTGTACGGGAGAAGGGAAGCCGCGGTACGGGGGTTGGGTAAATCCGGCGCATCGGGGAGGTTCGGGGCATCGGAGTACACCGACCTGATGACGCTGTTCAACCTGACCTGGTTCCACCCCCTCCACCGGGAAGATGACGCGGAACTTTCCAGGCTCTGGAGAAAGGGCAGCGGGTACACCGAGAGGGAGAAGGGGTACGTCCTGGACCGGCAGATCGACATCATGGCGACGGTGATACCGGAATACCGGAGGGTGGTGGAAAACGACGGCGGGGAGTTGACCTCTACCCCCATGTACCACCCCATCCTGCCCCTCCTGATCGACAGCCGGTCGGCGCAGGACGCGCTCACCGGGGCGCCCTTGCCGAGGATCCCTTTTGTCTACCCGGGCGATGCGGCGGAGCAGGTTTCCCGGGGGAGGGAAGTGTTCCATTCCCTTTTCGGGACGTTTCCGGAAGGGTTATGGCCTTCCGAGGGTTCCATCAGCCCCGGATCCCTGGAAATCGCAGCCCGTGCCGGTTTCCGGTGGACCGCAACGGACGAGATTCTCCTGTGCAAGGCGCTGGGGAAAACCGTCCATCGGGATTCCGCCGGTGTTCCCCAGGAACCGTCTTGGCTGTACCAACCGTACGTCGCCTCCACACCTGCGGGACCGATCCGGATGTTCTTCCGGGATCACCACCTATCCGACCTGATCGGTTTCGAGTATTCCCGATGGTCAGCTCCCGATGCCGCATCTAATTTTATAAGTATTATCAGCGATATATACAATAAATTATCATCCATTAAAGGACACCTTCGCAAAGAGGCCTACGTCGTTTCCGTGATCCTGGACGGAGAGAATGCGTGGGAATATTTCCCCGATTCGGGAGAGAAATTTCTCCGTACCTTGATGGGGCGACTTGCTTCACTGGCCCCCAACATATCCTGCATACCATTCAGCGAAGTATTACAGAAAATTGATCATCATGAACCATTGCCTTCCATCCCGACCGGTTCCTGGATCGACGGAACATTCAATATCTGGATAGGGCACCGGGAGGATCACGCCGCCTGGGAGTTGCTTGCCCGTGCGAGAAGCCTCTTGCAATTGCGCACCGAACAGATGAGGAAGGCAGGCCTCGAACCATCGAAACTGATGAATGACGCGTTCGACCACCTGCTCGCGGCGGAAGGATCCGACTGGTGCTGGTGGTACGGAGACGAGCATTCTACCCCCCACGGACCGGAGTTCGACCGCCTGTTCCGCAGCCATGTGAAGGCGGCCTACCGCGACCTGGGGGAAACTCCTCCCGATTCGATCGACATCCCCATCCTCCGCGCAGACAAAATTGCATCGGACAGGAACCATATCGCGAGGCCACGCACATATATTCACCCGAAAATAAACGGGAATCTTTCATCGTACTACGAATGGAGTGCAGCGACCCGGTATTTCCCCCGCCCGGATTTCGGAACGATGCACCGGGCTGCCATCGGAGTTTTCGATTGCCTGTATTTCGGGTTCGACGAATCGAATCTCTTTCTCCGGATCGATCTCCACCCGTCCATTTTCGAGTCCCCGGATTCGCTCGAGATGGAAATCTTCTTCCCGAAGAAAAACCGGAAAATCAGCATGGTTCTATTCCCCGCGGAGCCGTCCATACGCGCGTCGATCGGGAACATCGGGGAGATTCTTCTGTCCAACCATATCCTCACCATGCCCGAGGTGATCCGGGTTTCGTTTCGCAAGGTACTGGAACTGGGAGTTCCGTTTCGGGAACTCGGTTGCGAGGGCGAAGAGCAGGTCGAGTTTTTCCTAACGATCGTACGACCCGGTTCGATCGGGGAACGATGGCCCACGTACGGTACGTTCATAGCAGACCTTCCGGGGAAAAATTTCGAGGAGGAGATGTGGGATGTCTGATATCACGCCGGCATTCCGGAGCTACAACGTCTGGTAATGTATATTATGTAAGATAGATGGTAATAGCCAGGGTTTTCATGCTTTGCGGGAAACCACGAACTTCCACCCCATGAACAGGGGTCTCACCTTCCCCGTCAGTTTGTCGCACAGATCCCGGATCATGGGGATCCGCTCGATATAGGGAACTTTCGGATAAACCCCCGCCGACTGCGCGGGGATGCTCAGGAAATCGAAGAGATATTCCTTGCTTATCTCGAACCGGTAGTCGAATTGGGCCGTGCGGAACCTCTTCTTTGCCGCGAGGCACTTCATGAGATCCTCATAGTTGACGGTACCGTACTGGTATTTCAGATCCGGAAACGCCAGAGCGAAAGCATCCCGCCCTCTCGCGTTGAAGAGGCCGGCGTAAAAGCTGATCGCCAGGACGCCGCCGGGAAGGATCAGTTTGCACGCCTGGTCGATCGATTCCCGGAAATTGGGAAGGAGAAAGATCGATGCGGTGTAAAATACCGCGTCGAATGCTTCATGAAAATAGATCGAAAGCTTCTCTGCGTCCCCGCGGACAAAGTAAATCCCCTTTTTTCCCGTCAACCGCTCCCGTGCCTTGATGAGCATGGCCTCCGAAATATCGATGGCGTAGATGATCGGCGGCTTCTTCAGGGACTTGTGGATGCAGAGAGTGGAAATCCCGGTGCCGCACCCTACGTCGAGGACCCTTTTGGGAGCAAAGGGTGCGTTCAGTTCGCAGAGTTTTTTCGTAAGCGTCTCGAACAGGTGGTATTTTTCCTCGAACGTGTCGTAGATTCCCGCGCTCTGATCGAAATTCCGCTCTACCGCCATCTTAAACCTTTTGTTGATATCTTTTTCTTTATCCATCGATATTCCTATGATTTTTTCAGAGGATCGAACAGTTTCTGGTATTCCTCCATGGCGTACCGGTCGGTCATCCCCGCGATGTAGTCGCAGACCACCCGCTTTGTCCCGTCGTGGTTCAGCCGGGCAAAGATGTGGGGCGGAAGCTGCTCGGGGCGGTCGCAATAGGAGCGAAAGAGTTCCCCGATGACGCGGCGCGCCTTCTGCTCCATCCGGATTACCCGGTAGTTGCCGTACATTTCCTTCAAGAGATATGATTTCAACTCCAGGTTCTTCCCCTGCATTTCCTCATCGAACGAAATGCATTTCCCCCGGGTGGTCCGCCCCTCGTCCGGCGTCCGGACGCCGTGCTTTCCCAGCAGGCCGTGGGAAGAACGGATCAGGTTCCTGGTGAGGGAGGAAATCATGAAAGAAATCGAACGATAGCGAAGAACATCCTCATCGATCGAATGAAACTCTTCCCGCGCGGAAGAAACCGCTTCGCGCCACAGATCCACGGACTCCAGGCCGGAGATCGTAAGCATCCCGGAACGGATCCCGTCATCGACGTCGTGGCTGCTGTAGGCAATCTCGTCCGCGATGTCGGCAACCTGGGCTTCGAGCGTGGGGTACCCAGGAGACTGGAATTCCGGAACCGGCGGCGGGTTGTCGTACTGGGAACTGTGCTTGCAAATCCCCTCCCGCACCTCAAAAGACAGATTCAATCCCTCGAAGGCGGGATACCGTTTCTCGAGGACGTCCACCACCCGGAGGCTCTGGAGGTTGTGCTCGAACCCCCCCTCCTCTTCCATCAGCTGGGCCATCATGCGCTCCCCCGCATGCCCGAAGGGTGTGTGGCCCAGGTCGTGCGCCAGCACGATGGCTTCCGTCAGATCCTCGTTCAGGTGGAGGGCGCGGCAGATGGACCGCGCGATCTGGGATACCTCGATGGTGTGGGTGAGGCGGGTCCGGTAATGGTCGCCCTCGTGGTTCACGAAGACCTGTGTCTTGTACTCCAGGCGCCGGAACGCGGCGGAGTGGATGACCCGGTCCCGGTCACGCTGGAAGGCCGAGCGGAACGGATCTTCCTGCTCCGGGAACCTCCTCCCCCGTGACTCTCCGCTCTTGACGGCGTAGGGCGCAAGGCGTTCCGTTTCCTGGCGCTCGAATTCCTTCCGGTCAAGCATGCGATTTCACGACAACCCGGTTCTTCCCCGAATTTTTTGCCAGGTAGGCCGCCTCGTCAGCGAATTTCACCATCCTTTCCTCGGTGATATCCCCGGGGTCGGTGGAGTAGATTCCGATGCTCACGGTGAGATGGGCGACCTCCCCGGAGTGTCCCGGGAAACGATGGCAGGCAATATCCGTCTTGATCCGCTCCGCGAGCATCAGGGCCCCGGCGGGGGTGGCTTCCGGCAGGATGACCCCGAACTCCTCCCCTCCGTAACGCGCCACGATGTCGTTGGCGCGGACAGATCCTCGAATCAGTTCGGCGATCTTCTTGAGGGCGGAGTCCCCCGCCAGGTGACCGTAGCGGTCGTTGAATTTCTTGAAATCGTCGACATCCACCATGAGGAGGGACACGCTGTGTCCGTACCGCCTGGCGCGTTCCAGTTCCCTGCCGAGGAGCTCGTAGAACCCCCGGTGGTTGAGGATCCCCGTCAGGCCGTCCGTGATCGACATTTTCCTCGTGTTCTCGTTCATTTCGGCCAACTTCAGCGCAAGTCCCGCCTCGTTGGCGAGCGCGACGATCGAACCCGTCGTCTCCCGGCTGATCTTGCGGGACCCGGGATGGCTGCGTACCACGAGAATCGCCGATGGCAAAAACATCTCGCACCGGGCGCACTCCTTCCGCTTTTGTTCGATCTCCCCCGATTGGGTACATGTGCGGGCCGGCAACCCCTCGATCCAGCATTTCGCGTCGAGGAGATGATAGGCGGGGCATTCGACAAGCCCGCACACCATGACATCGGAGCACTTCCTGCTCGGTTTCTTCGTCACCGGCACCAGGAACGCCGGACCCTCCCCCAGGATGGCCCGGTCCTCGCCGCTATGCCTCTGCCCGTCCAGGGAAGGGATCATCACGGGATTTCCGCTCCAGATCGTCCGGGCCAGAAGCGACTCTTCCTCCCAGCATGGTATCCGCTTCCCCGGACGGCCTTCCCCGTTTCCCGCGCTTCGAAACACGATGGTACCCTTTTCCTCGAGGACTCCCAAGACCGCCCCGGGAAAGCCGAAACCCTCGCGGACCCCCTTGAGAAGGGTTTCGAAGACATCGGTTGCCCGGTACGATTGGAGCATCTTCTTGGTGAGCTTGTGGTGGGTGAGGAGGTCGTTGTGCGCATCGGCGATCTCGCGGAACCGTTGTTCCTGGTCCTCTTTTGACTTTTCCATCTCCGCCGTGATTTCCGCGCGATACCCATCGAGGCGTTGTTTCGCAACGTCTTCCGAGGACTTCAGGAAGGCCCGCAACAGGAGCAGAAGAACACCGGCGAGCAGGGCGAAGGATGCCGCCGCGGCCAGGGGGACGACGGATCCCCGCGGAAACCCGCGAGCCACAAGGAAAGCGAACCCGGAGGCCACGAGGATCATCGCGACTCCGCCCCACAAGAACCGCTTCTGCATCCGCTCCGATCCCCGATTCACCTGAACCGGATTCTCCCCGAGAAAAATCGGTTTTCGTTTCATTTCTTTCTTTACGGAATGCGCGCCGAAAAGTTTATCAAAACCTTTGCGCCGCGCAGGGCCAGATTACCACAAAACCCAAAGGGACTGAACGTACGCGAGAAACCTTCCGGCCGCGTCCTCCCCGGCCGACAGCCACTCGCGGTAGGCCTCCGCCGCCCCCCCCCACCCTGCCGATACACCCGGGGCCATCAGGCAAGGGATCCACAGCATCAGGAAGAA
The DNA here is from genome assembly GCA_001443455.1 of Deltaproteobacteria bacterium CSP1-8. Classification (GTDB taxonomy): domain Bacteria; phylum Desulfobacterota; class Deferrimicrobia; order Deferrimicrobiales; family Deferrimicrobiaceae; genus CSP1-8. The sequence goes on along the minus strand of LDXO01000002.1, from coordinate 39,900 downwards.
CAGCACGACCGCCGCGGAAAACAGTCTCCCGCTCCTTCGCAGGTCCGGCTGCCCCGTCAGGAACCCCTCCGCGGAAAAAAGGAGGTGCATCGTGAACAGAAACGAGGCCGCCGCTAAATAGATGTCCGGCACCCAGGGGGATACATGCCGGAACACCATGGCCGCGATTCCGGTTCCCACGCTGTACAGGGGGAAAATGTACGGGGCGAGGTCGATCATCACGTTCGTCCGGTCCATCACCACCTTTCCCCCGTTTCTCGACGAGATGTGGAACTGATGGATCTTCCGGAAAAACAGTTTGGCGAGCACCAGGTGGGAGAACTCGTGCCCCCACAGGTAGAACCGCTCCGGCTTTCGCAAAAAGAAATGCACGAGAAGGTAGGCCAGGGCTCCCCCAAGGACGATCCATCCCTCCTCCCGCGTCGCCAGCCGGCCGGCAGGCGCGGGAAACGTATACAGGAGGACTCCGTCGAAAAACAGAAGGGGAAGGCCGGCAAGGGAAAAGAGAAAGACCCTCACGTACGGCACCGGCCCGAAGGGAAGCGGCCGTTGGTTCTTCCGGTAGAATGGCGCTTCATATCCATGAACATACGGGTTTACAAAAAAGAGTCACTATGTTATTTTCCTTGACGAAAACACCTCAAAATGGCGTTTTGAAAGGCCTTGCCGATTGGAAAACCTTCCCAACATCCTCAGAACGCGTGACCTGGCCGTTCTCCTGGACATGAGCCCCGACGCGGTCAATGACCTCGCCCGCAAAGGTGTGCTCAAGGGGTACAAGAGCGGCAACCAATGGCGCTTCCGTCGCAGGGATATCGAAAGGTACCTCGACAGGGATGGGAAAAATCTGGCGCCCCCGGGGTGACTCGAACACCCGGCAAACGGTTTAGGAAACCGCTGCTCTATCCGCCTGAGCTACGGGGGCGTTTCCTAAAAAAAATCCGCCCTCTTCTTCCCTACTCCTTGAACTTGAGCAGGGAAAACACCTTCTGGCCTTTCAGCTTGTCGCGGCCGCGAAGGTCGGTGAGTTCCGCCAGGAAACAACATTCTACAATATCGGCGCCGAGCCGTTTCAATAAATCCGCCACTGCGGCGACCGTCCCCCCCGTGGCAAGAACGTCGTCGGCCACGACCACCTTCATCCCGGGCCGTATCGCATCCTCGTGGATCTCCAGCCGGTCTTTCCCGTATTCGAGCGCGTACTCCGCCGAGACCGTCCGGTACGGAAGCTTCCCCGCCTTGCGCACGAGGATGACCCCCACCCCCAGTTTGTACGCCATCGCCGCGCCCATCACGAACCCGCGGGCCTCGATCCCGACGACGGATTCCACGCCCTTGTTGAAGTGGCGGTGCGCCATGAGGTCGATCGCCCGCTGGTAGGACGAAGGGTCGGACAAAAGGGTCGTGATGTCCTTGAACTGGATCCCCTTGATCGGGAAGTCGGGGATGTTCCGTATCCGTTTCTTGAGCTCCTTCATCGCGGGTCTTCCGCCTTTTCGCAATAGGGTTCTGGGTCCACCCCTTCTCCCTCCAGTCGAAGCTCGAAATGAAGGTGCGCCGTCGTCGCGTTCCCGGTGTCTCCCACCGCCCCGATCACGCTTCCTGCCGCAACGATGTCTCCCGATTGTACGCGAATGTTTTTCAGATGTCCGTACAGGGTCGTGACGCCGTCCCCGTGGTCCAGGACGATTGCGTTCCCGTATCCCCGCAACCCGTCCCCGGCATACAGGACCACCCCGTAGCCGGCCGCCCGCACCAGGGCGCCTTCCGGAGCCAAGATGTCGACCCCTTCGTGCTTGCGCCCGTTTCGATTCCCGAAGCCCGAGGAGACCGGACCGCGCAGCGGCATGACGAGTCTTTTCCCCGACAGGCGGGAGCTCGTCTCCGGGAAATCTTCCCGGGGGGGGACGGTCCTCGTGCGGGTCGCCCCGGGGATCCACAGCAGTTGTCCGGTCCGCAACGCCCGCGGATCCGCGATTGCGTTGCTCTCGAGGAGCGCGCGCGGCTCGATGCCGTACGCCTGCGCGATCCGGTACGCCGTCTGTCCCCGTTCCACCCGGTGGTAGACCCCCGTTCCCGTCGAGCATCCCGAGACGAGCCCCGCCAGCGCGAGGGCGGCAAGCAGCGCGAACCGGAGGCCGGGCGATCCCCGGAAAACCCCTCGGCGGGTCATGCAGGGAATCCGCGCTCCCCCAGAAGCGGGACGAACCGGCAACCCCCGAGATATTCCCTGCGGGGCTCCCCCTTTTCCTTGCGGACGCTCACGAGGTCCTGCTCCCACCGGCCCCCGATCGGGATCACCATGATGCCGCCCTCCCGCATCTGCGCGAAGACAGGTTCCGGAACGTCCGGCGCCGCAGCCGTGACAATCACCCGGTCGAACGGAGCGTCTTCCGGGGATCCCAAGGTGCCGTCGCCCACGCGAAACCGGACGTTGTCGATCCCGAGGGACGCAAGGATCGCCTGGGCCGCCCGGGAAAGCGATTCCAGCCTCTCCACGGTGACAACCTCCGCCGACATCCGGCAGAGGATCGCCGTCTGGTAGCCCGACCCGGTTCCGATCTCGAGCACCTTCTCGTCCCCCACGAGCCGAAGCGCTTCGGTCATCTCGGCCACGATATACGGCTGCGATATGGTCTGACCCTCCCCGATGGGGAGCGGACCGTCCTCGTAGGCCCGGGAGGCAAGCTCGGGAGGGACAAACCGGTGGCGGGGAAGATCCCCCATGACCGTGAGAAGCCGCTGGTCCCGGATGCGCCTTGCCGCAAGCTGCTCCTCCACCATGGCAGCCCGTTTCCGGGAGAAGAACTCCTCGGAAGAATCGTCTTTCGGTTTCCGCCAGCGCAAGGCGAAAAATCCCTCACCACTTCCATCTCTTGAGGGTTCGCAGCGACGAGTAATTGGTCAGGTCGAGATGGATCGGCGTGATCGAGATGTAGTTCTGCTCGACGGCCTCCAGGTCCGAGCCGGGGATGTCCTCCCTCCGGAGGGAATCGCCGCCGATCCAGAAATACTTCCTTCCGCGCGGATCGCGCTTCTCCACGACCGCCTCGCCGTAGATGCGTTTCCCCTGGCGCGTGATCCTCACTCCCCGGATCTCGCCCGCCGGGATGTTGGGAAGGTTCACGTTCAAAAGCGTGTCCTTCGGAAGCCCCTGTCGCAGCACCTTGCGCGCGACCTTGGCGGTGAATTCCGCCGCCACGTCGAACCGGAAGTGGTTCCGCGATACCAGGGAGACGGCGATCGACCGGATCCCCAGGAGGGTGCCCTCCATCGCCGCAGAGACGGTGCCCGAGTAGGTGATGTCATCCCCCATGTTCCCGCCCTTGTTGATGCCGGACACGAGGAGGTCGATCTTTCTCTTCCTGAGAATTCCGTTCACGGCGAGGTTCACGCAATCTGTCGGCGTCCCGTCGACGGCGTATACCCTGGGCCCGACCTTTTCGACCCGAAGCGGTTGCGTCAGCGTGAGGGAATGTCCCGCCGCGCTCCGTTCGCGATCCGGCGCGACCACGGTGACCGAGCCCAGGGGGCGGAGCGCCTCCGTGAGCGCCATGATCCCCTCGGACCGGAATCCGTCGTCGTTGCACACCAGGATGAGGGGGGACGGATTGCTCACGTTTTGCCGACGCTGTCAGGAAAGGAAATGTTCGGGGCGACTGGACTTGAACCAGCGACCCCTTGCACCCCATTTCTTTCGAGGGGTTTTCGTAAAATATTGAAAACGCATAGCTATTTGATTTCCTTGGAAAGGTATGATAACACATTTTAGCAGGATGGACGCAAAAAACGGGGTAGATGGTTTTCACCGGTTCCCAATCGGTCCCCCGGGATGAATGGCTGTTCATTTTATAACAGACCCTTGACCGTGTTCCCCGCACGGGGTACAGTATCGTTAGAAATACGGGAGAGGTGAAAAGGATGAAGACGGCGACGATCAGGGCGCGAACGGAACCGAAGCTCAAGGCGGACGCGGAGCGGGTCTTCCGGAAGCTCGGGATTTCAAGTTCCGAGGCGATCAATCTATTCTACGCGCAGGTTCGGCTCCACAAGGGGCTGCCATTCGCCGTGGAGATCCCGAACGCAGTTACCCGCGAGACGTTCGCGAAGACCGACCGGGGCGAGGACCTCAAGACCTACAAGAGCATCGAAGAGATGTTCGAGGAACTTGAATCGTGACGCTGATTCCGCGGCGGGTTGCGCAGTTCAAGCGGGACTACAAGCTCATGAAGCGGCGTGGAAAGGACATGGAGAAACTCCGGAGCGTCATGCGAAAGCTTGCGAACGAGGAACCGCTCGAAGCGAAGCATCGCAATCATCCGCTTGTCGGAAACTACGTGGGGCGAAGGGAGTGTCACGTCGAACCGGACTGGCTGCTTATCTACAAAATCGAACCTGGCGTCATCATCTTCGAGCGTACAGGAACGCACGCGGACTTGTTCGGATAAGGGGAAGCTGTCCAATCTAAGGGTTGCACTCCAGTCCCAAATGAGGCCTGAGCGCAAAAAAAGGGCTGCGGGAAAACCCGCAACCCCTTGATTTTAATGGTCGGGGCGACTGGACTTGAACCAGCGACCCCTTGCACCCCATGCAAGTGCGCTACCAGGCTGCGCTACGCCCCGACCCGAATGTCCTATGATAGCCGTTTCCGTCATCCTTGTCACGGCGAATCCGGGAAATAGCGTCCTTAAGACCGCCCGAAGTCGTCTTCCAGGCGCTCGATGTCGTCTTCCCCCAAATACGGCCCCGTCTGGACCTCGATGACGACCACGTCCTCCCGCCCGACATTCTCGATCCGGTGGACGGCTCCCCGCGGGATGTCGAGGGATTGCCCCGCCTCCATTCGGATCTCTTCCCCGTCCCGGTTGACAAGGGCTTCGCCCCGCACGAGATGCCAGTGCTCGGCGCGATGCCGGTGCCTTTGCAGGCTCAGACGCTTCCCGGGGCGCACGAGGAACCGCTTGACCTTGCATCCTTTCTCCTCGTAAAGGACGAGATAGAAGCCCCACGGGCGATCCCCCCGCTCCCCGGGCCAGGGACCGCTGGTGCCTTTGGGATTCATGGGCGGACCGGAGCGCGGGAATTGCCGGGTGCGGTGCTTTTGCCGCCGGGCCGGTTCAATGCTTCAGCATCTCCCGGATCTTCTCGAGATCTTTCTTCACCTTCTGGAGAACAGCCTTGTGTTTTTTCTCGTGCAGGTTCAAACCGAGCTGTTTGCTTTTATCCTTCATCCGTCCCTTCAGCTTCTTCTGCGCCCCCTCGATCGTGAACCTCTCCTCGTAGAGAAGACGTTTGATCTCCAGGAGGGTCTCGACTTCATGTCTCTTGTAGACGCGGTGCTTGGAACGGTTCTTCGCCGGGGCCAGCTCGAACTCGGTCTCCCAGAACCGGACCACGTAAGGCTTCACGCCCAGAAGAGAACTTACCTCTCCGATTTTAAAGTAGAACTTGTCCGGGATTTCGGGAACTGCCACACCTGCCCCCGGAAACCGCCTACGGGTTCTCTTCGTTGATGTGCGCCTTCAGAATCTGGCTGGGCCGAAAGGTGAGCACGCGGCGCGCCGTGATCTGGATGTCGTCGCCGGTCTGGGGATTTCTCCCCTTCCGCGGACGCTTGTCCCGCAGGATGAAGTTTCCGAAACCGGAGATCTTGATCTTTTCCCCGTTTTTCAGGATATCCTTCATCGTATCGAAGATTGTCTCGACGATATCCTGCGACTCTTTCTTCGAGAGGCCGCCTACTTTCTCGTACACGATCTCCACCAGGTCAGCCTTCGTCATCGCGTCCCCCCTTCTGGTAGGAATTACGAAGTGCGAATCTTCCCGCCGAACCGATTCTCCAATAGATTTACTATCTTGGTATGTATACTATGGACATCGGCGTCCGTCAAGGTTCTGTCTTCCGCCTGGATCCGCACCCGGAATGCAACACTTTTCCTCCCGGCTCCGATCTTCTCCCCCGTAAATACGTCGAAAACCTCCGTATCGCGGATCTCGGGGGTGAGTTCCCGGACCATGGCCAGCACGTCGCCCACCGGCACGCTTACGGGGAAAATGCAGGCAAAATCCCGGGTTGCCGGCGGATACCGGGGAATCGCCCGGAATTGTGGCGTCCGGGGGAAGGAAAGCGCCGCCTGGATCCGGATCTCCCCGTAATAGGCCGCCCCGGGGATTTCCAGCGCGGATAACAACTCCCGCCGGACAGCGCCCACCCAGCCGATCACGGCCCCGTCCTTCCCTATTTCCGACGATTTCCCCGGATCGAGAAAGGGCCGGGAGACCGCCGGCATGAAGTGGAACGGCTCGCAACCCAGCAGGAGCAGAATCGACTCGGCGACCCCCTTGGCATCGTAGAAATCGACCGGGGCGCTGCCGCCGCTCCAGTTGCCGGCCATCCTGCGGCCGTACATCACGAATGCGAGGCGGGGCTCTTCGAAATGCCCCTCTACAAGGGATTTTCCGAACGCCTTTCCTGCTTCGAATATCCATAGATCGTCCTGGAAGCGCCGGATGCCCCCCTCCACGTTGTGCAAAAGCCCCATCAACAGGTGGGGCCGCATCATCGTGGTGTCCTCGGAAATCGGGTTGGCAAGCATGATCGCATCGGAAGGTTGGAATCCCAGCAGGGAGGCGTGCTTTTCCCACTCCTTCCCGGAGACGAAGGAGAAGTTGATCGCCTGGGAAAAGCCCCCCATGCGCAGAAATTCGGACGCTCTCTCCACTTCCGCGACGAACCGGTCGTCCGGGGAAAACTCGGGCGCACCCGATTCCGGGTACGTGGTCGGGATCGTGTCGTATCCGGAGAGCCGGGCAAGCTCCTCGACCAGGTCGATCTCCCGTTCGATGTCGAACCGGTGGGCGGGAACGGTGACCTTCCACTTCCCTTCCGCGCCCTCCGCCACGGAAAATCCGAGGCGCGCGAGGACCTCGGCGCACTCCCGGTCGGAATACTTCCGCCCGATGACCCGTTCCGCCCGGGCGGGTCGAAACGGCACCACCCTCCGATACTCCCGGTCTCCCCCGATGTCGAACGACCCCGTGGCGATCGTGAAACCGGACCAGCCGGCCAGCAGATGGATGGCGCGGTCGACGGCGTACATCGTGCCGGAAGGGTCCACGCCCCGCTCGAAACGGTAGGAGGACTCGGTGGACAACCCGAGGCGCCTCCCCGTCACCCGGATGGAAGCAGGCGAGAAATGCGCGCTTTCGAACAGAACCCTCCTGGTCGTCGGGAGCACCTCGGTGTTCTCCCCTCCCATCACCCCGGCCACCGCCACGGGACCCTCCCCGTCCCAGATGAGCAGCATCCCGGGCAGAATTTCCCGGGCCGTGCCATCCAGCGTCGTGAACCGTCGGGCAATCCCCGATTTCCTCACGTCGATGCGGTGCAAGGCGAGACGGTCGAGGTCGAAGGCGTGCATCGGCTGGCCAAGTTCGAGGAGCAGGTAGTTGGTGAGGTCCACGATGTTGTTGATCGGGCGGACTCCGCACAGGGCGAGGCGGCGCTGGATGGGGAGAGGCGAGGGGGCGATCGTGACGTCCGTGATGACGCGGGCGGAATAGCGCGGGCACAGATCCGTGTCCGTCACCATCACGGAGGCGATCTCCCCGATGGGCAGTCCGGTCCCGGCGATTGCCGCCTCCGGGAGGACGACCTTCTCCCCGGTGATCGCGGCGACCTCCCGGGCCACGCCTTGCACGCTCAGGCAATCCCCCCGGTTGGGGGTGATCTCGACGGTAAGGAGCCAGTCGGCCATGCCGATCGCAGGCGCGAGCGGGGTGCCCACTTCCGTTTCGGGGGGGAGTATCAGGATCCCGGGGGACTCCTCCGCCATACCGAGCTCCTGCTCCGAGCAGAGCATCCCTTCCGAGACCTGCCCGCGGATTTTCGCCTTCCCGATCTGCACGCCGTTGGGAAGCTTCGCGCCGACCCGCGCGAGGGCCACCACGTCCCCGGCTGCCATGTTCCTCGCGCCGCAGACGATGCGGTACTCCCCCCTGCCATCCGTGACACGGCAAAGGGAAAGTTTTTCCGCGCTCGGATGGGGCCCCATGTCGAGGATCCGCGCCACCACCACGTCTTCCATCCCCTCCCCGAGGTACCGGCAGGAGGAGACCTCCACGCCGGCCATCGTGAGGGCGTCTTGGATCTCCCGGGGAGAGAGGCGCGTATCGACGAACTCTCGGAGCCAGGAACAGGGCACTTTCACGTTCGTCCTCGTAACCGGTCGACGGTCGGCGTTCAGAACTGCGAAAGGAATCGGAGGTCGTTTTCGAAAAAGAGGCGGATGTCGCTGATTCCATGCCGCAGCATGGCGATGCGCTCCACGCCCATCCCGAAGGCGAATCCCGTGTATTCCTCCGGGTCGTACCCGACGAACCCGTAGACGGCGGGATCGATCATCCCGCAGCCGAGGATCTCGAGCCACCCGGAGTCCTTGCATACGCGGCAGCCGGAGCCGCCGCAGTTGACGCAGCGGATATCGACTTCCGCCGACGGCTCGGTGAACGGGAAGAAACTCGGCCGGAAGCGAAGCGGTTTGCCTTCGCCGAACATCATCCGGCAGAACTCGGTCAGCAACCCCTTGAGATCCGCCATCGTGATGCTCCGGTCGACGGCGAACCCCTCGACCTGGTGGAACATCGGGCTGTGGGTCACGTCGGAATCGCAACGGTACACCGCTCCCGGGGCGATCACGCGCACGGGCGGGCTCATCGTCTCCATCGTCCTTATCTGGATCGGGGACGTGTGCGTCCGCAGCACGAGGTCACCGCCCGGCCAGTCGATGTAGAACGTGTCCTGCATGTCCCTCGCCGGGTGGTCTTTCGGGATGTTGAGCGCCTCGAAGTTGTAGTAGTCCTTCTCGATCTCGGGCCCCCCGCGGACCGAGAATCCGAGGCGCTGGAAGATGGCGATGATCTCCGTCAGGGTCCGGGAGATGGGGTGGCGGTGGCCGATGGCGGGGGCGCGGCCGGGAAGGGTCACGTCTACCCGATCGAATCCCTCGCGCGCCCTTCTCTCCTTCTCCCGGATCTCCTCGAGCCGCCGGGCAAAGGCCGCCTCGAGATTCGTCCTCGCCTCGTTTGCCGCGGCGCCGACCCTCTTTCGTTCCTCCAGGGCCAAGGAGGCGACGCCTTTCAGGAATTCGGAGATGGCTCCCTTCTTCCCGAAATAGCGGCCCTTGGCGTCGAGGAGATCGCTCTCCGTCTTCGCGGAGGAGATCGCCCGCAGGCCTTCCTCGGCGAGGAGCGCGATCTGTTCGGTCGTGCCGGGCAAATGCCTGACCGCCTTCCCTATCCGAGGGCGGCCTTGGCGGAGTCGGCCAAGGCGCGGAACCCTTTCGCGTCGCTGACGGCCAGGTCCGCGAGGACCTTCCGGTCGATCTCGACGCCGGCTTTCTTGAGCCCGAAGATGAACTGGCTGTACGAGAGCCCGTTCTCTCGCGCGGCGGCGTTTACCCGGGTGATCCAGAGCGCCCGGAACTCGCGCTTCTTCGTGCGCCGGTCGCGGTATGCGAACTGCAGGGCGCGGGCGACGGCCTCCTTGGCGGAACGGAGCAGGCGCCCGTGGCCGCCCCGGAATCCCTTCGCGGCCTTGAGAACTTTGCGGCGTTTCTTGTGCGAATGTACCGCTCTTTTTACGCGTGGCATGGCTTCTCTCCCTCGTATTCCCGCGGGCTAGAGGTACGGCAGCAGGCGCCGAATGGATTTTTCGTTGGCCGGGTTCACCAGCGCGGACTTCTTCAGGTTCCGTTTCCGCTTTCTCGTCTTTCCGGTCAGGATGTGGCTCTTTCCCGTCTTGGCCCGCCGGATACCGCCTCTTCCTGTCGCGGAGAACCGTTTCGACGCACCGCGATTGCTCTTCATTTTCGGCATTACCGTTCCTCCTGTTTCCCCGCCGCGGCCGGCTTCTTTTCCGCCCGCTGGGGGGGTTTCCCCTCGGGTTTCTTGGACGTGTCGGATTTCTCGGATTTGCCTGGTTTTTCCGGTTTTCGCTTCTGCGCGTTCGGAGCGACGATCGTCATCATCGTCCGCCCCTCCATCTTCGGAGGGCTTTCGATCCGGGAGAGGTCGGCGACCGCCGCCACGATCGCTTTCAGCATCTCGAACCCGCTCTGCGACGCGTAGGACATTTCCCGACCCCGGAAACGCACCGTCACCTTCACCTTGTCCCCCTCCTCGAGGAACCTCCGGATGTGCCGGATCTTCACGTTCAGGTCGTGCTCGTCGGTCTTGGGCCTGACCTTGATCTCCTTGACGTGGATGACGGTCTGCTTCTTGCGTGCTTCCTGCTCCCGCTTGCTCTGCATGTACTTGAACTTGCCGTAATCCATGACCCGGCACACGGGCGGATCCGCGTTCGGCGCCACCTCGACGAGATCGAGGTCGAGGCTTCTCGCCCTCTGCATCGCTTCCTCGGTGGGGACGATTCCCAGTTGCTCTCCGTCGGCCCCTACCAGGCGAACCCGGGGAACGCGGATCTGTTCGTTGATTCTCGATTCCTTGGCGATGGCTCCCTCCTTTATGGTTTCCGGTTTTCTGTTTCTTTCCGCAGCGTCCCGAGGAACTCCTCGACGGACACCGGCGGAAGTTGCTCTCCTCCCCGCCTGCGCGGAGACACCTTGCGGTCCGTAACCTCCCGGTCGCCGATCACGATTGCGTACGGAACTTTGTCCAGCTGGGATTCGCGGATCTTGTACCCGAGTTTCTCGTTGCGGAAATCCCCTTCGGCCCGGTACCCCGCGGCGCGGAGGGCGGCGACCACCTCCCGCCCGTATTCGACATGACGGTCCGTGACGGTGAGAACGTCGACCTGGACGGGCGAAAGCCAGAGGGGGAAGGCGCCCGCGTAGTGCTCGACGAGAACGCCGAAGAACCGTTCCAGCGACCCCATGAGGGCCCGGTGGATCATGATGGCGCGGTGCTCCGCCCCGTCGTCACCGATGAACGCCACGTCGAAACGGTCCGGGTTGTTGAAATCGACCTGGATCGTCGAACACTGCCAGGCACGGCCCAGGACATCCTTGATCTTGATGTCGATTTTCGGGCCGTAGAAAACGCCCTCCCCGGGGTCTACCTCGTAGGACAGACCTTTGCGGTCAAGCGCCCGCTTGAGCGCCTCCTCCGCTTTGGCCCAGTTCTCGGGCGTCCCGGCGTATTTTTCCGGCCGGGTGGAGAGGAAGATCTCGTACCGGTCGAACCCGAACCGGCGCAGCACGAAGAGGGTGAAATCGAGAAGGGAGAAGATCTCCTCGTCCAGCTGGTCGGAGCGCAAAAACAGGTGCGCGTCGTCCTGGGTGAACCCCCGCACCCTCATAAGCCCGTGCAGCGTCCCGGACGGCTCATACCGGTAGACGGTTCCCAGCTCGGCGTACCGGACGGGCAGGTCACGGTAGGACCGCATCCGCGATTTGTAGATCTGGATGTGGAACGGGCAGTTCATCGGCTTCAGCTGGTAATCCTGCCCTTCCACCCCGATCGCGGAGAACATGCTCTGCCGGTAGTAATCGAGGTGCCCGCTCACCCTCCATAGGTCGATTCTCGCGATGTGGGGGGAGAAGACGAGGTCGTACCCCGCCCGGGCGTGCTCTTCCCTCCAGAAATCCTCCATGATCCTGCGGACGATCGCCCCCTTCGGATGCCAGAGGATCAACCCCGGTCCGATCTCGTCGTTCACGCTGAACAGGTCGAGCTCCTTCCCGAGTCTCCTGTGATCGCGCTTCTTGACCTCCTCCAGAAGGTGTAGGTGCAGGTCGAGCTCCTTCTTTTTCGCGAAGGCGATGCCGTAGATGCGGGTAAGCATCCGGTTCCGGGAATCCCCTCGCCAGTAGGCCCCGGCCGTGTTCATGAGCTTGTAGGCGCCCACCCTGCCGCTGCTCGGAAGGTGCGGTCCCCGGCACAGGTCAAGAAAGTTCCCCACGCGGTAGAGGGAAACGGTGGGGTCCGGGATATCGGCCAGCAGTTCCTCCTTGTACGGCTCCCCGGAAAAAAGCGCCAGCGCCTCCTCCTTGGACAAATCTTCGCGCAGGAAGGGGTCGGCGGCCCGAACGATCTCCCCCATTTTCTCCTCGATCCGTTTGAGGTCCTCCGGGGTAAACGGTTCCTCCACGTCGAAATCGTAATAAAATCCATTTTCTATCGCGGGCCCGATGGTGATTTTCGCCTCCGGGAAGAGCTCCTTGACCGCCGCCGCCATCACGTGGGCCGTGCTGTGCCTCATGATCTCGATTCCGTCGGGGTCCTGGACGGTCACCCACTCCACCTTCCCCTCCGCGGGAGCCCGGACGGCGAGGTCCCGGAGAACTCCGTCGACGCGGGCGGCGATCGCCACCTTCGCCTTTCCTTCATGTTCAGCAAGTTCCATGAGCGTCATCGTATCCGTTCCCGGAAAGCAAAAAATTCCCCGCCCACAGGTACCCAGGCGCGATGGCTAAAAAAGGGTTCCACCGGGCAGGGAAAAGAAAATGGTGGGCGATACTGGACTTGAACCAGTGACCCCCTGCATGTCAAGCAGGTACTCTAACCATCTGAGCTAATCGCCCTCAAGACCATAGAGCATATTATTGTCAGCGAACAACCCCCAAAATGTCAATTATAATATAGATATAGTAACGTTGCAGACCGTTTCGTAGAACCCGGCAGGCGTCGGGTCGAAGAGGTGCACCGCGCCCCCCGTCTCCCGGGCGATCTCTTCGGGGGACAGATTGTCAAGGAAGAGGTCTCCCGCGTCCCGGAGGCACACGGAGGGGATATAGATCCGCGAAACCCTTTTCCCTTTCAAGGCGGACAGGATATCCTCCCCCGCGAGAAGCCCTGTCACCGTCACGCTTTTTCCCATGAGACGGTTCGTAACCGGCAGGTGGACGAACGGCGCTCCCGCCCTTCGGGAGAATTCCTTCAAGAAATCAGAAACGTAGGCGCGGGGAGAGCGGCCGCTGACCACCGTGCCCCCCGCATCCGCCTTCTTCCACCTCTTCCGCCGGAAGAGCGCGCGCGAGTCGTCCAAAAAGTTCCGCAGCAATCCCACCCCGTTGCCGATCTGCGCGAACGATCCGTACGCGCGGCGCCCGGGGATTTGTTCCCCCGCCATCAGGTAATATTCGTCGGCGGCCACGGCGAAGGGTTCCCCCTCCCGGTCCCCCAGGCGGCGGCGCAGCCGCACGAGCATGGCAAGCGTCGCCCTCGCCTCGTCGCGGGTGACCGCGCGCAAGGGGGGAAGCCCATGCCGGTGGGAGGTAAGCCCCACCGGCACCACGGCGACGGTGGATAGCCCGGGCCGAATCTCGGAAAGCGCGTTGAGCGACTGCGCAAGCTCCTCCCCGTCGTTGATCCCCGGGCACACGACGATCTGGCCGTGGAGAAGGATGCCTGCGGAAACGAACCGGCGCATGACTTCCATGACGTCGGCCGCGTGGGGATTGCCGAGCATCCGCCTGCGCAGAACGGGGTCGGTCGTGTGGATGGAGACGTACAGGGGGGACAGGCGGTAGCGCAGAATCTTCCGGATCTCCTCTTCGGAAATGTCGGAGAATGTCACATATTGTCCGTGCAAAAAGGATAGCCGGACGTCCTCGTCCTTGACGTAGAGGCTCCTGCGCATCCCCTTCGGCAGCTGGTGGACGAAGCAGAAGATGCACCGGTTCCGGCACCGCCGGACCCGGACCGGTTCGGGAAAGGCCCCGAGGGGATCTCCTCCCGTGCGGATCACCGACTCTTTCTCCTCCCCCCGCGCCGTCGCCCACCGGAGGCGGAACCGCCTCCGGCTGGTCAGGAAGTGCAGATCGAGGAGATCGCCGACGGGCTCTCCCGCGACGAAGAGGATCCGGTCCCCCGCAACAATTCCGGCGCGCTCCGCGACGGAACCTCTGGCCACGGAATCGACCCGCACTCCGGCCCTGTCCTGCCGGTTCGTGCCAGCGGCGCGTTCGCGCGTATTCCCGGTGCTACGCTTCATGGATGAAGAACATTATCGCATATCGCGGGCGGGGACTCCTGCGGGGGTAGTTGCCTGCCTCCGGGGACCCGAGACGCGGCGGGGGATTCCACAAGGCGGCCTGTGGAGCAAGGTTGCCGGTCCGGCGAGCGGAACGGCAGCGAGCGGGCGCAGGGGCAGACGCCGTTGACCGGGGACCCATGGCGATGCGGGGGGGTCGACGAGGCGGCCTGTGAAGCGAGGAAGAAATCGCGTCGAGCGGAACCGGCAGCGAGCGGGCGCAAGGTCGCTCGCGTAGCCGAGGGGACCCCTCCGCGAGCCAGGGTCCCCGGATCACCTGTTGCAGATCGCACTCAGGCACGGGAGAGTTTCCGGATTCCAATCACGAGGTAATGAATGCCGGAGGCGGCGGTCGACAGGGCGCACAGGGTGACAACGGCCTCCGTCACCCGCTCCTCGACCCCCGCGGCGAATAGATTCCAGATCCCGGGGAAGGCCCGTATGGTCAGAAAGTAGATCACGGTCAGGATCTGAATGGCGGTGTTCCCTTTGCTGATCCCCGTGGCCGCAATCTGGCCGGAGTCGAGCAGGAGCAGAATCAGCAGGCTCCCGATGAGGATGAAGATGTCCCGGCTGATGACCATGATGGCGAGCCAGACGGGAACGACCTTCACGATGGCGAGCACTACGAACGACGTCGCCATCAGCAACTTGTCGGCAATCGGGTCGAGGTAAAACCCGACGACCGTCCTCTGGCGGAGCCACCTTGCCAGCAGCCCGTCCAGCATGTCGCTGGTTCCGCAGACGGCGAACACCAGCAGGGCGAGCCGGAACCTGTCGGAGATCAGCAGGTAGGCGAAAAGCGGCACGAGAAGGACGCGGGTGGCGGTGAGCCCGTTGGCGATGTTGATCAGCCGCGCCTGGTCGAACCGTTGGCCGAACGGTGCAGCCATAACCCTCCTTCCACTTGCTTGAGCAGCCCCGGTATCCCGGATCCCGTTGCCGCCGAAATGCGGATTGCCCCCGGCGGGCAGTGCCCCGCCTCTCCCGTCAGGTCCGACTTGTTGATGGCGAGAATGCGGGGCTTCCCGGAGAAACCGAGCCCGGAGAGGATTTTCTCCACGGACGAGATGTTTTCCTCCATCATCTCGGAGATCCCGTCGGCGACGTGAACGAGCAGGTCGGCCTCCCCGATCCCCTCGAGCGTTGCGAGGAACGCCTCGCGGATTTCGTCCGGGAGGTCGTGGATGAAGCCCACGGTGTCCACCAGGATCGCCGCGCCCCCCCCGGGCAGCGAAAACCTGCGCGCGGTGGGGTCAAGCGTTGCGAACAGCTGTTCCGCCACGAAGACGTCGGCGCCCGTGATCCGGTTGAACAGGGTGGATTTCCCGGCGTTCGTATATCCCACCAGCGCCACCACGGGAAATCCCACCTCCCTCCGCCTGCGGTAGTGAAGCGTCCTCGTCCGCCGTACCGTGGCAAGCTCCCGCTCGATCTGCCGGATGTGGGTCCGGATCCGGCGGCGGTCCTCCTCGAGCTTCTTTTCCCCCGGACCGCGCGTCCCGATGCCGCCGCCGAGCCGGGACAGGTCCCGTCTGCCCCCGATCAGCCGCGCCAATCGGAACGAGAGCTGGGCGAGCTCGATCTGCAGCTTTCCCTCCCGGCTGCGCGCCCTCCGGGCGAAGATGTCCAGGATGACCTCCCGCCGGTCAAGCACCTTGACCCCCAGTTCCCTCTCCAGGTTGGCCTGCTGGTTCGGCCGCAAGAGGTTCTGGAAGACGACGAGGTCCACGCCATGTTCCCGGACCGTTTCTTTCAGGTGTTCCACCGTCCCCGACCCGATCAGGGTGGCCGGATGTTCCGAGGAAAGGGCCTGGGAGTGGATTCCCGCCACGATCCCGCCGGCTGCCTCCACGAGGCTTTTCAACTCCCCGAGAGGATCCGCGGGGGGCGGAACTCCCGGTACGGGGCGTTTTTTCCGCCGGGCCCAAACGAGCCAGGCCCGTTCGGCGGACTTGCTTCCGGGGATCGTCAATGGAGTTGCAACACGTCGTACCCGAACCGTATCCGCAATTCGCGGGCCAGCGTGAGCGACGGGGTGACATCCAGGCTGTCCGGCAGGGAGAGGACCGCCTCGTACTCCCCCTCCCGCACGAGGTGAAGGAATCCCTTCTTCTCCCCGGTATTTCGCTCGAGGATCTTCCGCAGATCGAGGATATCCGCAGGCGTCATTCGGTCGGTCAGGATCCGGAAATGGACCGACCGGGCAAGACGTTCCCGGATGTTTTCCATCCGGAAGATCTCCATCGCGATGACCTTGGCGGACTTTTCTCCGGCCTCCACGCGCCCGACGAGGAAAACCGGCCCCTCGCAGGAGAGGGCATCCTGGCTTTCCTGGAACGTTTCCGGGAACACGATCACCTCGAGGACCCCCTCGAGGTCCTCGAACTGGAGATACGCCATCTTCTTGCCCTGTCTGGTCGTCTTCTGGCGAAGGGAGCCGATGATCCCCCCGATTCTCACCTCCGTTCCCGACTGCAGCGCGGGGACTCGCGACGAGGTGACGTTCGCGAAAAGCTCCATCTCCGCGGAGTAATCGTCCAGCGGGTGGCCGGTGATGTAGAACCCGAGCGCCTCCCGTTCATGGGCCAGCCTCTCCCGCCTGCTCCAGGTGGAAACGGGCGGCTTCCGGTCCGGCCCGCGCGAAGGAAGAGGCGCGACCGTTTCCCCGAAGAGGGAAAACTGGCCGGAACCCCTCCTCCGCGCCGATTCCTGGGCGGTCTCCATCAGGCGCGAAAGCCTTCCGAACAACCCCCCCCGGTCGGGGTCGAGGGAATCGAGTGCCCCCGCCTTGACCAGGCTCTCGACCGCCCGCTTGTTGACCTTGCGGAGGTCCACGCGGGAGAGAAAGTCCTCCGCCGAACCGAACGGTTCCTCCCCCTTCGCCTCCCGGATGGCGTCGATGGCGGACGCTCCCACCCCCTTGATCGCCGAGAGTCCGAACCGGATCGCCTGCCCCGATGGGTGAAAGGCGAAGCGGGACTCGTTGACGTCCGGAGGAAGCACCGGGATGCCGCGCTCCCTGCAGTACGCCATGTACCGGATGATCTTGGCGGTGTCGCCCGATTCGGAGGTCATCAGGGCGCAGAAGAACTCCACGGGATAGTGGGTCTTCAGGTAGGCGGTCTGGTAGGCGATAAGGGCGTACGCCGCGCTGTGGGACTTGTTGAAGCCGTATTCGCCGAACTGCGCCATGAGGTCGAAGATGGCCGCGGCCTTCTTGCCGGAGATCCCCTTCCCCCGCGCCCCCTCGAGGAACCGGATCTTCTGTGTCTCCATGAGCGCCGTGTCCTTTTTCCCCATGGCCTTCCGGAGGATGTCCGCCTCTCCCATGGAGAATCCGGCGAGCGCGACCGCGATCTGCATCACCTGCTCCTGGTAGACGATCACGCCGTACGTCTCCCGCAGGATCTCCTCGAGCTGCGGCAGCGGGTACTCGATCGTTTTTTGCCCATGCCGCCGTGCGACGAAGTCGTCCACCATGCCGCTCTGGAGGGGACCCGGCCGGTAGAGGGCGACTGCGTCGATCAGGTGCGTGAACCGGTCCGGCTTGAGGCGGAGGAGCAGGTCCGTGAACCCCTGGCTTTCGCACTGGAACACCCCGGCGGTGTCCCCCCGGGAGAGCATCGCATAGGTTTCCGGGTCGGAGAGCGAAAGCGTATCCAGGTCCACTTCCTCCGCCCGTTGTTCGCGGATCAGTTTCCGGGTGTTGTGGATCGCGGTAAGCGTCCGCAGGCCCAGGAAGTCGAACTTGACCAGCCCGACCTTCTCGATGTGCTGCATCGAAAACTGGGTCGTGATGTCGCCGTTCGAGTTCCGATAGAGCGGGACGTACTCGGTGATCGGCCGGTTCGCGATGACCACGCCGGCGGCGTGGGTCGAGGCGTGGCGGGACAATCCCTCGATCCCCTTCGCGTACTCGAAGAGATCGGCCACTTTCGGGTTCCCCCGGATCATCTCCGCAAGCCTCGGCTCGACCGCGAGCGCCCTCTCGATCGTGATTCCGAGATCCGGCGGGATGAGCTTCGCGATCTTGTCGACTTCGGCGTAGGGCATCTCGAGCACCCGCCCGACGTCCCGCACGGCGGCCCGGGCCTTCATCGTCCCGAAGGTGATGATCTGGGAGACGTTCTCCTTCCCGTACCGGTCCTCCACGTACCGGAGGACTTCGTCACGCCGGTCCTTGCAGAAGTCGCAGTCGATGTCCGGAAGGCTGATCCGTTCCGGGTTGAGGAACCGCTCGAAAAGCAGGCCGTAGGACAGGGGGTCGACCTCGGTGATCCGCAAACAGTACGCGACGAGGCTCCCCGCCGCGCTTCCCCGGCCCGGCCCCACCGGTATCCCCTGTTCCTTCGCAAACCGGATGAAGTCCCAGACGATCAGGAAATAGCCGGAAAAACCGGTGTTTTCAATGACGACAAGCTCGTATTCGAGCCTCTTCCGGTAGGTCTCCTGTTCCTCGGGCCCGATCCTCCCCGATCGCTTCTTCTTCTCCTGCAGGCGGCGGAGCAGCCCCTCGGTGGCGAGCTTTCTCAGGTACTGCTCGGAGGTCATCCCCTCGGGGACCCGGAATTCCGGGATCTTGTTGTGACCGAGGTCGAGTGTCACGAGACATCGCTCCGCGATCGCGAGGGTGTTCGTCAATGCGTCCGGGGCGACGTGGCCGAACGCGCGCTCGAACTCCTCCGGCGCCTTCACGTAGAACTGGTCGGTCTCGAACCGCATCCGTCCTTCCGCCCCGATCACCTTCCCCGTCTGCAGGCAGAGCAGGATGTCGTGCACCCGTGCGTCCTTGCGATCGAGGTAGTGGCAATCGTTCGTGGCCACGAGCGGCGTTCCCGTTTTCCGGGCGAGATCGATGATCGCGGGGTTTGCCCGGTTCTGTTCCATCAACCCGTTGTCCTGGATCTCCAGAAAGAACCGACCGTCCGGGAAGATCTCCTTGTACTCCTCGACGGCTTCCGCCGCCCGCGTGTTCCCTTCCTGCGCGAGCAGGACCGGGATCTCCCCCTGCAGGCATGCGGAGGTGGCGATGATCCCCTTCGCGTGTTCCCGCAGGATCTCCTTGTCGACGCGGGGCTTGTAATAGAACCCTTCGACGTGGGCCCGGGACACCAGCTGAATGAGGTTGCGGTACCCCTCGTTCGATTCGGCCAGCAGGATCAGGTGATGCAACCGGTCCTCGCCCGGCAGCGCCTTGCGGTCGTGGCGGGAGCCGGGGGTCAGGTAGACCTCGGCCCCGATGATCGGCTTGATCCCCTCCCGGTTCGCCTTCTCGTAGAAATCCACCGTGCCGATCATCCCACCGTGGTCGGTCAGCGCCACGGCAGGCATCCCCAATCTGGCCACTTTGCGCACCAGCTCCTCGATCTTGATCGCCCCGTCGAGGAGGCTGTACTGGGAATGCAGATGCAGGTGGACGAACTCCTTCACCGTCTTCCCCCGGGGGCGGCCGCTGGTGCAGCGTCTCGCAAATACGCTGACAATCGAGTCCGTCTGCGCGCATAGGGCGCAGCGGGGGGTTCCTCGGAGCGGCCTGTGGAGCGAGGGAGAAATTGCGTCGAGCGGAACCGGCAGCGAGCGGGCGCAAGGTCGCGAGCGTAGCCTTTGGGTACCCCCCGGCCTCCAGAGATCCGTTCCTGAAGAGGCCGTGCACCGAGAGGGTCGATGCGCCGCGCCCGGCGAGGCGCCCGGGCGAGGCGTACCCGCCGCGGTACGGTGAGGGCGGGCAACGAAGCCGGAGCGGATGCAGCGGCCCTCGAATGCCGGGATCTGAGGGAATGGACCTCTGGGGGCCGGCGAGCCCGTGCGCGGAATGGCTGCCTGTCCCGTGCGATCCCGGCGGCGGATCGGTGCGTCAGGCCATATACGAGACGCTGCAATGGCGTCATGCCTCCCGGTTCTATTCCCATTCTATCGTGCTGGGCGGCTTGGAGGAGATGTCGTACACGACGCGGTTGATCCCCTTGACCTCGTTGATGATGCGCGTCGAGATCCGCTGAAGCAGGTCGTACGGGAGGCGGACCCAGTCGGCGGTCATCCCGTCCTGGCTGTTCACCGCGCGGACCGCCGCCACGTTTTCGTACGTCCGTTCGTCGCCCATGACGCCCACCGTCTTGATCGGGAGAAGAACGGCGAAGGATTGCCAGATCGACTCGTAGAGGCCGGCGTTCCTCACCTCCTCCAGCACGATGGCATCCGCTTCCTGCAAGATGCGGATCCGTGCCTTGGTGACCGGACCGATGATCCGGACGGCCAGCCCCGGCCCGGGGAACGGCTGCCGGTCGAGAATGTGGTCGGGGATAAAGAGCTCGCGGCCGAGCTCGCGCACCTCGTCCTTGAAGAGCTCCCGGAGCGGCTCCACGAGCTTCAGGTGCATCTTCTCGGGGAGGCCCCCGACGTTGTGGTGGGACTTGATCGTGGCCGACGGCCCCTTGAACGAGACGCTTTCGATCACATCGGGGTACAGCGTCCCTTGCCCCAGAAACCCCACCCCGGGGATCTTCCCCGCCGCCTCCTCGAACACCCGGATGAATGTCTCGCCGATCACTTTCCGCTTCGTTTCCGGGTCGGAGATGCCGTCGAGGTCCTGGAGGAACCTGTCCGACGCGTCGACGTACTCCAGGCGGATTCCGATTCCCTTCCGGAAGGTTTGCAGAACCTCCTCGGCCTCGTCCTTGCGGAGCAGCCCGTTGTTCACGAAGATACACGTCAGCTGGTCCCCGATGGCACGGTGGAGAAGAACCGCCGCCACGGAGGAATCGACGCCGCCGGAAAGCCCGAGGACGACGTTCTCCTTCCCCACCAGCTCGCGGATCCTGACGACGCTTGCCTCGATGAAGGAGTGCATCGTCCACAGGGGGGACAGGCCGCAGACGCGGAAGAGGAAATTGGCCAGGATTTCCTTCCCCTTGGGGGTGTGGGCCACTTCCGGGTGGAACTGGACGCCGTAAATCCGGCGCGTTTCGTCGGCCATCGCGGCCACGGGGGAGTTCTCCGAAAGGGCGATCGAAGCGAACCCTTTCGGCATCTCCTCGATCCGGTCCCCGTGGCTCATCCACACCTGGATCGTCATGTTGTGCCGGAACTCCTCGATTCCGAGGAACAGGGGGTCTCCCCACTGTCCCCGGATGCTGGCGAAACCGTATTCCCGGTCCCCGGCCTTCCCGACCTTCCCCCCCAGGAGGTCGGCGATGAGTTGCATCCCGTAGCAGATCCCGAGGACGGGCACTCCCATGTCCAGGATTTCCCGCGGAATCCTCGGGACGCCCTCCCCGTACACGCTGGCTGGCCCGCCCGACAGGACGATGCCGTCCGGCCGGAAATCCCGGACGAACTCCGTCCCGACGCTGTACGGATGGATTTCGCAGTACACCTTCAGCTCCCGGATGCGCCGGGCGATGAGCATCGTATATTGCGACCCGAAATCGAGGATCAGCACTTTTTCCTTCAAGGCCTACTCCACCCGGTAGTTCGGGGCTTCCTTCGTGATGATGACGTCATGGACGTGGCCCTCTTTGAGCCCCGCCGCCGTGACCTTCATGAACGTTGCCCGCTTCTGAAGGTCCTCGATGCTCCTGGCGCCCACGTACCCCATCCCGGCCTTCAGGCCCCCGACGAGCTGGAAGATCATGGCCGCCAGCGGCCCCCGGTAGGGGACCCGCCCCTCGATTCCCTCCGGCACGAGCTTCGCCTCGGATTCGACGTGCGCCTGGAAATAGCGGTCCTTGCTCCCCTTCTTCATCGCCTCGAGGGATCCCATTCCCCGGTACACCTTGTACGATCTCCCCTGGTACAGCACGATCTCCCCGGGGCTCTCGTCCGTCCCGGCGAACACGGATCCGATCATCGCCGCGGAGGCCCCCGCCGCGAGGGCCTTGGTGATGTCCCCCGAGTACTTGATCCCCCCGTCCGCGATCAGGGGAATCTTTCTCTTCGACGCCACGGCGGCGCATTTCATGATCGCGGACACCTGGGGAACGCCCACCCCGGCGATCACCCGCGTGGTGCAGATCGACCCCGGCCCCACGCCCGCCTTCACGCAGTCGGCACCCGCCTTGATGATCGCCTCCGCCCCCTCGCCGGTCGCCACGTTTCCTGCGATGAGCTGGACCCCCCGGAAATTGTTCCGGATCGCCCGGACGACGTCGACCACGTCGCGGGAATGGCCGTGTGCGGTGTCGACGCAGATGACGTCCGCGCCGGACTTCAGGACCATGTCCACGCGCTTCTCCCAGCCGGGCCCGACGCCGATGGCCGCCCCGACGCGGAGCCTCCCCTTCCCGTCCTTGCAGGCGAAGGGGTATTTCTTGATTTTCAGGATGTCCTTGATCGTGATGAGCCCGCGCAGGTTGTTGTGCTTGTCGACCACGAGCAGTTTTTCGATCCGGTTCTTGTGGAGGATCTCCTTCGCCTGTTCGAGCGTGGTTCCCACGGGCACGGTCACCAGCCTGTCCTTGGTCATCACGTTTTCGATGGGCTGCAGGAAATTGGTCTCGAACCGCAAGTCCCGGTTGGTCAGGATCCCGACGAGCTTTCCTTCCGTCGTGATCGGGAGCCCGGAGATCCGGTACCTCTCCATGACCTCGAGGGCTTCGGCGACCTTCTGCCGGGGTCCCATCGTGATGGGGTCGGAGATCATCCCGCTCTCGGACTTCTTGACCTTGTCCACCTCGAGCGCCTGTTCCTCCGCCGTGTTGTTCCGGTGGATGACCCCCAAGCCCCCCTCACGCGCCATCGCGATCGCGGTGTCCGCCTGGGTGACCGTATCCATCGCGGCGCTGAGCAGCGGGATGTTCAGCCGGACCTCCGGTGTGAGGGAAACCGATACGTCCACGTCCTTCGGGAGAATCTTCGACTCCGCGGGGAGCAGAATCACGTCGTCGAACGTCAACCCTTCTTCCATCCCTTTCCCCTCCATTCCCCTTCTCCCTTTCCGTTCGCAATCCCCCTCAGAATCCCCTCCAGGAGACCCGAATCGCTGATATACAGGTTGTTCAGACCGAAAATTTCCATGGCCGAGAGCGCCTGGATCACTCCCGGCACGATGTACCGCTCGCGCCCCTTTTCCATCCCGGGAAGCCGGAGACGCTCGGCCTCCGGCAGCCGGCAGAGGCGCTTCTCCCATCGCCGGACGGCGGACACGTCCATCCGGAATCCGTCGATCCTCTCCGGCCGGTAGGCCTTCATCCTCATGTCGAGAGCGGCGAGCGTCGTGAAGGTCCCCGCGGTGCCCACCATCCTCCGGAATGTCCGCCGTTGCCATCCCCGCGTTCCGGCGGCGATCCGGTCCGCCAGAAAATAGGCAAGATTCCGAAGTTCCGTCCGGAGGGGGGGGTCGGACAGCCGGAAGGACCCGAGGAGGACAACGACCCCGATCGGGAGGCTGATCGAGTCTCCTTCCTTCGGCCCCGCGATAAATTCCGTGCTCCCTCCGCCGATGTCCATGACCAGGGCGCCGCCCCCGGCCTTGGCGTGGCCGGTCACCCCTTCCCATGTCCGGCGGGCCTCCTCGCGCGCCGAAATGATCTCGACCGAAACCCCTTTGCCTGCCGCAGCGGAGAGAAAGGCGTCCCGGTTCGATGCCTCGCGAAGTCCCGCCGTTCCGCATGCCCGGTACCATGCCACTCCGAGCGCATCCATCTCCCTCCGGAACTCGCGGAGGGCCGCGATCGAATTCCGGAATTCCTTTTCCCCGATCGCACCGTTCTCCCGCAGGCTTTTCCCGAGACCGGTGATCCGCCGCCTCCGGAGAACGGGGCGCAGCCTGCCCCCTTCCTTTGCGGCGACGAGCATCCGCACGGTGTTGGTCCCGACGTCAATCGCCGCCAGGAGTCTCATCCGGGCCTGCACCCGTCTCCCCTTCCGGAGAAAATGCTCCTTCCTCCTGCCGTTCCAGTACCCCGATGATGCTGGCGCAGAACAGATAGGCCGCTGCAAAGAGGTATGCAATGATTATAAAACATACGATCCCGAAGAGGGAACCGTAAATTACATTCAACTTGCTGAATTTCTTGACATAAAAAGTAAATCCCCATTTGATCGCCTGGAGGAGGAGGAAGAAGAGGAAACTCCCCGCCAGGGCATTCTTCCAGCGCACGCGTATCGGGGAGAGGTACCGGTAGCTGAGCGCCCCCCCCGCAAAGAGGATCCCGGCAAGAACCGCCTCGGCGATCGCCGCAAGGAGCAGATGGAACGCCGCGTCCAGCCCGACGGGCATCCCGCGCGTGAGGACGTGGAGACCCTTCCAGAGCGGGGGGACGAGGATCGCGGAGAAGGTGAGGACGGTGAGGGACAGCACCAGGACCACATGAAACGCCGCCCGGTTCCAGAACCGCTGCTTCTCCTTGATCTCCAGCATGACCGACAGGGACGTGTGGACCGCATCCGTGGCGGAGAAGGAGGACAGGACAAGGAGAACGAAGCCCAGGATCCCGAATGTCGCCCCGGAGGCGAAAAGTCCCTTGAGGGTCGGGACCAGGACCTGGGCCCCGTACGGGAAGGTGTTTTTCAGCAGCCCCGACAGTTGCGAATACGGAAGTTCGCTGGTCCCGAGGAAAAGCGACGTGGCGGCAAATACCAGGAACAGGATGGGAATGGACGACAGCAGCAGGTTGAAGGCGACGGAGGCGCTGTAGACCATTCCGTGGTTTCGGAAAAAAATGGACGCACCTTCCCGCGCGGCCTTCATGATCCCCGATAGGCGGTTGCTCATCTCTCGCGGTACATGATCCGAATGGGTGACCCCTGGAATCCGAAGCGGTCCCTGAGTTTGTTCTGGAGATACCGGGTGTAGGAATCCGGGACCCCCTCCCGGTCCTTGACGAAAACGGCGAAGGAGGGCGGCATGACACCGACCTGGGTGATGTAGAAGGCCCGGTTCCTCCCCTTCCGCGTCGGGATGGGGAGCGAATAGAGGAAGGTGGACACCTTGCGGTTGAGCGACGATGTGGTAACCCGGTTCTGGAAACTGCCGAAGGCCTCCTCGATCTTCTTGAAGAGAAGGGGGATCCCCTTCCCCGTGACCGACACCGTCGGGACCACGGCCGCGAAGGAGGCGTATCCCAGCCCCTCCCGGATTCTCCGGATCCCCTGCCGACGCTCCTCCTCCCCGGCCCACAGGTCGGCCTTGTTGGCCGTCACGACCACCGCGCGTTCCTCGAGCAGGATGTACCGGAGGATCTGCTGGTCCTGGTGGGTCAGCCCCTCCGGCCCGTCGATCATCAGGACCGCGAGGTCGCACCGCTTCAGGGAATCGAGACTTTTCAACACGGAGAACTTCTCGAGGACGCTCTCGGTCTTCCTCTTCGCGCGGATCCCCGCGGTGTCGATGAACTGGTACCGTTTCCCTCCGTAGGTCACGAGCACGTCCACCGCGTCGCGCGTGGTCCCCGGGATCTCCGAGGCGATCACGCGGTCGTACCCGACAAGGGTGTTGATGAGGGTGGACTTCCCCACGTTCGGCCGGCCGAGGACGGCGATGCGAGCCACGGTTTCGTCGGTTCCCTCCTCCTCGGGAACGGAGTCGGGTATGAGCGGGATGATCGCGTCGAGAAGGTCGGATACTCCCGTTCCGTGCTCCGCCGAGAGGGGGTACACCGTACCGACGGACAGCTCGTGGAACTGCGTGGCCGACTCCTGTCCTTCCCGGGTGTCCACCTTGTTCGCCGCGAGGAAAAACCGCTTTCCCCGCTCGCGGAGGATCGTGGCGATCTCCTTGTCGAGAGGGAGGACTCCGTCGCGGGCGTCCACGAGAAAAATGACCGCGTCGGACTCGTAGATCGCCCGGAGAACCTGGCCGCGGACCTTCGAAAGGATATCCCCTCGTTCCCCCGACAGGTATCCCCCCGTATCGACGAGGCGGAATCGCTTGCCGTCGTGCTCCGCGGGGAGGGAAACCAGATCGCGGGTCACCCCGGGCTCCCCGTAGGTGATCGAACGCCGTTTCCCCGTGATCCGGTTGAAGAGCGTCGATTTCCCCACGTTCGGACGCCCGACGAGGGAGACCGTGAACTCCGTTCTAGGCATACCCGAGCCGCCGCAGCATGGTTTCCTTCCGGCTCCAGTCCCGTTCGACCTTTACGAACAGGTCCAAGTATACCCGCTCGCCGGTCTCTTTCTCCAGTTCCTGTCTCGCCGCGGTCCCGATGTTCCGCAACACCTTTCCCCCCCGCCCTATCACCATACCTTTTTGCGACTCCCGTTCCACGTAGATTTCCGCCCGGATCCGGATCAGGTTCTTTTCCGGGTCCTCCTTGTATTCCTCGATGGACACGGCGACGCTGTACGGCAGTTCCTCGGAGAGGAACTCGAACAGCTTCTCCCGGATGACCTCCTTGGCGATGAACCGCATGGGGAGATCCGTCAGCTCGTCCTCCGGGTAATAGGCGGGGCCTTCCGGCAGGATCCCGAAGAGACAGTCCAAAAACTCCGCCACCCCGCGCCCCTTCGTCGCGGAGAGGATCAATCCCCGTGCGTACCGCCCTCGTTCCATCAGACCCTTCCGCTTCCGGTCCGCCTCGGTCTCCCCCATCCTGTCCGCTTTGTTCACGACGAGCAACCGCGGGACGGAGACCCTGTCGATCACCCCGCGGACGAGCGATTCCTCCTTCCCTTCCACCAAAGGCCGGTCGTCCACGATGTGCACGACCACGTCCGCCTCTGCGGCGATCCGCTCCGCGGTCCGTATCATATACTCGTTGAGCGCCCGCCGGGCGTGGTGGATCCCCGGACTGTCGAGAAAGATGATCTGGCCGCGGGGCTCGGTGTAGATCCCGGCGATCCTGTCCCGGGTGGTCTGGGGCTTGGGGGTGACGATCGCGATCTTGGCCCCCAGGATGCGGTTCAGCAGGGTCGACTTGCCGACGTTCGGGCGGCCGAGGAGGGCCACGAAGCCGGACTTTCTCCTTTCTCCCTCCGGTTCCTTTCCGGTCCCGCTCACGGCATGTTGTTCCCTCACGGGTATTCTTCCCCTTCCGCCAGCAGCGACAGAAGGCGTTCGGCGGCTTCCATTTCCGCCTCTTTCTTCGTCTTCCCGGTCCCCCTCTCCTCCCTGCCGTTCCACAGCCGCGCGGACACGAGAAACGTCCGGGAATGGGGAGGCCCCTCGGCGGAAACCAGCCGGTATCGCGGGGTGGGCGTGCGGTGCTTCTGGCACCACTCCTGCAGCCGGCTTTTGGAGTCGAATCCCGCGGCCAGGCCCTCCACCTCGTTCCCCGCCCAGAAGTGATCGATGACGAACCGTCTCGCCGCGTCGTATCCGCCGTCCAGAAAGATCGCCCCCGCGATCGCCTCCACCACGTCGGCCACCATCTTCCGGGTCACCCCGCCGCCTTTCCCCCGGACGGAGGAGTCGATCCGCAAGGCGTCGGGCACGCCGATCGTCTCCCCCACGCGGACAAGGTTCCGGTTGTTGATCAACGCGGATCGAGCTTTCGACAGCGCACCCTCTTCCGCGGCCGGGAAGGTCCGGTACATCTCTTCCGCGATGCAAAGATTCAAGACCGCATCGCCCAGGTATTCGAGGCGCTGGTACGACCTCTGCGTCCCCCCTTCCGCGGTGGAGGCATGCCGGAGCGCCTCTTCCAGCATGTCCGGTGCCCGGAACCGGTATCCGATCTTTTTCTCGAGGATTTTCATGCCTTCCGTGCGGTGGCGGGGTTGGGCGCCTCCCCGACGCGTGTCCCGGAAAGCCTCCCGCCACGGACGGATCCTGCGGCAATGCGGTACATCTCCCCGATTTCGGAAGCAATACCCGGGAAAAAGACTTCCGCATAGTTCCCCGCGTGCCCCGACAGCTCTCCCCGTCCGGGAACCGCGGTTTCCGCGAGGACGTCGAGCGTCCTGCCGATCTGCCTGGACAGGAACGCTTCGCGGATCCGGGCATCCAGAACGAAAAGACGGGACACCCTTCTTTTCTTCTCGGCGGAGGGGACGTCGTCGGGAAATCGCGCGCTCTCCGTTCCGGGACGGGCCGAATAGGGAAATACGTGCAGGTAGGTCACCGGCAAGTCCCGAAGGAACTGCACCGTCTCCTCGAAATCCGCTGGCGTTTCGCCCGGGAATCCCGCGATGACGTCCGCACCCAGGGCAAGGTCCGGAATCTGCGCGGCCGCCCCGGAGACGGCGTTCCTGTACTCGGCGGAACCGTAAGGGCGCCGCATCCGCGAAAGCGTCCGGTCACACCCGCTCTGAAGCGGGACGTGCAGGTGGGAGCACATCCGGGGATGGCCGGCGATGGTCTCGATCAGCCGATCCGTCAGTTCCCCGGGTTCGATGGAGCTGAGCCGGATTCGCGCATGGGTTGTCTCCGCGAGAAGGCGCCTGACCAGTCCGGGCAGGGCGTCCCTTCTCCCGGCATCCGCCCCGTACAGGCCGATGTGGATCCCCGTCAGGACGAGCTCGCACGCGCCGTCTTCTTCCGCCGCGACCGCTCTTGCGACGAGTTCCTCTTCCGGGACGGAGCGGTTCTTCCCGCGGGCCAGGGGCACCACGCAATACGCGCAGGAAAAATCGCACCCGTCCTGGATTTTCAGGAATGTCCGCCGGTGGCCCAGGAGGAGGTCCGCGGAGTGGTCGGAAAGAACCGCGGTTTCCCTGCTCCCGTTCCCTGAGATTTTCCGCAGGATTCCTCCGAGGGACGCCTCCCCGCTTCGCGGCGCCTCCCCGGCCCCCGTGCCGATCCAGTGGTCGACCTCGGGTACCTTCCCGTGTTCCGAAGGGTACACCTGGGCGTAACAGCCCGTGAGAATGACGACCCCCCCGGGATTCTCCCGACGCGCTCTTCTTGCGAGGGAACGGCTGTCCCGGTCCGCCCGGTGGGTGACGGTGCAGCTGTTGATGATCACGACGTCCGCGGGCTCCGACGGAGAGACGATCTCGAACCCTTCGGCAACGGCCGTCCGGACAACGGAGGCGGAGTCGGCGAAGTTCGCCTTGCAACCGACGGTCAGGACCTTGAGGCGCTTTCGCATTCGATCCAGCCGCCTCCGAGAACCTCTTTCCCTCCATACAGGACGAGGGCCTGCCCCGGGGTAACGCTTCGCTGCGGCGAGTCGAACACTACCCGGAAGTGGTCTCCCTCCATGTGGACGGTCGCATCGGCGCCCGGGTGGCGAAACCGCACTTTGACGGTAGCACGAAACTCCCGCGCCGGAGAGATGCCGGATACGAACGAGAAGCGCCCGACACGGGTAGACACCGAGAGCGTTTCGTCTTCCGTGCCCAGGATGATTGCGTTCTTTTCGGCGTCGATGGCGACGACGTAGAGCGGCTCCTTCGCCGCGATCCCCAAACCCTTGCGCTGGCCCACCGTGAACCGAAGAACGCCTTTGTGGGTCCCGAGGACGTTCCCGGCCCGGTCGAGGAACTGCCCCTCCTTCTCCTCGATCCCGCTCCGGTTCAAAAACTCCGTGTAGGAGTGGTCGGTGACGAAGCAGATATCCTGGCTCTCCCGCTTCTCGAAAACGGGGAGCCCCGCCGCCTCGGCGATCCTGCGGACCTCGTCTTTGCGCATCTCCCCGACAGGGAAGTGGATCCTGCGGAGTCGTTCCGAGTCCAGGGAAAAGAGGAAGTAGGACTGGTCCTTGGACTCGTCAGGGGCTGCGAACAGGCGGCATCTCCCCGACGGTTCCCTCCGGATGACCGCGTAATGCCCCGTGGCCACCCCTTCGGCGCCGAGTTCGTCCGCCTTCCGCAGGAGGGCCCGGAATTTGAGGTGCTCGTTGCACAGGATGCAGGGATTCGGCGTCCTTCCGGTGGAATATTCCCGGACGAAAGGATCGATCACCTCGCGCCGGAACTCGTCGCGCAGGTTCAGAACGTAATACGGGATGTGGAGAGTGTCGCACACCCTTCGGGCGTCATAGAGGTCGTCCAGCGAACAGCAGGTCCCTTCCCGGTTTTTTGTGACCTTCGAGAAGTCGTACAGGTCCATCGATATGCCGATCACTTCCCACCCCTGCCGTTGCAGGAGGAGGGCCGCAACCGAGGAATCGACGCCACCGCTCATCGCCGCCAGGATCCGCTTCCCCCTCATCTCGCCTTCGCCTCCTTCGCGCCCGGATAGAGCGGGGACAGGGCCCGCAGCTTGTTCACGACCGTCTCGATGGCGTCGATGGCGTACTCCACGTCCGCTTCGGTGTTGCCCAGTCCCAGGCTGAACCGGAGGGCGCCCTGGGAATCCGTCGGGTCGGCGCCCATGGCCATGAGGATCGGCGACGGCTCGAGCGACCCCGAGGTGCAGGCGGAACCCGAGGAGCAGGCGATCCCCATCATGTCCAGGTTCAAAAGCATCGCCTCCCCCTCCACGAACCGGAAGGAGATGTTCACGGTATTGGGAAGCCGCTCCGTCGGGTGTCCGTTCAGAACGAGCTCCGGGATCCGGCCGAAGAGCCCCTTCTCGAACTTGTCGCGAAGCCGCCGGATTCCGGCGACCTCTTCCTCCATCCCCGTCCGCAGGAGCTGAAAGGCCTTTCCCATCGTGATGATCCCCACGACGTTCTCGGTCCCGCCGCGGCGCCCCCGCTCCTGGTGCCCCCCGTGGATCAACGCCTCGAGTTCGATTCCTTTGCGGATGACGAGGCCTCCCGCCCCTTTCAGGGCGTTTACCTTGTGCCCGGAGAAGGTGAGCATGTCCACGGGGAGCGCCGCGAAGTCGATGGGGATCTTGCCCGCGGCCTGGACGGCGTCGGTGTGCATGAGGACACCCGCGTTCCGCACGATCTCCCCGATCTCGGGGATCGGCATGACGGACCCGGTCTCGTTGTTCGCGTACATGACGGAGACGAGGACGGTGTCCGGGGTCAGCGCTTTCCGGACCGAATCCGGCTCGACGATCCCGTACCGGTTCACCGGAACGTACGTCACGCGGAACCCCTTCGCCTCGAGGAACCGGCAGCTGTTCATCACGGCGGGGTGTTCGACCTGCGATGTGACGATGTGCTTTCCCGCGTTCCCTTTCCGGAACGCCACCCCCTTGAGCGCGAGGTTGTCGCTCTCGGTCCCGGAGCTCGTGAACACGACCTCCAGCGGCTGACACCCGAAAAAGGAGGCGATTTCCTTCCGCGCGTCCTCCACCTCCTTGCGCACGTCCCGGCCCGCCCAGTGGATGCTCGAGGGGTTCCCGAACTGCTCGGACAGGTACGGTTCGATCGCTTCCCGAATCTCGGGATGGACGGGCGTCGTCGCGTTGTGGTCGAGATAGATTTTTCTCACGCCTCCGCCTCCCGGTGCTTCCCCGCCTGGTGGAGAAAGAGGTTTTCGATCGTGATGGAGTCGAGGAACTCGTCGATGCGCGTCTCCAGCGTGTCCCACATGTTCTGCGTTTTGCATCGCTCGATCATCCCGCACTTCCGCCCGGAGCTTCGGCATCCGACGCGCGCGTTCTTCCCCTCGGCGGCGCGGATGATCTCCCCGATCGTGATCTCGGAGGGGCGACGCGCGAGGATGAATCCCCCCCCGGGGCCCCGGACGCTTTTCACCAGGTTCCGCCTGCGAAGGCGGGCGAACAGCTGTTGGAGGTAGAGTTCCGAGATGGCTTCCTGCCGGGAGATGTCCTTGAGGGACACCGGGTTGCCGCGGGACGCTCCCGCAAGGGTTACGAGCGCCATCACGGCATACCGCCCCCGGGTGGTGATCTTCACGGGTTCGACCCGACTCTGGGCAGCTCCGTCCGTTCTTCGAGACGCTTCATCACCTCGTCCAGGCGCTGCTCCAGCGCCATCACCTGCTCGGTGAGGCACTTCAGGGCCTTCCCTTCCGGGTCCGGCGTGCCGGCAACGCCCGTCGGGTCCTGGTAGACGTTCCCCTCCCGGAAGACCACCCTGCCGGGTATCCCGACGACCGTCGAGTGGGGGGGCACATCCTTGTTCACCACGGATCCCGACCCGATCTTGGAGTTCTCTCCCACCCGTATGGGCCCGAGGATCGCCGCGTTGGCCCCGATGATCACGTTTTCCTCGATCGTGGGATGCCTCTTCCCCTTCTTCCAGCTTGTCCCCCCGAGGGTCACCCCGTGGTACATCGTCACGTTCCTCCCGATCTCGGCGGTCTCCCCGATCACCACCCCCATGCCGTGGTCGATGAAGAACCCCTCGCCGATGGTGGCTCCCGGGTGGATCTCGATGCCGGTCAGCCAACGGGAGATGTGGGACAAAAACCGCGCGAAAAATCGGATATTGTGGTTCCAGAGCCAGTGCGCGGCATGGTGGAACCGAATCGCGTGGAACCCGGGGTAGCAGAACAGGATTTCCAGCACGCTTTGCGCGGCCGGGTCGCGCTCGAAGATTACTCGAATGTCATTACGGATCCGATGAAACATCTCGCCCCCCCTTCCTGAAAAAAACGTCTTTAACATGACCAATAAAGTCAATTATTAGGGATAATGGCGATAAAGGGAAGGATTTTTTTCAGCCGTTTTTCCTTGATCCCGCGGACCGCCAGGAGATCCTCGGGGGCGTGAAATCCCCCGCGCCTCGTTCTCTCCTTCACGATCGCCTTCGCTACGGGGTCGGAGATCCCGGGAAGGCCGGACAACTCCTGGTACTCCGCGCGGTTGATATCGACAAGCTTCCCGAGAAGGAACCCCTGCCGGACGGTCAAGGGGCCGCCGTGGCCTCCCGTCGCCTCCGGCGCTTCCGGAAAAACGGGGGAAATTCCGCGGACGGATCGTGGGGGCGGCGCGGAGCCGGGCGCGAAGGAAGGCTCCGGGGCCAGAAGGGATAACCCCGTAGCGCCCATATTCCATACAAGAACAATCAGGGATAGGAGTAGAATCGCCCTCGGATCCCTACGCTTGCTCTCCCGGGATGACCCCCCGGGATTTCCAGAGCTTGTACCGGATGCTGTCGACCAGGGCCTGCCAGGATGCTTCGATGATGTTGTGCGAGACACCGACGGTTCCCCACTGGGTTTCCTTGTCTCCCGAGTGTATCAAGACCCGTACCGAGGAGCCCGTCCCCCCCGCGCTGATGACCCGCACCTTGTAGTCGAGCAATTCCACTTCGGAGAGCTCGGGG
The DNA here is from genome assembly GCA_001443455.1 of Deltaproteobacteria bacterium CSP1-8. Lineage (GTDB taxonomy): Bacteria > Desulfobacterota > Deferrimicrobia > Deferrimicrobiales > Deferrimicrobiaceae > CSP1-8. Next base: position 6,891 of record LDXO01000002.1, on the reverse strand, counting down.
TAAAACTTCTCCAGCGCCTTCCGGATCGCGTTGTCCATCGCATTCACCGGGCCGTTCCCGAGCGCCGCCGTATGCTCGACCGTTCCGTCGACCTCGACCATGATGGTCGCCTCCGCGATGGGCGACTCTTCTTCCGACCGCTTCTCGTCGATCACCCGGAACCCCTTGAGCTCGAAGAACGGCTTGTGGGTCCCCATCGCCCTGCGGACCAGAATCTCGAACGAGGCTTCGGCCGCCTCGAACTGGTACCCCTTGTGCTCAAGCTCCTTGATCTGCTCGAGGATCTGTTCCGCCGCGGGGTCTCCGGATTTGAACTGGATCCCTTTCTCGTGGATTTTCGAGAGGATGTTGCTCCTCCCTGAAAGATCGGAAATGAGGACCCGCCTCCGGTTGCCCACCATTTCCGGCTGGATGTGCTCGTACGTCCCCGGGTGGCGGCGGATGGCCGAGACGTGCATCCCCCCCTTGTGGGCGAAGGCGGCCCCCCCTACGAACGGCTGGTGGAGCCAGTGGCCGAGATTGGCCACTTCCGCCACGTACCGGGAAAGCTCCGTGAGCTTTTTCAGCTGTCCCGGCGGGAGGACGTCGTACCCCATCTTCAGCGCGAGCCCGGGGATGATGGAGCAGAGGTTCGCGTTGCCGCACCGTTCGCCGTACCCGTTGATCGTCCCCTGCACCTGCGTCACGCCGTTTTCCACGGCCACCAGGGAATTGGCGACGGCCATCTCGGAGTCGTTGTGGGTATGGATTCCGAGCGGAAGCCGGGTCGTTTTCCGGACCTCCCGTACGATCTTCGCCACCTCCGACGGAAGCGAGCCGCCGTTGGTGTCGCACAGGACGAGGCAGTCCGCCCCGCCGTCCGCGGCGGCCGCCAGCGCCTTCATGGCGTACTTCGGGTTCCGTTTGTACCCGTCGAAAAAGTGCTCGGCGTCGAAGAATATTTCCTCCGTCCGTTCCTTCAGGTATTCCAACGTCTCCCGGATGGCCTTCAGGTTCTCGTCGAGCGTGGTTCGCAGCGCCTCGGTGACGTGAAAGTCCCACGATTTTCCGACCACGGTGATGACGGGGGTTTCGGCGGAAAGGAGCGCCTTCATGTTGGCGTCCTCCGCCACCTTCTTCCCCACGCGGCGGGTCATGCCGAACGCGCACAGTTTCGCCTTCTTGAGGCGGAGCCGCTTTCCCCGCTCGAAGAATTCCTTGTCCTTGGGGTTCGAGCCCGGGTACCCCCCCTCGATGTAGTGGATCCCGAACTCGTCGAGCTTTTCCGTGATCGTGACCTTGTCCATCACGGACAGGGAGACCTCTTCGGACTGCGTTCCGTCCCGGAGGGTCGTGTCGTACAGGAATATCTTCTTCATCGCTCCCACGCTTCCCCTTCCTTGTTTTCCGCCGGCGTCTTTCATCCGCTGGCCGGTTTCCCAAGACCGAACGCGTTGTGGAGCACGCGGACGGCCAGTTCGGTATACTTTTCCTCGATCAGGCAGGAGATCTTGATCTCCGAGGTGGTGATCCCCAGGATGTTGATCCCCTCGGAGGCCAGCGTCTCGAATACCTTCGTGGCCACGCCCGAGTGGGAGCGCATCGCCATCCCGACGATGGAGACCTTGGCGATCTTGTCGTCCCCCACGACCCTCTCCGCCCCGATCTCCCTGGCGGTCCCCTCGGTGATCATCATCGCCTTCTTGTAGTCGCCCCGCCCCACCGTGAAGGTCAGGTCGGTGTACCCGGTCACGGAGACGTTCTGGACGATGACGTCGACGACGATGTTGGCGTCGGACAGGGGCTTGAAGATCTTCGCGGCGATTCCCGGCCTGTCGGGAACCTTCACGGTGGTGATCTTCGCCTCGTTCTTGGTGTACGCCACGCCGGACACGACCGCCGTCTCCATGATCTCCTCCTCCTTCGTCACGATGGTTCCCGGGTTGTCGTTGAACGAGGAGCGGACGTGGATCCGCACCCCGTATTTCATTCCGAACTCGACGGAGCGGATCTGGAGAACTTTGGCCCCGAGGCTGGCGAGTTCGAGCATCTCCTCGAAGGAGATCTTGTCGAGCTTCTTCGCGTCCTCGCAGATGTTGGGGTCCGTGGTGTAGACCCCGTCGACGTCGGTGTAGATCTCGCAGACGTCCGCGGAGAGGGCCGCCGCGACCGCCACGGCGCTCGTGTCGGAGCCGCCTCGTCCCAGCGTCGTGATCGCCCCCGTTTCGTCGATCCCCTGGAAGCCCGCGACGACCGCGATCTCGCCGTTCTTCAGGGCGTCCCGGATGGTATCGCCATCGATCTTCCGGATGCGCGCCTTGACGAACGCCGAGTCGGTCAGCACCGGGATCTGAAAACCCGTGAAGGACTTTGCCTTGTACCCCATGTCGGTGAGCGCGATCGCGAGAAGCCCGATGGTCACCTGCTCGCCCGTCGAGGCCACGACGTCGAGCTCGCGCTCGTTCGGCATTTCGGAGAGCTGGTTCGCCAGCCCGAGGAGCCGGTTCGTCTCCCCCGCCATCGCGGAAACCACGACGACGACGTCGTTCCCCTGGTCCCTGGTGCGTGCCACGCGCCTGGCGACATTCCTGATCTTCTCGACGGTTCCGACGGACGTTCCGCCGTACTTCTGTACAATGAGCGCCATCGCTGTCTTACCCTCCCGGGATCAGGGGTCTCACGCGAGAAAGGAATTCCGCAAGTCTCGGATCGTCCGGCACGGCGACCGAAAGCCTGCGCATGTCCCCGCCTAAAATGTGAAATGTAACCCGTATACAATCGTTTGGCAACAGAAACCGGATTTTTTCCGCCCACTCGACAACGCAGACCCGGTCCCCGGAAAGGATCTCGTCGAGACCGATGTCCAGGGCCTCGTCTTCCGAGGAGAGGCGGTAGACATCCACGTGACAAAGCGCAAGCCGTCCCGGGTGCTCCGTGACGATCGTGAAACTGGGACTCACGATCCGGGTGGGGGAAATCCCGAGGGCCTCCCCTACTCCCTTGCAGAACACCGTCTTGCCCGCCCCGAGGTCGCCCGTGAGCGCCACCACGTCTCCCGGGCCCAGGATCTCCCCCAGCGCCCGCGCGATCTCGAGAGTGTTCTCCTCGCAGGACGACAGAAGCGTCACTTCCATTCCGGATCACCCGGAGTCCGGGAGGACGCTCCGCAGCCTCGGAGGGGGGCTCCGTTCGTGGCTCGCCGTGCGGTGAACCTGCACGGCTGCGCTTAACCTCACTGCGCCCCCTCTCCTTCGGCTTGCTGCGCCGGCAACCGGGGACCCTAGGCGATGCGGGGGGGTCGACGAGGCGGCCTGTGGAGCGAGGAAGAAATCGCGTCGAGCGGAACCGGCAGCGAGCGGGCGCAAGGTCGCGAGCGTAGCCGAGGGGACCCCTCCGCGAGCCAGGGCCCCGGGATCCGGCACTCGCCGTTGGGCGCACGACCGCTGCGCCTGGAACCTGGGACCCTTAGGCGATGCGGGGGGTTCCGCGGAGCGCCCTCTTTCAGGGAGTCTTCCCGGGAACCGGCGGGACGATGGAGCGGGTTTCAAGCGCCCGGGCGAGCTTTCCCTGGATCCCCCCGAATCCCCCGTTCGACATGATGAGGATCAGGTCCCCGGCACGAGCCGTTCCGGAGAGTCGCGCGACGATCCGGTCGACATCTTCGATATAAAGCGCCTCCCGTCCGTCCGCTTGGAGGGAGGCGACCACCCCCTCCGGGTCCAGCCTCTCTCCGGGCGGGATCTTCTCCGCCCCGAACACCCCCGCGAGGATGACCGAGTCCGCGCCCGAGAGCGCATCGGCGAACTCCCGCTGGAACACGTTCCTTCGGCTCGTGTTGGATCTCGGCTCGAACACCGCGGTGACGGGGCGGCCCGCGTACCTTGCCCGGATCGCCCGGATCGTCTCCCGTATGGCCGTCGGGTGGTGGGCGAAGTCGTCGATCACGAGGATCCCGCCGAACTCCCCGACCACCTCCTGCCTGCGCCGCACGCCTTCGAACCGGGAGAAAACCTCCGCGATCCGATCGGCCGGGTACCCAAGACGGAAGAGGGCCAGTGCCGCCGCGGCGGCGTTTCCCGCGTTGTGCCTTCCCGGGAGACGGAGCCGGAATTCGTGCGCCCCTTCCTCACCCTGCATTCGAAACCGGGAATATTCCCCCTCCTCCGCCAGGAGAGTGATCCGCCACGGCCGTTCTCCCGGTGAAAGCCCGGGATCGGGTTCGACGCCGTAGTACCGGACCGGGGACGCCGCCTCCCGTGCGACCTCGATCACGTCCGGATAGTCCGCGGAGGCGATCAGGAGGCCGTCCGCAGGGAGGATCCGGACCAGTTTCCGGAACGACTCCTTGAGATGGGTAAGGTCCCGGTAGATGTCGGCGTGATCGAATTCGATGCTGGTGAGAAGTGCGATCCGGGGCCTGTAATGGAGGAACTTCGGTCCCTTGTCGAAGTACGCCGTGTCGTATTCGTCCCCCTCGATGACGAAGTGCCTCCCGCAGCCCACCCGGTAGCTTACGGGGAAATTCCTCGGCACCCCTCCCACCAGGAACGAGGGGTCGGCCCCCAGGGCGAAGAGGGACCAGGCAAGAAGCGACGTGGCGGTCGTCTTCCCGTGGGTTCCCGCCACCACGATCGACTCCTTTCCCGCGAGGAAGTACTCGACCACCGCCTGGGGGAACGAAAGAATGGGGAGGCCCCGCCGTACCGCCTCTAGCGCTTCCGGGTTTTCCCGGGACACCGCGTTCCCCACGACGACGAGATCGGCATCTTCCGGGATGTTGCCGGCCGCGTATGGGGAAAAGAGTCTGATCCCGAGCGATGCAAGCTGCGTGCTCATCGGAGGGTAGACGTTCGCATCCGACCCGGTTACGCGGAATCCCTTCTCTTTCAGCATCCCGGCCAGCGAGGCCATACCCACTCCGCAAGCCGCGATCAGGTGAATGTTCTTCATTGTTATCGTTCCGCCGCCTCCATGACCGCGTCGTGGATCCTCGGCCGCAATCCTTTCAGCCGCTCATTATCCTGACCGTAATACACCCGGTTGGCGAGAAGCACGACCGTGACTTCGCGCGGCAGATCGATCCAGAGGGAGCATCCCGTCCACCCCAGATGGCCGATCGTCTCCACGGAGAACCGGCTTCCCGCCTGCGAACCGCCCCCCTCCGCGGACGTCGGGGTATCCCATCCCGGGGTCCGGGGGCACCCCGGAGGCTCGGGGACCCGGGCCGTCATCTCCCCCGCCGACCGCCGGTTGAGGACCCTCCCTCCGCCCCGCCTCGCCCGGAGGATCTCGCGCGCGAACAGGTAGAGGTCGTACGCGGAGGAAAAGATCCCCGCGTGCCCTGCCACCCCTCCCATCGCCGCGGCATTCTCGTCGTCGACCTCCCCCACCTTCTCCGTTCCCCGCTCCTCCGAATGCCCCGTGGACATGAGCCTCCCCGTCTCGCACTCGCTCACGGCGGAGAGAGGAAGGTAGGAGGTGTCCCGCATCCCCAAGGGGGCCGCAAGCTCCTTCCGGAGCAGGCGGTCGAGCGTCGTGAACGACGCCGCCTCGATCGCACGTCCCAGGAGGATATAGCCCGGGTCGCTGTACGCCCATGCCGTCCCGGGGGGAGACTCCAGGGACAGGGAGAGGACGGCGTCGACGATCCGGTCGTGCCCCTCCGCCGTGCCCCACAGGTTCCTTCCCTCCTTTTCCCCGGCCTCCCGCAGCTCGCTGTAGAAATGGCGGTACGAGGGCAGCCCCGCGGTGTGGGAAAGAAGGTGGAGGAAGGTGATCCGCTGAAAAGCCGGGTCGGGCGAGCGCGCCGGGAGGATCTCCGAAACCTTCCCATCGGGCGTCAGCTTCCCCTGCTGGACGAGGATGTAGAAGAGGGAGGCGACCAGAGGCTTGGTCAGGGAAGAGATGTCGAATATCGAGGAGAGGCGCGCTTCCCCCGCCGACCCATGGAGGAGGATCTCCTCCCCCCGGGCCGCCAGGAGGACGGCCGCCTGGTACGCCCTTTCCCGGACCCCGCCCGCCAAAAGCTCCATCCCCTCGCGGAAGCGGTCCGTGTCTCCCCGGATCTCCCGGCTCACGTCGCCGCCACCGGGGATTCAAGGAGGAAGAGCCGTCCCCGCGCGTCGATCCTTGCACGGATGCCGAACGGCAAAGGAAAGTTCGGACGGGTGTGGCCGGCGGGGAACCCGTACCAGACGGGCACGGAAAGACGCTTTCCCACGGAGGCGAAGAGCTTCCGGATCTCCTCCTCCCCCCCCTTGTCCATCGGAGCGATCTTCCCGGCGACGATGCCCGCGACCTTCCGCAGCCGGCCGGACTGGACCCACTGCGTGAGCATCCGGTCGATCCGGTACGGCGGCTCCCGGACTTCCTCCAGGAAGAGGAGCGCCCCCCGGAAGTCGGGCTCGTACGGCGTCCCGAGCAGCGCCGTGAGGACGGAGAGACACCCTCCGGTCAGGATCCCTTCCGCGCTCCCCCCGCGCAACCTCTCGCACGGCGCACCCCAAGGCTCCCGGGGGGGAACGTTCCCTCCCACGAGCCGGACGAAGGCGTCGAGCGCGTCGCGGTCGGGCCGCCCCGCCAGGTCCGCTGCCGCCATCGGCCCGTGGATGGCGGTAAGGCGCAACCGGGTGGATACGTAGGCAAGGATCGCCGTGATGTCGCTGTAACCGATCAGGAGCCGGGGACGCGCCGCGGCCTTCTTCCAGTCGACGAACGGGAGGAGCCGGGTCGTGCCGTACCCCCCGCGGGCCGCCATGACGGCCCGGGCCTCGGGAAGGGTGAGCGCCCACTCCATCTGCGCCGCCCGGTGTCCGTCGTTTCCGGCCAGGTACCCGTCCCTGTCCAGCACCCCTTTCGCAATTTCGGGAACAAATCCCGCCGCCGAGAGGCGGGAAATCCCCCGGGAAAGCC
>LDXO01000001.1:128967-270472 GCA_001443455.1 Deltaproteobacteria bacterium CSP1-8 | reverse complement strand
GTTCAGCTGCTTCTCGAGGATCTCCCGGTTCGTTCCGTTGTCGTCTACCACGAGCACTCTCAGCCCCTCGAGATTCGTCCGGGCGATCACCGGGGACAGGCTCGACCCTGTCGCCTTTTGGAGTCGGACGGTGAAGGAAAACTCCGACCCGGTACCGGGCTCGCTCGTGACGCCGATCTCCCCGCCCATCATCCCGACCAGCTGCTTCGCGATGGTCAGCCCCAGCCCGGTGCCCCCGTATTGCCGCGTGGTGGACATGTCGCCCTGGGAAAAGGATTCGAAGATCTTCTTCTGCGCCTCCTCGGGGATACCGATCCCCGTGTCCCGGACGGTGAACCGTACGTTCACCGACCCCTCGTCCTGGGCGTTTAGGGTCGCCCGGACGACCACCTCCCCTTCATTCGTGAACTTCACGGCGTTCCCCACCAGGTTGATCAGGATCTGCCGGAGACGGCTGGGGTCTCCCCGAAGGGCGGAGGGCACGTCCTGCTCGACCTGCGAGGCCAGCTCGACCCCCTTGGATTGCGCGCGCTCCGCGAGGATGTCCATCACATCCTCCACCACCACCCCGATATCGAAGGGGACGTCGTCCAACTCGATCCTCCCGGCCTCCATCCGGGAGAAGTCCAGGATGTCGTTGATGATGTCGAGCAGTCCCTCCCCCGAGCGGCGGACGATCTCCACGCATCGAAGGTGCTCTGGCGGCAGATCTCCCTGAAGAAGAAGTTCCGTCATCCCGAGAACGCCGTTCATGGGGGTGCGGATCTCGTGGCTCATGTTCGCCAGGAACTGGGACTTCGCCAGGCTGGCTGCCTCCGCAGCTTCTTTGGCCTGGACGAGCTCGGCAGTCCGGCGTGCCACCTCCGCCTCGAGCCCCTCCTGGTGCCTGAGAAGCATCTCGTCCCGGGCCTGAATGTGCCCCAGCATCTCGTTGAACCCCTCGAACAGGTCCCCGATCTCATCTTCGCCGTGCTTTTCGCAGCGAACCCCGAAATTCTTGTCCTTCGAGACGGACTTCATCGTTCGGGCCAGCTCTACGATGGGTCGGGAGACCACGGGGGCGAGACGTCTGGAGAGCAGGTACGCCCCGAAGAAGGAACCCAGCAGGACCAGGGCGGAGAGGAGGAGGTACCGGTTCATACGGTCCCCGAGCTGCTGGAACGAGGACCGCAGGACCACCGTGCCGACCCGCTGGCGATCCATCACGATGTCCGACACCGCGTCAATGGTGCGGAAGTTCCAATAGGAGCCCACCTGGCTGCGGAGAACCTCCAGCGCATTGGGGTCCACCGTTCTGTTGCGTGCGTCTCGCAAGTCTCCTAAGGGCAAATTCCCCGGAACGGCGTTTGGGGCGGCGTAACTGGCTATCACTTCGTGGTCGGCAGTTATCAGATAGGCAGCAATGATCGACTCGTTTTTCCGGAGCGCCGAGATCGACTCGTCAGCCACTTTCTTGTCCCGGAACAGCAGCGCCGCGATGCTGTTGTTCCCGATGACGGTGGCGGTCGATTGAAGATTTTTCTGGGCCTCCGTCCGGAAGGAGACCGCCTCGTTGATCACGTGGGCGATCGTGGAGCCGGCCAGGACGAGCCCGCTGGTCAACAGGATGACCGCCACGAGCTTTCTCTGGATGGGGGCGTCCTGGAATGATCGAATCATCTCTTTCCTCCTATCGGCTCCGGACGATCTTTCCGAGGTAGAGGAGCTTCGCGTTGAGCTTCAGTCCTGCCTTTTCGGCGGACTCATCGTTGATCTCGAACCTGACGCGGTTTTCCTCCCGGATGAACCCGATGGTCCCGCCCCGGCGCGCGAAACCTTCGATGTCGGCAACCGTCAGTACGGGCCACTTTTTCACGGCCCCGAGGACCTGGTCGACCTTTCCTCGCTCGGATTCGCCCACGAAGAGAATGTGGCATCGCTCAAGCGACGAGAGGCCTGGCACCTTCCGGACGACAACGCGCCTCCCGGAGACCGTCTTCCCGCTTATTCCCTTGAGAGCCTCCTCGATGGAGTCGTTCCCCACTACGGAGATCAGATAGGGGTCCTCGGGGGATCCGAACGCGGAGTCGGGCCATTCCACGAACTTGATGAAGTTTAGGAGGAAGGCGGCCTTGACCTCGGTCTCCCCGGGTACCGACCCGGCCAAGGCCGCCGGGAAGAGGAAACCCGGGAGGAGAAAGAGGACCAGCGCCACCATTTGCCGGATGATCCGGTATTGCCGGCCGGTCATTTTCTGCACACACCACGCCGGGAATCTCCTCGCCTGTTCACCGACCTACCCGGACAAGGACCATAGGGCATCCTCATTCTTCCTCTTCTTCCTCGAATTTCCCCTTCCCCTGTGCTCGTTCGAAGAGGGGCCGACACGATCCGTATCTGCCTTTCCTTCTTATTAATCGGCATTTTTTTTAAAAACATTAATAAAATTCATCGGCCTTTACACCGTTCGGGGAATCCGGAGTGGTCGAAGGATCCCGTTTCCGGCCCCCTGTTCGTACATGTGGGAAAATGAATCCGCCAAAACACACCTTCATCCCAATGGAACCAAATGGGTCAGAAAGGAGGCGATATGATACGCATGATCGGGGCTCTGTTTTTCCTGATGACGATCGTTGCATCTGCCCAGGGTGAGATCCGGGGGGAACCGGTGGATTACGTTGCCGGGGATACGACGCTGAAGGGGTATCTGGCCTACGACGACGGTTTTTCGGGCAAACGGCCGGGCATTCTGGTGGTCCACGAGTGGTGGGGCCATGACGAGTATGCGAGAAGGCGCGCCCGGATGCTGGCCGAACTGGGGTATGTCGCCCTCGCGGTGGACATGTACGGCGAGGGAAAGCAGGCGCAGCATCCCGACGCCGACCACTACGCAAAGAAATTCAACCTTCCGCTCGGGTACAACGCCGACGCGGACAAAAAATCGTGGGCCGAGATGCAGACGTTTTTCAAGGATGTGTTTGGAAAATAGGAGGGCTCCGCAGGAAAATCAATGGGTTCCGGGAATTACCACTACAGAATATGAACGGAATGGGATATCGTTGATGCACCCGATGCAACCCGGGCGCAACCGGATAAACCGGGAATGAGGGCGCCCACCCGGGTTTCAACGGAGAGAAGACGCGTGATGGTTCTCGCGGCTGGCCGCAGTTTCCCGGAGACCGGACCATGGCGCACCCCAACCGTACAGTTTCGCTTGTGCTGGGCAGCGGCGGTGCCAGAGGCCTTGCGCACATCGGAGTCATCGACTGGCTCACGGAGAATGGATACGAAATCCGCTCCATCGCCGGTTCCTCCATGGGTGCGATGATCGGAGGCATCTATGCGGCGGGCAAGCTTGACGTATATACCCGCTGGGTCTTGGCCCTGCAGCGTCTGGACGTGATCCGTCTGCTGGACCTTTCCTTCGGAAGCACCGGACTGTTCAAGGGCGAGCGGGTGATCGGCGTGCTCAAGGAGTTGATCGGGGATCGCAACATCGAGGATCTTCCCGTTCCTTTCACGGCGGTGGCCACGGATATCCAGAACGGGAAAGAGGTCTGGTTATCCCGGGGCCCCCTGTTTGACGCTATCCGCGCCTCGATGGCGATCCCCACCATCTTCACCCCCCACACGATCGAGGGACGGCAACTTGTCGATGGCGGCCTGGTCAATCCGATCCCGATCGCGCCGACCCTTCGCGATCGCACGGATCTGACGGTCGTCGTCAATGCCAGCGCACCACCGGCAGGTGACCTTGCGACACCCCTTCTGGGAGAGGATCCGGACGATGACGCGACGGGGATCTATCGCCAACGCATCGTCAAGTTCATCGCCGAACTCACCCACCGAAGGAAGGTCAAGAAAGAAGAGATGGGATTGTTCGATATCTTGTCCCGGTCGATGGACACCATGCAGGATCTGATTGCCAGGTTCCAGCTGGCCGCCTACTCCCCCGACGTCGTCATCGAGATTCCCCGGGACGTCTGCAGCGTGTACGAAATGTACCGTGCCCGCGAACTCATCGAGCTCGGCAGGGCCAGAGCGAACACCATGCTCGGGCGGCCGTAGCGACATCGATGATGATGGTATGCGACCGCGTGGAGCGGCTCGCACCGTTCCGGGAGGCGGGCGGTCCGCAATGCCCCCGAAACGCGACGACCGGAAGGGTTTATAGAACCTCCTGCCCGCCGGGGGGAAAAGGAAATTCCCGGGGAAACGGATATGCCGAAGAAACCCTTTGACGGACATGCGGAACGGTACGATTCCTGGTTTCTCAAAAATCGAAAGGTACTCGAATCGGAAGTTCTTTTGCTGAAACACTTCCTGAAATCACCGGGGAAAAGCCTCAGTGTCGGATGTGGGAGCGGACTATTCGAGCATATCTTGCGTACGGAGCACGAAATTGATATTCGTTTTGGCGTCGAACCATCAGAAGGAATGGCGCAAATTGCGGAAAAACGCGGCATGAAGGTAAAGTCCGGTATCGCGGAAGACCTGCCTTATGAAGACGCGGAATTTGACACGGTCCTGATGAATGGAACCCCGAGCTATATCAACGATCTGGGGAAATCATTCGATGAAGCGTTTCGTGTGCTCAAACCGGGGGGCAATATTTTGGTGGTAGATGTACCGGCGGAAAGTTCCTACGGACTCCTTTATCGGCTCGCGAAATCATCGGATTCGTGGGATGATCCGTATCTCAAAAAGATCGCGCCCGAGCACCCCTACCCGGTGGAATTCACAAAAGCCGCGATTTGGAGGACCACGGAGGAGAAGGTCAACCTGCTTCTTCAAGCCGGGTTTGTGAATCTTGAATTTGCCCAGACGCTAACCCGCCATCCGAAATATTCCGATTACCTGGTGGAAGAACCGGTGACCGGCTTTGATCGCGGCGATTACGTGGCGATACCAGCCCGAAAACCTTAGACGGAATGTCCCGCCCGAAAATCCGGTATTATTCGTGGCTACCATCTTCAGGAAAAATTCATTTGTGACCTCTTCAACGTCCATCGAGGAGATACATCTTTCCAAGGAGGAACTCGAAATCCTCCGGAATGAGGCCACCCCCGCCTTCAAGTACGTTTACGGAAAGTCCTCCGGATCACGTCGGGAAAGATCTTATCCATAGGAAGGAGGAGGATGCTCTTCTCTTACGACGCCTTCCTGTGAGTCTGGACGTAAGCCTTCAGCACCGCGTTGATCCGGGTCTGGTACCGCGGCCCTTTGGACTGGAACCACTCCAGTACTTCGGGATCGATCCGGATAGTGATCGGTTTCTTCGGCTTGGGCAGCTCGGCAAGTGGGCGTTTGAAGAAGGAGTCATCAAGCCGGGGGATATCGGAGTAATCGATATCCCGATCCTTCATTGCATCAACCCTTTTCAAGTCGCTCTTGATAGATTTTTTTTTCACGTCCGTTCGCCTTTCTCATCGAGATGATTCGGATCGTTTCCCCTCTCAGCGTATGGACGATAACGGCGACCCGCCCGAGCAGTTCCCCGAGCGTTATGTACCGTTTCTCCCCGTAATCGATGCGGTCATCGAGGAAGGTGACCGTCTCCCCCACGAAGACCAGGTGGGCGTCTTCGAAGCTCAAGCCGTGCTTTTGCAGGTTCTCCCGGTTCTTCTTCTCGTCCCATCGGAACTCCACGTTCCAAGGATACATACTATTCGTATGTACGTCAAGACGAGCGCGACGGTCGTCGACGCTCCCCTGTCTGCAGGAACAATACGGATAGCCATCGCCGCTGATTCTTTAAATCGATAAAGGAAATTCGGCCAAATCCGGAACCCAGGCGCAACCAGACAAGAGTCCGGGTGCGTGTGGCGAAATGCCTGCCTTGCAACTATGTGATGAATAAAATGAAAAGTGGCGCACCCTGAGGGATTCGCCCGGTGAGCCTCGTCGGCGGCTGACGCGCCTCTCTCATCGGGGACATTCCTGATTCATCTTCGGGATAAGGGAGAGGGGTGTCCCCGCCCACCGTCGGCGCCGCCTCCGGTTCGAATCCCATATCGCGATGCGGGAAAAGACTGGCGCGCCCTGAGGGATTCGAACCCCCAGCCGCCTGATCCGAAGTCAGGAGCTCTATCCGTTGAGCTAAGGGCGCGCTCTATCCCGTACTGATGGCCGCGAGAGGTTCGTTGGAGGCGGCGGAGGGCAGGGAGGAAAAGTGGGCCGCGACGACATGGGCCTCCTCCCCCGAGACGGTCACCCACATCGTGGCCCGGACCAGGACCTCCGTGAACACGCCTTCCCCCTCCTCGCCCTCGTCGATGATCTTCTGAATGGCGTGGATGATCGCGAAGTCGTCGAAGCGGTCGCATCGCAGCAACTCGAACGACATCTCCCCGGAGGCGTCGAATGCCCCCTCGAGGATGGCCGCGTAGGTCTCTCCGTCAAAGAGATCCTCCGAGAAGTCCTCGAACACCGCGAACCGGGGATCATCGAGCGCGAAAAACGTCCGAAGTTTCTCGGGGTCCCGCCCGTTGTAGGCGTCGGCGTATCGCGTCAGGAACCTGTCGGGGTCGAATCCCATCCCTGCCCTCTCGGTTTGCCGGTTCTTTCCCCCGGAGCTGTTCTCCGTCGGGACATGCTGGAGAAAAGGCATCATATCGAACCCGGGCGGGCAATTCCACCGGCAAAACGAAATCCCCGACCATTCGGCACCCACGAGGGGACCGGCGGAACCGGCCGGCCCCCAACCGGGTTCACCGTTTTTATCATTGCGACGCGATCGGGTCTTTCCGCGGCGTCCCACCTACTCGAACCTGCCCCGGCGCACGCCGGGCGGATACGGGGCGTATCCGTCGTCGGCGTCGTCCCAGAACCGGTTTCGGGTAAAGCGGCAATCAATGACTCCCTTCCGGCAGAGCGTGTCCCGCCACTCGTACTTCATGAAATGGCGCTCGGCCGCCCGATACTCCGGGGCAAATCGGACGCGGACCGACGGGGAATATTTCTCGTCCCCGAACCCGGTGCCCGCGATATCCCCGCTTCTCTCCGGGGCAAGTTTTCCCGCCGCCCCCTCCTGCGCGCCCATCGGTCCGGGTTCGCGGGCCCCGCTCCTGTCCTCCCCCCTGAACTCTTCCTTTTCCCGGTTGTAGGTGCTGCGGGGGGGAGGGACATCCTTCTCCCGGTACACCGCGACCGCGACCACCCCCATCGCCGAGTGGTCGCCAAAGGAGCCGGCATACGAGTCCCCGGGCTCCGTGAAGTAGAACCGGTTGATCGTGTCCCGTGCCGTGCGCCACCCGTCGTAGGTCTCCGACTCGTACGGCCCCAGGATATACATACGCTCGTTGTTCCGCAGGTGCGATTTTTCGCCGGAGATGATGTTCCGCCCGTCCACGGCCACGACGACGCCTACGCGCCGTCCCGTGTTGTTGCGAATCCTGACGCCGTACTGCTCTCCTTTTTCCGCCTCGACGTAGGCCCGGTAGGTGTCGTGCCGGCCGGCCGTCCCGGCCCGGTAGAGCGGGAGCGCGCCCTTGCGGTCGGAGACGAGCTCCACGTCCACGGTGGCGGCCGAAGCCGCCGTCGTCCATGCGAACAACAGGACCATCGAGCACATCCAGAGGGATTGCCGCCCCGGGAGGACGCGGGCGCATTTTCGTTTCACGGGATTTCTCCTTTCTTCGCCGGTTTTTTTTCGGGGGCGGCCGCCCTTCCTACCCCCATTGACAAGACCGGAGCCCGGATGGTTCAACATTTTTTCCCGCGGCGCTTTACGTTTCGACCTGCCGGGGCTAACGTACAAGGATGAATTTTGTCTCCCTGTCCCCCCACTTCCCCCCCAATTACTACCCGTTTTGCGCCCGGCTCAAGGATCGGGGGGTGAACGTCTTGGGCCTTGCCGACGCGCCGTACGAAACGCTTCGGCCCGAACTGCGGGAGGCGCTGACGGAATATTACCGGGTGGACGACCTGCACGATTACGGGCAGCTCCTTCGCGCCTGCGGGTACTTCACCCACCGGTACGGAAAGATCGACCGGATCGACTCCCACAGCGAGTACTGGCTGGAGACGGAGGCCCGCCTTCGTACGGACTTCCACGTGTTCGGCATCCAGGCGGGCGAGATCGACGAGATCAAGAGCAAGTCGCGGATGAAGCGGAAATTCGTGCAGGCGGGCGTCGCCGTGGCCCGGGGCGAGGTGGTCCGGTCTCTCGAGGAAGGAAGGCGGCTCGTCGCGGAAATCGGCTACCCGGTGGTGGCAAAACCGGACATCGGCGTCGGGGCGGCGACGACATTCAAGATCGAAGGCGACGGGGAGTTACAACGCTTCTTCGCGAGCAAGCCCCCGGGGGACTTCCTCCTGGAAGAATTCATCGCGGGGCGCCTCTTCTCCTTCGACGGGCTCGCGGACCGGGACGGCAACCCGGTGTTTTTCACGTCCCATGCCTTCAGCCAGGGGATCATGGAGACGGTCAACGCGGACGATCACCTGTACTACTATTCGCTGAGGGAGATCCCGCCGGACCTGGAGGAGGCCGGGCGCAGGGTCTTGAAGGAGTTCTCGGTGCGGGAGCGGTTCTTCCACATCGAGTTCTTCCGGAGGGACCGGGACGAGCGGATCGTCGCGCTCGAGGTCAACATGCGGCCGCCGGGGGGCCTTACCACGGACATGTTCAATTACGCCAACGATATCGACATCTACGGAGAGTGGGCGAACGTGGTCGTCCACAACCGGTTTACCGACGCCTGGTCGAGGCCCTACCACTGCTGCTACATCGGGAGGAAACTCCGGAAGGAATACGCGCACTCCCACGAGGAGATCCTTGGGGCCTACGGGCATCGGATCCTCCACCACGAGAAGATCGATTCGATCTTTCGCGCCGCGATCGGCGATTACGGCTACCTGGTGCGCTCGCCCGACCTGGGGGAGATCCGCGAGGTGGCCGGGTTCATCCTGCAACTGAAATAGAAACTCCCGTGGAAAAAGGGAAACAGCCGTGAACGTCGAGTACCACCGGTGGCGGAGCGGGAACCTGAACCGGGAGATGGAGCTGAAAGTCTACGGCCACGCGGGGAAGCCCGTCCTCGTGTTCCCGGCTGCGGGGGGACGGTTCTACGAGTACGAGGATTTCGGGATGGTTACGGCCTGCCGGCCGTTCCTCGAGGGGGGCAGGATCGTTCTTTTTACCGTGGACAGCATGGACAACGAGTCCTTCCTGAATCACGGGGCCCACCCGGCCGATCGCGTACGCCGGCACAACGAATACGACCGGTACGTCGTGTCCGAGGTCGTCCCCTTCATCCGGGATCGCGGCTTCCGTCGGGGAATCCTGGCGTCCGGCTGCAGCATGGGGGGATACCACAGCGCGAACTTCTTCTTCCGCCACCCGGACGTCTTCGACGCCGTCATCGCCCTGAGCGGCGTCTACCAGCTGGGCGGATTCATCGGGGACTACATGGACGAAAACGTCTACTTCCACGTCCCGCTCGCCTACCTTCCCGCCCTGTCCGACCCGTGGTACCTCGACCGGTACCGGAAGAACCGGATCGTGATCTGCGTCGGACAAGGCGCATGGGAGGACGAGATGGTGGCGGACACCCGGGCCCTGGGGCGGATCCTCGCGGAGAAGAAAATCCCCGCCTGGGTCGATTTTTGGGGTCACGACGTGAACCACGACTGGCCGTGGTGGCGGAAACAGATGCCGTATTTTCTCGGGGAACTGGGGTATTAGGTTTAGCCGGGAACCTTTTCCGCAGATCGTGCGTCTAACCACCAGTACTCATCATTTCCCTCCGATTGGTGAGCATGGAAGAGGGGGGCCGCGCGTGGCAGGGCGGCCCCCCTTTTTCCGTCCGGATCCTGAAAAAACGTTTCTGAGCACCGTTTCCCGAATACGGATTCGCATAGAGCGGGTCGAAGCCCCCCTCCGAGGAAGCGAACTTGCTCCCGAGCCCCCGGAAAAGGGCTACCGCGAAGGAGCGGATTGCGAACGGGGACCCCGGAAGCGGAGTTGATTCTACGAGCCTTCGCAACGGGGCGTTCCCACGAAGCGAGCGCCGGGGGGATGAAAAGTTGTAAGAACGTCCCTGGGCTTTTTTCAGTCGAGGAACAGGTCCGGGAGAAGGGATGCGCCGGGTTCGTACGCATAGGGGGTAAAATCCGTAATTCCCTCCGCCGCGAGAACTTCCTCGTCGATGAAGAAGTTCCCCGTACATGTTCGGCTGTCGCGCGTGAGGATCGCGCGGGCCGCGTCGGCCACGATCTCCGGCTTTCGGCAGTTTGAAAGGTCGACCGCCCCGCCCAGCATCGCGACCGCCGCCGTGGCGATCACGGTCCGGGGCCACAGGGCGTTGACGCCGATCCCCGCCTCGCGGAACTCCTCGGCCATCCCCAGGACGCACATGCTCATCCCGTATTTCGCCATCGTATAGGCGCAGTGGTTCCGGAACCATTTCGGGTCCATGGCCAGGGGGGGGCTGATGGTCAGGATGTGCGGGTTGATGGACTTCCGAAGGTACGGGATGCAGACCTGGGAGCAGGCGTAGGTCCCGCGCACGTTGACGCCGAACATCAGGTCGAACCGCTTCATCGGCGTCGCAAGCGTCCCGGTGAGACTGATGGCGCTGGCGTTGTTCACCAGGATGTCGATCCCGCCGAACGTCTCCGCGGCCTGCGCGGCCGCGGCGGCGATCCGGTCCTCGAAGCGCACGTCGACGGGGACAGGCAGGGCCCTGCCGCCCGCCGCCTCGATCTCCTCGGCGGCCGTGTGGATCGTCCCGGGGAGCTTCGGATGGGGTGTAACGGTCTTGGCCGCGACGACGACGTTCGCGCCGTCGGCGGCCGCCCGGAGGGCGATCGCCTTGCCGATGCCGCGGCTGGCCCCGGTGATGAAGAGCGTTTTCCCTTTCAGCGTGGGCATTCAGGCCTCCTCCCCGGCCGGACCTCCGGCGCTACTCCCGGTTCACTATCCTGTCCTCCCCCTCCAGCATGCGGGAGGCGGCGTCGGGCGCGTGGCACCCGGCGGAGATCATTCGTTCCGGCCGACGACCCGGGAGGGGCCGTGGACGCCCCGGGACTGGAATCGGCAGCGGCCGTCGCCGAGGGGAGTCGCGCCGAGATCCGGGTCGATGGGGCCGCTCACGCCTTTTTCGCCTCGCTCTTGAAGAACACCGCGGCCAGGGGAGGGACGACGACGGTCAGGGCGTGCAGGCGGCCATGAGCGGAGACCGGCGCGGCCGTAACTCCGCCGGCGTTGCCCTGTCCGCTTCCGCCGTACTCCCGGGCGTCGCTGTTTCGCACCTCCCGCCAGAACCCGCCGCGGGGCACCCCCACGCGGTAGTTGTGCCGGGGGACGGGGGTGAAGTTGCAGACGACGAGGAAGATGTCGCCCGTGGACTTCCCTTTCCGCAGGAACGCCAGGATGCTCTGCTCGGCGTCGTGGCGGTCGACCCACTCGAACCCGGCCGGGTCGAAGTCAAGCTCGTGCAGCGCCGGTTCCCTGCGGTAGAGGGCGTTCATCTCCTGCACCCAGCGGGAGAGTCCCGCGTGCGCGGGGTCCGCAAGGAGGTGCCAGTCGAGGCTTTCGTCGTGGTTCCACTCCCGCCACTGGCCGAACTCCCCGCCCATGAAGAGGAGCTTCTTGCCCGGCTGGCCGTACATGTACCCGTAGAGGGCACGCAGGTTGGCGAATTTCTGCCAGGTGTCCCCCGGCATCTGGCCGATCAGCGACCCCTTCCCGTGGACCACCTCGTCGTGGGAGAGGGGGAGAACGAAGTTCTCCGTGAAGGCGTACACCATCCGGAAGGAGAGCTTGTCGTGGTGGTATTTCCGGTGCACGGGGTCATGTCCCATGAATGCGAGCGTGTCGTGCATCCATCCCATGTCCCACTTCATGCCGAACCCCAAGCCCCCGAGGTAGGTCGGCCGGGAGACCATGGGCCAGGCGGTGGACTCCTCGGCGATCGTGATGATGTCCGGGCGTTCCTTGTACACGTCCTCGTTGAAACGCTGAAGGAAGTCGATCGCCTCGATGTTCTCCCTCCCGCCGTACTGGTTCGGGATCCACTCCCCTTCCTTGCGCGAGTAGTCGAGGTAAAGCATCGACGCCACGGCATCGACGCGCAGACCGTCGACGTGGAAGACGTCAAGCCAGTAGCAGGCACCGGAGAGAAGGAAGCTCTGCACCTCGTGGCGGCCGTAGTTGAAGATCTGCGTGTCCCAGTCGGGGTGGTGCCCCTGCCGCGGGTCGGCGTGCTCGAAGAGGTGGGTCCCGTCGAAGTAGTTGAGCCCGTGGCCGTCCTTGGTGAAGTGGGAAGGGACCCAGTCGAGGATCACCCCGATGCCGTGGCGGTGCAGGGTGTCGATGAGGAACATGAAGTCCTGCGGCGTCCCGTACCGGCTGGTGGGGGCGAAGAATCCCGTGATCTGGTATCCCCAGGAGCCATAGAAGGGGTGCTCCATCACGGGGAGGAACTCCACGTGGGTGAAGTTCAGCCGCGTGAGGTACTCGACCAGGCGCGGCGCCAGCTCCCGGTAGGAGAGCATCCGGTTCCCCTCTTCCGGGACCCGCATCCATGATCCCAGGTGCGCCTCGTAGATGGAGATGGGGCTGTCGGCGCCGTTGCGAAGGATCCGGTCCTTCATCCACTCCCCGTCCCCCCACTCGAACCAGAGGTCCCACACGACGGACCCGGTGTCCGGGGGGGCCTCCCCGTGGAAGGCGAAGGGGTCGGCCTTGTCGAACCGGTACCCGTTCCAGCGGGAGACGACGTGGTACTTGTAGGCGGTCCCCCGCATCACCCCGGGGATGAATCCCTCCCAGATCCCGGACACCCCCTTCGTCCTGAGGGAGTGGGAGCTTTTGTTCCATCCGTTGAAGCTCCCCGTGACATATACGTTCTCGGCGTTGGGGGCCCATACGGCGAAGTAGGTACCCTCCTCCCCGTCCACGGTCATGAAGTGGGATCCCAGCTTTTCGTACAGCCGGAAGTGGCTTCCCTCGTTGAAGAGGTACAGGTCCTGGTCGGCAAGAAGGGACACGTCGTATCGCATGGCTCTATCCTACCTCCTCCCTTGTCGGCTTGGTTTCCTGCCCCCGGGGCTTCCCCCGGCGAGCTTTCTCTGCCCTCCGAAGACGGTCCATTTCCCGGAGGATGCGGATCACCTGGGGCATCTCGGGGAATGCCTCGAACCCGTGCCGCGCCTTCCTGAGCCAGTTCGGCCGCTCCTTCCAGGTTCCGGGCACGTTCTGGGGATCGGTCTCCAGGTACAGGTCCTCGAGGTTGACAATGACGACGCCGGCTTTGCTTGCCGCGAGGTAGGAAAGGACCGCCGCGAGGACCTCCTGCGCCCCCGGACGGTCCTTCCCGAGCCACCCTGTGCGCCGCAGAAACGACGCAAGGGCTTTCTTCACCCTGAGCCGCTTCTCTCGTTCCTCCCGGGCCCCTTCCTCGTCGAGCAGCCCGAGGTCGACCCTGTCGTCGATATCGAGCCCTCCCCAGAAGGAGGCAAAGGGGGGCATGTCGTGCGTGTTCACGCACCCCAGGGATTCCGCCGGGACCGGCCGCAACGTCTTTCCGGGATCCGGGGAAAGACCGAACTGGACGACGAACATCCGGGCAAGTCCGTGCCTTGCCATCGCCGGCCGGACGTACGGGGGAACGGTCCCCAGGTCCTCCCCCACGACCCGTACCCCGTTCCTGTGCGACTCGAGGGTGAGGACGGCGTAGAACTCCTCGGCCGGGTACCCGACGTAGGTCCCCTCCCGGGCGGTCATCCCCTTCGGGACCCAGAAGAATCGATGCAGGCCCATCACATGGTCGATCCGCAGGATCCCCGCATGCCGGAACTGGTGGCGCAGGCAAGCGCGGTAGTACCGGAATCCTTCCTCGCGGCTTCTCTCCGGGTGCATCGGGGGGAAACCCCAGTCCTGCCCCTGGGTGAAAAAGTCGTCGGGAGGCGCCCCCGAAGAAACGTCCAGGACGAACAGGTCGCGGTTGCGCCAGACATCGTAGCTGTCGTAGCTTACCCCGAGCGGCAGGTCCAGGTAGAGAACCTCCCCCCTTTCCCGGAAGCGCTTCGATATCGCGCCGAACTGCTCGTCGAAGACAAATTGCGCATAGAGGTGGTACCGCTTCGCCTCGTCCTCGTATGCCTCCGGCGTGATCACCCGGTCCCGAAGCGACTCGGGCCACGCCGGCCAGGGGGACCGCTGCGTCTCCCCCGTCGCGCGGAAGACGGCGTATTCCTCCAACTCGGGGTTCGCCGCCAGGAACTCCCGGAACGCTCCTTGCCGCCCGGGATCGTTCCCCGAGAAGAAGGACAGGGCCAACTCCTTGATGACCCTGCGCTTGAGGGCCATTCCGCGCCGGTAGTCCACCAGCGGAGAGGCCCGCAGCGCCTCGACCTCCTCCCGGAACCCGGGGGAAGACATCAGCTCCCGTGCCGGAGTGCACGTGGAGAATTCGGGGGCCCGGGCGACGTCGAGGTAGAACTCGTTCCAGAAGAGACGGCTCGCCGGCGCATAAGGACTCGGGTTGAACGGCTCGGAGAGAAACGCGGCGAGGAGAGGCAGGGTTCCCACCGCCCTTCCCCCCAGTCCGGAAACCCATTCCATGAGAGCCGCAAGGTCGGTGAGGTCGCCGCTTCCCAGGCTCCTCCGGGAGTTGAGCGCGTAGAGGGGAAGGAAGACGCCCCATGTCCTTCCCCCGGCACCTTTCCGGGATTCGCAGGCCTTCCGGGGGGCGGCGATGACCACGGTTTCCATGGTATTCCCCCCGATCTCCGCCGTCAGGCGGTGGTACCCCAAGGGAATCCCCTCCGGCAAATCGACCGTCTTCACCACATACCGTTCACCCTCGACCTGCGCCCCCTGCGCAGCGGGGAGAAGCGACAGGTCGCACGGAAGATGCAGCACGCCCCCGTCCTCGAGGCGGAGATGAAGGCCGATCCGGGTATCCGACAGCGTGCGCGGGAGTCGAAGCGAAAGCTCCGCGGAACCGCCGTCCCACGCCACGACGACCGGGTTGCAAGGACGGCGCCACCGCGCCTGTTCATGCTCCCGCAGCGCGTCCCGGGCGTCTTCCGCCTTCTCGAGCGGCGCCCCGAGCGCCTTGAGGACCGCCAGGAGGGTCTGCGGAGAAACCCGGATCCTCCGGTGCGTGATGTCGGAATAGGCGGTCTGGACGCCGTACGCGTGCGCCAGCCGTTCGAGCCAGCGCGTCTCCCTGGTCGAGGCCGCCGTCACTCGGGCGTCTCCAGCAGCTGCTGGACCCCGCGCAGGGGGAGCGATTTTCCCATCTTGCACCTGCCGTGTTGGAAGATACGTTCCCCATCGTCGGACTGCATGACCCGACAAAATGATTTTGACACAGGAACCGGTTTTTTCCTTGGGGGAATGATCGATTTACGGCGAACCTCGTCTTCCTGCCCGGACTGCCGGTCGACCTCCAGTGGGGTGGGGTAAACTTGAGCAGCCTCGTCATTCCCGGTGGCGCGGTCGGTATCGGGGTGGGGTGAGGCGAACCGGTCCTACCGGGGCGCCGCGAGGTCGAAGGTCCAGTAGGGGGCGGAGGAATTGCCCAGGTACGGCCCTTCCGCATAGGCGGCGCCGATCTCGCGGAAGGCGGGGTTCATGATGTTCCTGCAGTGCCCATCGCTTCCCAGCCACCCTTGCATCACGGCGGAAACCGTCGGGTAGCCCACGGCGATATTCTCGCCGTAGGTCCACCAGGCATACCCTTCACGCGTGATTCGGTCCCCCGGAGAGCTCCCGTCCGATCCTGTGTGCGAGAAGAACTGATTGGTGGCCATGTCCTCGGAATGAAGGTAGGCGGCCATGGCCAGGGAATCGTTCCACGCTACGGGGGGGGCGGCGGGATAGGACGTGTTCCCGCACATACGTTCCCCGGAACGGGCCTGGTTGACGTCGTCGAGAAACTCCTGGCGGATCGAATCGATCCCCGGGATCCCTGTGCCCGGACTCCCTGGGGGAGGTGCCGAGGGGGAAACGGTTCCCGAATCCCCTCCACCGCAACCCCACAGGGACGCCAGCACAATCGAGATCAGGAACAGAGAAATCCATTTCATGCGCTTCTCTGCAGCTTGCAAAAGCTACCCCCGGAATCATCAATACTGGTTATTTCGGCAGGAACACCTTACGGCCTTAGCGAAGGGAAGCACTCCCGGCGCACCTGTCTTTTTCGGCCTTGCTCTTTCGCCTTGCGCCCGGGCAGGATTCCATTCGAGTGCACTCGATCTAGAGACCCACTTCTTGCCGCGATGGTTGAATATCCATACTTCCCTGGGAAAACGGGGAATTGGGGATACAGGTATCAGTCGATATGGAACGGGAAGACGCCGAAATCTCATAAATTCTCTGCGGTATCTGCAAGGGAGAGGGGGGAGAAAAGAATAAACAGGGTAAAGTTTTTCCCATGGTTTCCATAATATTTCCTTTCATCTTTCGGAATAAATAAAATCTTCTTTCTAATTGAGCAATTAATTCTCTCTCTGGCCGGTATACATGTTGCAGATTTTTTCCATAAGGCAGAAGGTTTCCCATTTGAGCAATACGGAGATTCGCCAATGAACGTCGATTGCAATAACTGCCGGGCGCGTTACCGTCTGGACGAAGCGATGTTCAAGGGATCCAAAGGGATGCAGGTCCGATGCCGCAGTTGCGGGAATTTTATTTTCATTTTGAATCCCGCGGAAATTACATCGGGCATGTCCGTGTTGAACCAGGTGTCTGCCTCACGGGATCATTCCGACAAAAGAAGTACCGAACCTGCCGTTTCCCTTGCCAAGAAAGAACATGTTCACGAACCTCTCGTGCTCTATCCGCCATTCCCCAAATCCCCGGCCAAGATCCGCCGTCGACGCATGTTCAAATGGTCCTTCCTCATTCCCTTTGTCTGCTTGATCCTCCTTCTTTTTGGAGGATCCGTCTCCCTTGCCTTCACCCAGGTGGGAAAACGCGTGCTGGCTGGCATCGGTCAGGAGCTTGCGGATGCAATCACGTTTTTCAGAACCTGAACCCCGACTCGAATCCCGCGATACAAAAACGATGCAGTGCAACAAAAAAGGGGCTACCCGTTACCGGATAACCCCCTGAAAATCTTGGTGGGCCACGAAGGATCCGAACCTTCAACCTCTTATTAATGGGTGCTCCAAGTGCCCGTGAAATATAATGTTTTCAGCATTTTAGGGCAGACAGGATGTGCTAAAAAGTGCATGCTGACGACAACCGGATGCGATCCGGATGCGAACGGAGTTTCCGGCGGTGAGCAGGTAGCCAACGGCTTCCGGGGATAGGGTACGCGACCCGACAAGGGCGCGCCCTTCAGGGCTTCTTTCATCCCCTCCTTGTATACATGAAATGTAAGAGCGATGCGGCCTTCTTTTTCGCTTCCTCGCCACGACCGTCATACCGGGCCGTTGTAGAAGGGTCGGCGCGTTTCATCATCTTCTGCACCGTGGCGATATCGGCTCCCGCATCGAGCATCTCGGAGGCAAACGTGCACCGCCAAATCAAAGAGAAACTGATTTCATGTTGTTACCTCATAAGAAAGGTGTATGGTACTCGGAACCCTCAAAGCAATGGAGAAAGAAAAATGACGGATTCGAAAGGGACAGGAAAACTACTTGATATCGACAGCGGCAAGGTTGAGTGCCAGATATGTAAGGAGGTTTGGTATCCCCCTACACGACCAGATGGATGGTTCAACGAGGGCGCGTTTCAATGTCCGTTCGGATGCACAGAAACGGAATTAATCCCAAACGAACATTACCAGGATACGGGGGGATAGGGTCGCCACCGACTAGGCGAGCGAGCGCCCCTCTGGATATTTTTATCCCACCCTTGGGTACGGGAAATGGAGGAGTGATGCGGCCTTCCTTTTCGCTTCCTCGCCGCCGGGGACTCCCTTGTTGGACGAAGGGATCACGTTCAGCGAGTGGCTCCGGCGGATCGACACCTACCTCAAGGAGAAGGAACCGAAGCGGCGAACGAAGCGCAAACCCGGAAAGGGGGCGTGAGGGATGGAAAGAAATTGCAAGAGTTGCAGGTATTCGGAATTTACAAGAAAGAACGAGTACGATGAAATGGTTACACTCCTCAAGGGATTCTGCAGACGTTTTCCCCCCCAATACGCACTCCGGGGATCGTGGGGAGATCACATCTTTCCCTTCGTTACTCCTGATGATTGGTGCGGCGAATGGAAGGAAAAGGAGGGGTGAGCATGGGCGTCAAGGTGCGGGAGCGCAAAGGTGTATCGATATCTGACGGTCGGTTTACTCATCATCTTGTTTCATATATCGCTGGCTATTCCGACAATCGCAGAACAGTTGAAAGACGCAGATGCTGCCTATTTGCGGGGAATCCCTCGCCTATGTCAAGGAGCAATGAGGACACCACTCCATTCAGATCACCGTCGATAACTACGGGCACTTGATCCCCGGGGCGAACCGGCAAGCCGTCAACCGGCTTGCCGCGATGCTCGAAAATGCGCCCCCGGCGCGCCAGGAACAAAAAAGGGGCCAAGCGGAATCGCCTAACCCCTCGTTTTCATTGGTGGGCCACGAAGGATTCGAACCTTCAACCTCCTGATTAAGAGTCAGCTGCTCTGCCGGGTTGAGCTAGTGGCCCGAAAAAGTTTAAGAACGTCCCTTTGCTTTTTTTGGCGCGCCTGGGAGGAATCGAACCTCCGCACCCGGCTCCGGAGGCCGGTGCTCTATCCCCTGAGCTACAGGCGCCCTTCTGATCGCAAGAGATGGGGTGAGTGACGGGGATTGAACCCGCGGCCACCAGGGCCACAACCTGGTGCTCTGCCAACTGAGCTACACTCACCACCCGGCAAACGGCAAATTATAATTATACAAACCGGGGCGTGGGGGGTCAACGGGAAACGGCTCTGCATCGCATTGCTGCAAAATCGTTTTCGCCCCCTCGTCCAGTTGCTATGATGATTTACGACTCACCCAAACCCGAGGGGTCTTATCGTACAGCCCTATCCTCGAACGAACGGAGGTATGCCATGAAAGGGAACCCGCGCATCATCGAGGCGTTGAACAAGGTCCTTGAGCTGGAGATCGGCGCCATCCTGCAGTACCTGCACCACCACTGGACCGGCGACGGGATGGAGAGCGCCGCGATCCTCCCCCTCTTCGAGAAGACGTCCATGGATGAGATGAAGCATGCCGAGCGGGTCGCCGAGCGGATCAACTTCCTCGAAGGGGACCCTTCCACGAAGCCTGCCCCCATCAAAAAGGGCGGCGATCTGAAAAAGATGATGCAGGACGACCTCGAAGGCGAGTACGAGGCGATCGAGTTCTACAAGACGGTCATCAAGTTAGCCGACGAGGCGGGGGACTCCACCACCCGCCTCATGATGGAGGAGATCGTCGCCGAGGAGGAGAAGCACGCCGACATGTGGGAGACGATCCTCAAGAAGACGGGAAAGAAACTGCCGTAAAGTCCGGGGACAAAGTTCGGGGACGTTCTTAAAACTTTTTATCTCCCCGGAAAGCATAAGAACGTCCCTTTGCTTTGCGTCCCTTTGCTTTGCTACGCCCGGAACCGACGGAGACGGAGGGCGTTCGACACGACGGTAACGGAGGACAGCCCCATCGCCGCGGCGGCGAGGATGGGGGAGAGCATCACCCGGAAATGCGGGTACAGGACTCCCGCAGCCACCGGGATGAGCACCACGTTGTAGGCGAACGCCCAGAACAGGTTCTGGCGGATGTTCCGGAGGGTGGCCCGGCTTAAGGCGATCGCCGTCGCCACCCCCTTCAACTCCCCGCTCATCAGGACGATGTCCCCCGATTCGATCGCGATGTCCGTACCGGTGCCGATCGCCATCCCGACGTCGGCCTGGGCGAGTGCCGGGGCGTCGTTGATCCCGTCCCCCACCATCGCGACGACCTTTCCTTCCGCCTGGATCCTGCGGACTACCTCCGCCTTCTGGTCGGGGAGGACCTCGGCACGCACGCGCGCGATCCCGGCCCGAGCGGCCATCGCCTTCGCCGTCCTCGGGTTGTCGCCGGTCAGCATCACGACATCGAGCCCCATCCCGCGCAGGACCCCGATCGCTTCCGGGGCCCCCTCCTTGATCTCGTCTGCAACCGCCACGACCCCGGCGGCCTTTCCGTCCACGGCGACGAAGATAACCGTGGATCCCGACTCCGACAGTTCCTTCGCGGCGGTAAGGAGAAGGGACGCATCGATCCCTTCCTCCTCGAGCCACCTTTCGCTGCCCACGTGGATCCGCCGTCCCGCAACCGTGGCGCGGATCCCGTGGCCCGGCCGGGCGTGAAACTCCCCGGGAGATTCCAGGGAAAGTCCTCTTTCTTTCGCGCCCCGGACCACCGCGTCCGCCAGAGGGTGTTCCGACCCGGTCTCGGCGGAGGCGGCGAGCCGGAGCAGGTCCCGCTCCCCTTTCTCCCCCTGGAAGGGGCCGTGGGACGCGGATCGGACCCAGGAAAGCTCCGGCCGCCCGCGGGTGACCGTCCCGGTCTTGTCGAGGATGACGGTGTCTACCTTGTGCGCCGTCTCCAGCGCGGCCCCGCTCCGGATCAGGATGCCCAGCTCCGCCCCCTTCCCCGTGCCCACCATGATCGACGTGGGGGTGGCGAGCCCGAGCGCGCAGGGGCAGGCGATGATGAGGACCGAGATCGCGCTCAGCATGGCGTAGGTGAGCCGCGGCTGCGGACCGAAGGCCCACCAGGCGGCGAAGGTAAGCAGGGCTACACCGATCACCGAAGGAACAAAGTACGACGCGATGACGTCCGCCAGGCGCCCGATCGGCGGCTTGCTCCCCTGCGCTTCCTGCACCATCCGGACGATCCGGGCCAGGACCGTGTCCTTTCCCACATGGGTGGCGCGCACGACGAGCCGGCCGTTGACGTTCATCGTCCCGCCTGTCACGGCGTCGCCCTGCCCCTTGTCCTTCGGGACAGGCTCGCCCGTCATCATCGACTCGTCGACCGAGCTTGTCCCCTCCTCCACGGCGCCGTCCACCGGGACCTTCTCCCCGGGCCGGACAACGACCCGTTCCCCGGCCATGACCTCCTCGAGAGGGATGTCCACCTCCCCGCCGTCGCGGATCACCCGCGCCGTCTTCGGTTGCAGGCCGATCAGTCTCTTCACGGCCTCGGACGTCTTCCCCTTCGCCCGCGTCTCGAAATACCGCCCGAGGAGGATGAGGGAGATGATCGCCGCGGAGGTGTCGAAATAGACGTGGGGGGCAGCCCCCGGAACGGCGAACAGCCCGGGGAAGAAGGTGGCGACGAGGCTGTACGCGTAGGCCACCGTCGTTCCCAAAGCGACCAGCGTGTTCATGTCGGTCGTCCCGTGCTTCGCCGTGGCCCAGGCGCCGCGGTAGAACCGGGAGCCGACGTAGAACTGGATCGGGGTCACCAGGGCAAGCTGGAGAAGGGCGCTCGCGAACGGGGAAAGCGGGAATCCGGCGGGGCCGGCGATCATCTCCCACTGCGCGAGGAGAAACAGCGGAACGCCGAGCAGGAATCCCACGCGAAGCCTCGTGAGCAGCGACCGCTCCTCCTCGCGCTGCATCCTCACCTGCCGGGCGACGGGGTCTTCCTCCGCCCTGACCTCCGGGACGGCGTACCCCGCGCTTTCGACTGCGGCCCGAACCGCCCCCATGTCCGCAACCCCCGGGAGGAAACTCACCGTCCCGGACTGCGTGGCCAGGTTGACGCTCGCGGAGAGGACGCCGGGCACCGAGGCGAGGGCCTTCTCCACCCTTGCGACGCAGGAGGCGCAGGTCATCCCTTCCACAGGGAACTCCGTCCTTTGCACGGGGACCTCGTACCCGGTGTCGCGGATCGCGGAGACCAGTCTCCCCGGCCCGGCCCGATGCGGATCAACCGTAACCGTCGCGGTCTTCGTGGCCAGATTGACGGAAGCTTCGGTTACGCCTTCCACTCGGGAGAGGCTTTTTTCCACCCGGGCGACGCAGGAGGCGCAGGTCATCCCCTCCACCGGGAAGGTCCACCTCACCTCCCTCCCGGACGGCGGTACGGACGATTCCGGCGGCACGTGCAGGGCCGCGCAATTGATTACCTTTTGTTCAGCCATCACGGTTTATCGACGATAAAAATTCCCCGCCCGTCTCAAATGG
The DNA here is from genome assembly GCA_001443455.1 of Deltaproteobacteria bacterium CSP1-8. GTDB lineage: Bacteria > Desulfobacterota > Deferrimicrobia > Deferrimicrobiales > Deferrimicrobiaceae > CSP1-8. The sequence goes on along the minus strand of LDXO01000001.1, from coordinate 248,393 downwards.
CAGGAACAGCCGACGGGGTTTATTGCTATAATCCTATCATTTCGCGCGCCTGTAGCTCAGGTGGATAGAGCAGCTGCCTTCTAAGCAGCGGGTCGGGAGTTCGAATCTCTCCAGGCGCGCCACGTTTTTTCACCTACTTGGCGGACACCCGATCGTTCCCCGTTTAGGGAACAACCATCCTCCGCTTCCCCTCCTCCGCGAGGTTCGGTCAAGGTTCACGTTCTCCTTTTCTGAAGCCATTGGGAAAATAATCATCTATGATGAGGTGGAGTACCGAAGACCCCCGGCCTGTCACCCGTCAACCACGCATTGAAAACCTGCCAATCTTCCGGACCACAAGCGGAAGGGTCGGAGGTGCTCCATGGGGAAGGTCCTGAAATGCAGCGAGTTGGTATCCGGCTGCAATGCCGTGTTCCGCGGCGAAACCGAGGAAACCATCATTCGACAGGCTTCCGAGCACTCCAAATCCGCCCACAACGTCCATGAAATACCAAAGAACCTGAGGAAGAAGTTGCATCGGCTCATCCGCGACGAGAAGAAAGCCACATAAACGGGGCATTCGCAACTAACGCCCCGGATGACCGGAACCCTGCCTGAGTCTTTCCTCCCCGGGTTCGAGCTCAGGGGCACGGAACTTCCGTTCCCCGTCGGGTTTGTTCCGGAGGACAGGGGGTAGCATTCCCAAAGAAGGGCGGAGCCTTTGGCTCCGTCCTTTCCTTATCAGCCTTACCGCCGGCCCTCGTCGCTCGAAGCCCGATCATATTTTTCGTCGACTCTCCCGGAGGCCGCCGTTTCCGGGGTGGGATCGACCGGAACCGGCACGGCCGAGCGCCGTCGCCGGAAAGCGAAGCCCAGATCGTCGAGGAGCGAGTAGACGACCGGCGTGGCCAGCAGCGTGAGCAGCAGCGAGAGCGTCTGGCCGCCGATCACGACCACGGCGATCACGCGGCGTTCCTCGGCGCCCGGGCCGGTGCCGACTGCCAGGGGAAGCATGCCGGCCACGAACGTGAGCGTGGTCATGAGGATCGGGCGGAGCCGGTCGCGGTTCCCCTGGAGGATCGCCGCCGTCCGGTCCAGACCGGCCTCCCGCAGGTTGTTCATGTGGTCGATCTGCAGGATCGCGTTCTTCTTGACGACGCCGAAGAGCACGAGGATCCCGAGCGCCGAGTAGAGATTCAGGGTGTGGCCGGCGAGCCAGATCGACAGGAGAGCGAAGGGAACCGAGATCGGCAGGGAGAGCAGGATCGTGAAGGGGTGTACCAGGTTCTCGAACTGGGAGGCGAGAATCATGTACATGAACACGATCGACAGGGCGAAGGCCCAGACGAACTCGCCGAACGTCCGCTCGAGTTCCCGTCCCCGGCCGGAAACGCGCGTCGTGTAGCCGGCCGGAAGGTTCATCCCGGCTACCGCGGCCCTGAGCGCCTCGAGCCGGTCCGCGAGTGCGAACCCGGGCGCGACGGACGACCGGAGGCGGACCTCCCTCTGCCGGTCGAGGCGGTCGATCCGCGAGGCGCTTTGCACCTGCTCGATCCGCGCGACGCTGCTGAGCTGCACCAGTCCCCCGTCCTCCCGGGAGACGTACAGCCGTCCGATCGTTTCGGGGTCGGCCCGGTCCTCCTCGCGAAGCCGCAGCTGGACCTTGTAGTCCTCGTTGACGGAAGGGTCGGTGAAGCGCGAGACCTCCTCGTCCCCGCCGACCATGAGCCGGACCGCCGTACCGATCCGTTCGGGATCGACCCGGAGGTCGGCGGCGCGGGCCCGGTCCACCTGGACCCGAAGCTCGGGCTTGTCGAGCTTGAGCGTCGTGTCGGCGTCGACGAGCCCGAGGGACTCCTGGCGGTCCCGCAGCCGCTCGGCGTAGGCCGAGAGCACCTGAAGATCCGGTCCCCGGAGGACGAAGTCGACCTCGAAGCTCCCGCCGCCGATGTTGAACCCGGCAATGTTCCGGGCCGCGATCCGGAGATCCCGGTACTTGCGGACCCTCCCGCGCACCTCCTGCATCACTTCGCGCTGGGAGCGGTTCCCCCGGAACGCAAGGAGCGGGTCACCGCTTAAGACCCCCCGTACCAACCGGGAGAGGGAGAAGACGCGCTCCCCGTGGGGCGCGAGCTGGACATATGCCCGTCCCTCGTTCACCGATCCGATGAACCCGCCCCCGGCCGTCGCGAGCACCAGCCGCACGCCGGGCAAGGACCGCACCTCGTCCGCGATGGCGCGCATGATATCGTCCATGCTGCCCAGGCTCGTGCCCTGGGGGGCGCTCACGGTCACGAAGAACTCCCCCTCGTCCACGTTGCCCGGGAGGTAGTCCTGGCGGATCAGCCCGTACAGGGGGACCGCCGACAGCATGACGCCCAGCGAGAACAACGCGACCGCCCGCCGGTGGCGGAGGGTGAAGGAAAGCGCTCGCGTGTATCCCGCGTCGAGCCGGCGGTAGAACCCGCGCCGGGAACGGGGCGCCCCGGTCGGGTCGTGCGGCTCCATTGCCGCGCTCCCCAGAAGCCGTGCGCTCATCATGGGGGTCAGGCTGAAGGAGACGAGAAGGCTCACCAGGACCGCCACGGCCGCCGTGATGCCGAACTGGTAGAGAAAGCGGCCGGAGATGCTCGACATGAACGACACCGGGATGAAGATGATCACCAGCGAGAAGGTCGTCGCCATCACGGCCAGGCCGATGTCGGCCGTCGCGGCCCGTGCGGCCGCAAACGGCGACATCCCCTTCTCCTCGACAAACCGGAAGATGTTCTCGAGCACGACGATCGCGTCGTCGATCACGATCCCGACCATCAGGACGAGGGCGAGCATCGTCACGGTGTTGAGCGTGAAGTGGAGCGCCCACATCATGCCGAAGGTCGAGACCACCGACGCGGGGATGGCCACTGCGGCGATCGCGGTCGACCGCCAGCTGCGCATGAACACGAAAACGACGAGGGAGGCCAGAATGCTTCCGAGGATCAGGTGCACGTTGATCTCGTGCAAAGCGGCGTATATGTAGCGGGACTGGTCCTGGATCTCCGTGAGGCTGACCCCTGCCGGCAGCTCCCTGGCGGCAGCTGCGATGCTTCGTTTGGCCTCCTCGATGACGGCGACGGTGTTGGCCCCCGACTGGCGCCGCACCTCGAGGACCACGGTGGGGACTCCGTTGAGCCGGGCAGTCGATCGCTGTTCCCGGGTGCCGTCCTCCGCCCACCCGAGGTCCCGCACGCGGACGGGCGACCCGCCGATCGTGGCGACCACCAGGTCGTCGAATGCGCGCGGGTCGGTCAGACGTCCGATCGTCCGGAGCGTCTCCTCCCGGGCGCCGCGAGTGACATTGCCGCCGGAGGCGTCCGTATTTTGCCGGGCGATCGCATCGCGCACCGCGGTGATCGGGATCTGGTAGGCAGCCAGCCGGTCCGCATCCACCCACACGCTGACCGCGCGCTCCAGCCCGCCGACGATCCGCACCTCGCCCACGCCCGCGGATCTCTCCAGGCGGATCTTCACCACCTTGTCGGCCAGCTCGGTCAGTTCGCGAAGAGGCCGGTCCCCGGCCAGGGCCACCGTCAGGACCGGCTGCTGGTCGTTGTCGACCTTCGAGATCAGGGGGACCGTTGCATCCTTCGGCAGGTCCCGAAGGACGGCCGCGACTCGGTCCCGCACATCCTGGGCCGCCGTATCGATGTCCCGGTTGAGGTTGAAGGTGACGATGACGACGGAGGCACCCGGACCCGAGATCGACCGAAGCTCGTCGATCCCCTCGACGCTGTTGACCGCCTCCTCGATCCGCTTCGAGATTTCGGTCTCCACCTCTTCGGTGGACGCGCCGGGCAGCTGGGTGCGGACAGAGACGGTGGGCAGGTCCACCGAGGGGAACCGGTCGACTCCGAGACGGACGTAGCTGGCGGCCCCGACGACGACCAGCGCAAGAATGAGCATCGCTGCAAAGACCGGGCGGCGGATGCATACTTCTGCGAGTTTCTGCAAGGACGGCCTACTGCTTCAGAATGACAGGCTGCCCGCCGGTAAGATTTCCGGGCTCGACCACAACCTGCTCGCCCGCGGCAAGCCCCTCGAGGACTTCCACCCGGTCGCCCACGCGCCGTCCCGTGCGGATCCGCTTTTCCACGGCGAGACCGTCTTTTACACCGAACACCCTCTCCAGTCCGGCGAAGGTCACGATCGCCTTGTCGGGCACCAGGACGGCGGGACGAGCGGCTTCGACCACGATCTCGGCCCGCGCAAAAGCACCGGGCCGGAGCATCCCCTGCGGGTTCGCCACCTCGGCCTCCACGGCCAGCGTGCGGTTCTGCTCCTGGATGGCCGGACTCAGACGGGCCACGCGTCCGGCATGCAGAGCGGGGTCTCCCTCCAACCGTACCGTAATTTCCTGGCCGATCCGGATGGCGGGGGCGTCCCGTTCCGGGACCGCTACCCGCAGCCGAAGCGGGTGAATCCGGACCAGGCTGACCACCAGCGAGCCGGCAGCCAAAAACTCGCCCACCGAGGCCCGGCGTTCCCGGACGGCGCCCCCGATGGGGGCGACCAACACGGTGTCGGCGAGTTGCTGACGCGCCAGCGAGAGGGCCGAGCGCCGCTCGGCCAGGATCTCCTGACGGTTCCGGACCTCTTCGACGGCGGCCTGATAGCGGCCCTCGGCAACCAGCAGTCGTGACAGGGCCGCGTCAAACTCGGCCCGCGCAACGAGATCTTTCTCCCAAAGCTGCGTCATGCGATCCCGGTTCAGGCGCGCCTCCTCGAGCACCGCCCGCGCTTCCCGAACCTGCGCGGTCTTCTCGGTGTCTACGCGCTCGTCCGGGCCTTCCGGGGGAAGTCCCAGCCCCGCGCGCACCTGGCGGAGGGCTGCCTCGGCCTGCTCGACGCGGAACCGGAAATCCGTCGGGTCGAGGCGTGCCAGGATCTGCCCTTTCCGCACCTTGGTGCCGAGGTCGACCGCGATTTCGCTCACCCGCCCGGCGACCTTGAAGCCCGCGCTGACCTCCTCGTCGGCGGCGAGCGTGCCGGTGACGATCACCGTGCGTGGCAGACGCCCCTCCACGGCCGCTGCGACGTACACCGGGCGCGGCTCCTGGACCATGGTGGCGCGCGACGCGTCTGCAGCCGGCGTACCCCGCTGGCATGCCGTGCCGGCCACGAGAAGGACCGAGACCCCGATCAGCGCGACCCCGTTGTTCCTCCTCTTTCCCGGTAATTGATTACACATTTTTTCAGTCTACGCCTATCAACCAACATCAGGCAAGGCCGCGAGGACTTCTCCTCCCTACCCACCCGATCTCCCTATGGTAGCACCGCGAGGACTGCTGGCGCGTTCACCTCATGCGCCGGAGCAAGTCGGCAAGAGCGCAGAGTCATCGCAGGGGTCTTGGGCAACATCCAAAATGCTGGACTGGTGCGGGAGAAGGGATCATGATCCGGCTTTGTGCGGTTGGGGAGCTTCCCCGGATTCACCTGCTCGGGGAAGATATTAAGAGGAAAAACGCAATCCCTACCAAAATGAACAAGGGCCAGGTCATGTCCATGCCGACCCACAAGGACAGCCTCGTTACGCTACCTTCCACGGTACGTATGAGAAATCCGAAATAATCGAAAAGACCGGTTTGCATGGTTTCCTTTTACCATGAAGTTTCTTTTCTTTGAAGAAAATGTAGATGACCAGGACAGGAATCCTGCTTCCCTCTCCCCATCCTTCTGCTTTGATCCTCCCGCCGGCCATCCCGGGGCCGATACCGTTGACTCCCGGGGCTTACCGCTCCTTGAAAATCTCGGTGTCGATGGTGATTTCCACCTCGTCGCCCACGACCACTCCCCCGGTCTCGATCGCCTTGTTCCAGGTGAGCCCGAAATCCTTCCGGTTGATTTTCGTGGACGCGACTCCCCCGACCCGCGTCTTCCCCTCGAGATCCCTGATGGAAGGGGTCGGCCCCTCGATGTCCAGCACGATCTCTTTGGTCACCCCGCGGATGGTCAGGTCCCCGGTCATCTTGAGTTTCCCGTCGCCTGCTTGTTCCACCTTCTTCGATTTGAATACCAGGGAGGGATACTTTGCGGCATCCAGGAAATCGGGGCTTTTCAGATGTTCGTCACGTTTGGCCACGCGGGTGTTGATGGAGGCGGCATCGATGGTGATGTCCGCCGAGGACCTGGAGATGTCCTGCTCGTCGTATACGATTTTTCCCGATACTTTTTCAAAATCCCCGCGCACATGGGAAACCATCAGATGACGCACCTTGAATTGGACTCCCGTGTGTGCGGGGTCGAATTCCCACGTTGCCGCGGGAGCAGCCGCAGGAAGCGTCAGAAGCAGGGCGGTAATACCCATGATCCGGAATCGTCGCATCTCTCCTCCTCCTGTTCAGGTACCGGGATCGGTTCCCGATTTTCTTGTCTGATTCACCGGAACGCCATCGGGTTGCAGAAATCGGGCATTTTTCATGTCGCGGGAAGGAGCGGGAGGGAGCAGGCATGACGACCGCTATCATTCATATCAACACGGGCAACGGACCTGCCCCGTGTCGCAAGAACACGTTCTCACGCAGGCCGAACGGATCGGCCTTTACCGGCGGAAATGGGGGGCCGGGAGAAGAGGGGAGTGTCCTCCAATTTCCCGCGGTAGGAACCCGGAAGGGGGGGACCGCGGGATTACAATTTGAAGACGACCAGCCAGAACAGGAAGATGATGCCGCCAACGACCGCAATAACCGTCATGGTAGGTTCACCGCTTGACAGGGTGGTCCCCCCGATACCCGTGAGAATGGCAGCATATTCGGCAATCCCCGCATGTACCATTGTCCCTGTCCTCCTGCCCGGGACCCGATGTGGCTTCCCATCATCCTCTCTACAATATACGATCCGGGAGGAAGAGGATAGATGGCGTCCGCCGCACCTCCCACAGAAAGTGGACATCCGCAACCCGAGACTGCGGTTTCCGCGGCGACGCGTTTCATTTCTTGTCAATGGTTCGCCAAAGCGATACCTTTTTCTCACTACCTTTTCATCCATCGAAAACGGGAAGACGATGGCGTCAAGAATCGTACCGGCGCATCCAACGAACCCGCCATACGGGGGAAGGCGATGGTAATCGAGTGCAGCATATGCCAGGTGCGCTACCGGATGCGGGAATCGATGATGCAGGGGTTCAAGGGGGCGGAGGTGCGCTGCCGCAGGTGCGGCGGGACGATCGTCGTCCTGGCCCCGGAGACGGTCCCCGGGTATCCGCAGCCGGCGGATCGGGGGGAAAGAACGGGCAGCCATCGCGGGCCGCCTCCCCCGAAGGAAAAAGACGGGACCCCGGCCGGACGGGAGGATTCCCCTCCGGGACAAACCCGTCGCGGCCTGCCGCAGGCGGAGGCGATGACTCAACCCCGAACGTCGCTTGCGGAAGTGGAAATCCCGGCGGAGGCCGTCCCCGACAACGTCTACTCCCTTGACCTCTTCCGGGAGGCACGTCCCAGGAGATTGCCCACCGGCGGTTACGACATCTCCGGGTACATCCGCCCGGAGCCCGCTGCTCCTCTTGCGAAACCCGGACCGGTCCCCCCCGCGAAGACCCCGTCCTCCGCACCGCCGGAGAAAGGTGTAACACCGGGGAGTCTCCTCGACAGGCAGGTCACCTGGCAGAAAGAAGGGATTCTCCCCCTGCACGGCGCGGTTTCCTCCTCATCCCCTCCGGAAAAACGGCATTCCCGCAGCTCCTCCTCCCGCAGGCCGCGGTCCGGCGCCAGGTACTTTCACCCCTCGCTTCCCGGGGTTTTCGACATCGCTCTCGTGGTTCTATGGCTGTTTCTCGCGGGCGGGGTGGGATACCTGGTGGTGCGCTTCTTTGTTTCCCTGCTGGTCGGGGGGCCGAGGTAAGTACCCTCGGAAAGAAAAAAATCCTTCGGCACCTGCGCGGAATCGATTCCCTACCCCGTTTCATCTAACGGGTACTAATTCCGATGGGGGGGGTGAAATACATGGGCGAACTGGACATCGGGCTGGCTATGGTTTCGGCAAGAATCGCTTCCTCCGACATGGAGAGAGAGCAGGAAATCGAGAAGAGGCGGCAGAAAGGGTTGGCCGGCCGCGGGCAGGGGAGAAACCCGGAGAGAAGGAGGTCATCCCTTTCCGGAGTGAAGCTGGAAGTCATCAGCGGGAAACTCGTCCTGATCCCTTCCGCCGAATCGCCGAGGCACGAACGAACCAGAGGATGGACCATGACGCGGGAAGACGGCAGCGTCGTGCGCGTCGACACGGGCGAGGTCGTGAAACCTCTGGAAAACAAGTAGAATTCAACCCCCCGGGAACCAGTACCGTTTCCCCTTCCCTTCCGGGGAGGCGCCAAAAAAGCGGACGACCTTCGCGTTCCCCTTGCCGTGAGGCGAATGAATCGATAAATTCCGATTGTTAGATTTCTCACGGAAGAATCCCTCTCCCTTCCCTATAGTGGGAAGTGAAAGGGGGTGAGAAACATGGAAGGCATCGTCCTCGAGGGCATGACAGTCGGCTTCGACATCGCGATCGCCGCGTTCCTCATCTTGGTCGCTGCGGTCACGGGGACTTTCCTGGCCTGGATGGCCACAGAGGAGGAGGCGGGGGCCCGCTTTGCTTGGGCAGAATGGCCTCTTCCCGAGACGGCCGAACCCGCTCCTCCCAGGGAGGAAAAGGTGCGTCTTGCCGCCTGACCGCCCGGCGCATTCCGGCCCTGCTCCAGGGAACCCATAGGGCCTGCCACGTCCCATCGCGGGGCTCCGTGCCCGAAAGGGGGGTGGCGGAGCGACCGCCCGCGGAATCCCCCTCCCGGAGGATCCGCCGGGCGTTTTTTTATGTACCGTGGCCGGAGCGGCGCGGCCCTTCGGGGCACGGGTGGAAGAATTCCCCCGGCGGGGATAGAATGGGACAAGTTCGGCAAGGCGCCATCCGATCACCGCAGGGGGCGATATCATGCCGCTGCCCTTCCAGACATCGGAGGAACTTTTCCGAAGGATTCCCGAAGGGGAGACGCGGAAGATCCTGGATCTTTGCACCGAACGGGAGTTCCCGCGCGATGCGGCGATCTTCCGTGAGGGAGACGCAGCCGAAGCGCTCTTCATCGTAAGAACCGGCCTGGTAAAGCTCACCTCCCTCTCGGAGAGGGGGACGGAGTCGATCCTGCACATCCTCCGTCCCGGAGATGTCTTCGGGGAACTGATCGTCAATGAGGAAAAGCGGCCCTTCACGGCCGTCGCCGTGACGGACGTCACCGTTGCCATCCTGAAAAGGAAAGATCTCCTCGATCTGCTTTCCTCCCACCCCTCCTTTTCGCGCAATTTCACGAAGATGCTTTCCACACGTCTCGTCCGGGTGGAAAAGGAGTTCGCCGGGCTCCTCCACGCGTGGGCCTATCATCGCCTCGCCCGGGAGCTTCTCCACCTGTCGGAGGACCTGGGGGTGGAGACTCCCGCGGGGACCCTGATCCCCCTGCACCTCACCCACGAGGAACTGTCGAACCTGATCGGAACCGCGCGGGAAACCGTCACCATCCAGCTGCACAAGTTCGAGGAGATGGGGATGATCCGCCGGAAGGGGCGGCGGATCATCGTGAACCGGCCGCGCCTGGCCGAATACTTAAGCGTCGAGGAAGCCTGACGGCGGCGCTGGGCCTAGTGTACCGTCTCGTAAATAGCTTGACGCACCGAGAGCGTCGATGCGCCGCGCCAGCAAGGCGCGCGACTGAGGCATACCGTTGAGTATGGTGAAGAAGCGCAACGAAGCGGGAGCGGATGCAGCGGCCCTCGAATGCCGGGATCTTACGGGAATGGACTCCTGGAGGCCGGTCTCACTGCGCCCCCACTCCTTCGGCTTGCTGCGCCGGCAACCGGGGACCCTTAGGCGATGCGGGGGGGTCGACGAGGCGGCCTGTGGAGCGAGGAAGAAATCGCGTCGAGCGGAACCGGCAGCGAGCGGGCGCAAGGTCGCGAGCGTAGCCTAAGGGGACCCCTCCGCGAGCCAGGGGCCCGGGATCCGGCACTTCCCCCCGGGCGCACGACCGCGGCGCACGCCGGGGGGGGAGAAAGAGTTCTTAGACGTCCCTGTTCTTAGGGGTAGAGCCCCCGGAACCGCATCGCCTGCGCCACCCGCGAAATGCCGATCATGAGCGCGGCCATCCGGTGCGACACCCCTTTGCCGTGCGCAAGGGAGAGCACTTCCTGAAACGCCCCGAGCATGATCCGCTGCAGCTGCCGGTTCACTTCCCCGATGTCCCAGAAGAACTTCTGCGTGTCCTGCACCCATTCGAAGTAGGAGGCCGTCACCCCGCCGGCGTTCCCCAGGACGTCCGGGATGATGAACACCCCCCTCTGTTGCAGGATCGCGTCGGCTTCCAGCGTGGTCGGGCCGTTCGCCCCTTCGGCCAGGATGCGGCATCGGACCCGCTCCACGTTCTCCCGTGTGATCTGCCCCGCCGTGGCGCACGGCGCGAGGATGTCGCACGGGATCTCCAGGAGGTCCTTGTTCGACACCGGGATAACGCCCGGGAACTCCGATACTTTTCCCCCCGCCTCCACGTGCCGGATCAGGTCGTCCACCGGAAGTCCGCCGGGGTTGTGCGCGCCTCCGTACACGTCGCTCACCCCGATCACCTTCACCTTCTTTTCCGCGAGCTCCTGCGCCGCGACGGAACCGACGTTCCCGAACCCCTGGACCACCGCGGTGAGCTTTTCGGGGACAAGCCCCAGCCGCTCGACGGCGGCGATGATGAGGTTGACCAGCCCGCGCCCGGTCGCCTCGCGGCGCCCCACGGAGCCCCCGACGACGAGCGGCTTGCCGGTCACCACTCCCGGAACGGAGTACCCCACCTGCATCGAGTAGGTGTCCATGATCCACGACATCGTCTGCTCGTTGGTGTACATGTCCGGCGCCGGGATATCCTTCTCCGGCCCGATCAGCATCACGATCTCGGAGGTGAACCGCCGGGTAAGCGCCTGAAGCTCTCGGCGGGACATCTCGAGGGGATTGCAGCAGACGCCCCCCTTGGCCCCCCCGAAGGGGATGTTCATGAGAGCGCACTTCCACGTCATCCACATGGCGAGGGCGGTCGTCTCCTCGAGGGATACGGTGGGGCTGTACCGGATCCCCCCCTTTCCCGGCCCGAGTGTGATGTTGTGGTGGACGCGGTACCCCGTGTACGTGACGACCCTCCCGTCGTCCAGCCGGACCGGTACGGTCACGATGAGCGCGCGTTTCGGGAACCGGAGCCGGTTCGCCAGGTTCGGGTCCAGGTTGAGAAGCTTTGCGGCCTGGACCAGTTGTTCCGCCGCCTCTTGCAGCATGTCCCGCCCTTCCTCGGTCTCTCCCCAGCTCGGAAACGGCATCGTTTTTCCCTCCTTTCCCGCCTATATTGCACGGTTATCCCGGCGATATCCACCGCGCTCTCTTTCGCCCCGGGGGGGAAATGGCATAGGATAGGGTAATCAGCGCTTGCGGGAAACGCAGGCGGGGAGACGGCAGCAACCATTCCATGACGTGGCGCAGGCTGGCAAGAGGCGAGCTCTCCTGGGAAACGCTGCGGTGCCGCTCCCGCATTCTCGAATGGACCCGGGCCTTCTTCCGGGAAAGGGGGTTTCTCGAGGTCGATCCGCCGATCGCGCAGCCGTATCCGAACATCGACCCCAACGTCTTCCCGGTGCAGGTCTCCGACGCGGCGGGGCGGACGTCCGGCCTCTACCTCCACGCCTCCCCGGAGCCGTCGATGAAGAAACTCCTCGCTGCGGGTTCGGGAAACATCTTTTACCTCGGCAAGGTGTTCCGGAACCGGGAGGGCTCCCCTCTTCACCGCCCGGAGTTCACGATGCTCGAGTGGTACCGGGTGGGGGAGCCGGCCGCCGCGGTGATGAAGGACGTCGAGGACCTCCTCCGGCACCTGGCCCGCCGGACGACGGGGACGGAGGAAATCCGCCACGGTGGGAAACGGATTCCCCTTCCCCACCGGTGGAGGCGGTGGGAGCTGACGGAGGCGTTCGCGGAACTCCTCGATAGCCCGATCGGGGACACGGAGGCGCTGCGTACCGGCCTCTCCGGGAAAGGGATACGTCCCGCACCGGCCGAGACGTGGGAGGACCTCTTCTTTCGGGCCATCCTGGACGTGATCGAACCGGTTCTGAAAAGAATGGGGGCCGTCTTCCTGACGGGGTTCCCCGCGGCGCTCGCCGGGATGGCCAGGAGGCGAGAGAGGGAAGCAGGCATCTCGGAACGGTTCGAAGGGTACGTCGCCGGGGTCGAAATCGTGAACGGATATGAGGAGTTGACCGACCCCCGGGAGCAAGAGGAGCGACTCGTGGAACTGTCCGCGCGCCACGAGCGTCAAACGGGGGTGCGGTTGCCGGTCGACCCGGACCTTCTTGACGCCCTGCGGGCGGGACTCCCGCCGTGTTCCGGGGCGGCGCTGGGAATGGACCGGCTGGTGATGCTCCTGCTGGGGAAAGAGACGATCGCGGACGTGACCTGCTTATGAACAACGGGGCTCTGCTTCTCTTCGTTCTCTCGTTCGGACACCTGTGCACCGACCTGGTGCAGGGAGCCCTCCCCGCGCTCCTCCCGTACCTGAAGGACCAATTCTCCCTCTCCTACACCGTCACCGGTTCGATCCTGCTCGCGGCGCACCTGACCTCCTCCGTCATCCAGCCTCTGTTCGGGTACATGACCGACCGCAGGCCGTTCCCGGTGCTCCTCCCGCTGGGATGCCTGATTTCCGGCATCGGCGTCGCCCTGCTCCCGCACTCGCCGAGTTTTCCGTGGCTTATCGCCACCGTGATGTTCCTGGGATTCGGCACGGCCGCCTTTCACCCGGAAGGATTCAAGGCAACCGCCTGCATCGCCTCGGTGAAGCGCGCGACGGGGATGTCCTTCTTCTCCGTGGGGGGGAACCTCGGGTTCGCCATCGGCGCGCCCGCCGCCATCTTCCTCGTTTCCCGGTACGGCCTAACGGGGGTTGCCGTCCTGATCATCCCCGCGGCAGCCGCCGCTGCCCTCTTCGTGCCGGCCCTTCCCCCGATCCGGGAGCGTATCGCGGCGGTAGCCATGCGACCGCTCCCCCCCAACGAAAACAGGGTCCGGCACCCCGTGTACGCGGTCTCGCTGATCGTCCTCATCGTCGTGTTCCGCACGTGGACGCAGCTCGGTCTCGCCGCATTCCTCCCGTTCCTGTACCGGGAGGAACTTGCGAGAAACCCCGGGTTCGTGGCCTCCCTCCTCTTCCTGTTCCTCGGCGCCGGCACGGTCGGAACGCTGGCGGGGGGGCCGATCGCCGACCGGATCGGCCACCGCCGGATGCTCTTTTTCTCGCTGGCCCTCCAGGTCCCGCTCATCTCCCTCTTTCTCTCCGCGCAGGGGTGGGCTGTTTTCCCGCTGGCAGCCGCGGTCGGGGCGACGATCGTGTCGACCTTCTCGGTGACCATCGTGATGGCACAGGAGCTGTTCCCCCGCCGCATGGCGACCGCTTCCGGGACCATCGCGGGATTCGCCATCGGGACGGGAGGGATCGGCGTAACCCTCCTCGGGGCGGTGGCCGACGGGTACGGGGTCCCCGCCGCGGTACACCTGATCAATTTCCTGCCGGCCTTCGGAGCGCTGCTCGCGGCGATGCTCCCGATCCCCTGGAAAGCTGGCCTGGCGACGGCGGCGTGAGACGGATCATCGACGTTCACGTCCCCCTGTACCCGGAAAGACGACTCGGAGGGCTCATGCGCCGGGTCCACCGGGAAATTCCGGGGGGGCACCCCGTTCCCGCGGACGTCACGGTGCCGCAGGCGCGGAAAGGTTCTTTTCCGCGGTCTTCCCACTTGCGCCCGAAGAGGCAAGGGAACGGAACCGGTTCAACGCCTCCCTGGCCCGCGAGATCCCGGAGATGATCCCGCTCGGGACGGTGCACCAGGACGACGCCGACCCGGCCGCCGTCGCGAACGAAGCCCTGCGCACCCTTGGCCTCAAGGGGATCAAGCTGCACCCCATGATGATGGGATTGTCCCCGGCCGACCCCCGCCTCCGGGAAAATCCTATACGGGAACGCCCGGGAGTTACTGGACCGCATGGGATTGGAATAGAATACCCCATCATGACGAAGAACCGGGGCAAGGAGAGAAGCAATGGGTGAGGAACGAAACGGAAGCGTCGCGGGCCAGCCGAAAAACTCCCGGCGCAGAAAGGCGATGATGCTGTTCGCCGTCGCCGCCCTCGTGACGGTGGGGTCCGGCCTGTTCTACTGGTGGTACCGTCAGACCCACATAGCGACGGACGACGCCTACGTGGAGGGGCGGATCCATCCGGTCGCCGCCCGCATCCAGGGGACGGTCGTGGAGGTGCTCGTGGTGGACAACCAGCCGGTGAAACAGGGGGAGCCGCTGTTGCGGATCGACCCGGAGCCGTACACCGTCCGGGAGGCCGCCGCCGGTTCCGCCGTCTCGGCCGCGACGGCGGACCTGAGCGGGGCCAAGTCGGACATCACCGCCGGGAAAGCCGACATCCAGGCGGCCCGCCAGGACCTGGCGGCGTCCCGGGCCCAGCTCGACCAGGCCCGGCTTGCCGTCGATGCGGCCCGGTCCCGGGTGACCCTTGCCGGGGCGCAGCTTGCCCAGGCCATCCGGGACGCGGACCGGGCAAAAAGCCTGTACGAGCGGCAGTCGATCAGCAAGGAGCGGTTCGAGAAGGCCCAGACCGAGCTGGATGTGGGCAGGGCCCGCCACGACCTCGCGAAGGAGGAACTTCGGCTCGCCGAGGCGGCCATCCCCACCCAGGAGGCGCAGATCTCCCAGAAGAATGCCATCCTGGCCCAGCGGCAGGCGGCGCTATCGCAGCGCGAGGCGAGGGTGGGACAGCAAAGCGCCGTCGTCCGCCAGCGGGAGTCCGTCCTCGCGGAGGCGAAGCTCTACCGGCAATACGCGGAGGTCGCCGCCCCCGCCGACGGGTATGTGACACGGAAGGGAGTGGAGGTGGGGCAGGTCGTCTCCCCGGGCCAGCCGCTGCTCGCGATCGCCGACCTGTCGGGCGTGTGGGTGGTGGCGAACTACAAGGAGACCCAGATCGAGAAGATCCGCCCCGGCCATCCGGTCACCATCCGCATCGACACGTTCGCGGGGAAGAAGTTCCACGGGAAGGTGGAAAGCATCATGGCGGGGACGGGGTCCGCCTTTTCCCTCTTCCCCCCCGAGAACGCCACGGGGAACTACGTCAAGGTCGTGCAGCGGGTCCCGGTGAAGATCGTGCTCGACCGGGGGGAAGACCCGGAGCACGTGCTGCGGATCGGGATGTCCGTCGTGCCCACGGTGAACGTCCGGTAACCCGATGAACGGGGAGAGACGGTTCGACAACGCGGTCGACGCGATGCGCGGGAGCAAGTGGATCGTCGCCGTCACCGTGATGCTGCCGACGCTGATCGAGATCATCGACATCAGCGTCGCCAACGTTTCGCTCGACCACATCCGCGGTTCCCTCTCCGCGGGGATCGACGAGGCGTCCTGGGTCCTCACGTCCTACCTCGTATCCAACGCCATCATCATTCCCATGACCGGGTGGCTCGCCCGCACCTTTGGACGGAAGCATTACCTCATCTTCTCGATCCTCCTCTTCACCGCGGCGTCTTTTTTATGCGGGGCGTCCACCAGCCTGGGAATGCTCGTCTTCTTCCGGATCCTCCAGGGAATCGGCGGCGGGGCGCTCCAGCCTCTCTCCCAGGCGATCCTCCTGGAGACGTTTCCTCCCAGGGAGCACGGGATGGCAATGGCCATGTTCGGGATCGGCATCATGTTCGGGCCGATCGCGGGGCCCCTGATGGGCGGCTACATCACGGACACGCTTTCCTGGCGGTGGATCTTCTACGTCAACATTCCCATCGGGCTTTTCGCAGTCATGATGGTCACGATGTTCATCGTCGACCCCCCCTACATGAAACGGACGGAGAAGGTCCGGGTGGACACCTGGGGAATCGCGCTTCTGACGGTGGGGATCGGCGCCCTGCAGATCGTGCTGGACAAGGGGCAGCGCGAGGACTGGTTCCACTCCGACTTCATCCTGATCTTCTCCGCGATCTCCGTCCTGTCGCTTGCGGCGTTTGTCATCGTCGAGCTCTTCTTCGCCGAGCACCCGATCGTCGACCTGCGCGCATTCAAGAACATCCCGTTCACCTCGGGCAACATCGTGATGTTCGTCGCCTTTTTCAACCTGCTCGGGAGCATCGTCCTTCTGCCGCTGTATGCCCAGATCCTGCTCGGCTACACGGCGACGCTCGCGGGGCTCGTGCTCTCCCCCGGCGGGGTCGCCACGCTCCTCACGATGCCTGTCGTGGGAAAGCTCATCGTGAAGCAGAACCCGAAGTACCTCCTTGCGCTGGGGGTCCTGGTGTGCGCCTTCTCCACGCGCCAGATGGCGGGGTTCAACCTCGCATCGGATTTTTCGTCCCTCATGTGGCCTCGGATCTACCTCGGGATCGGGATGGGGCTCCTGTTCATCCCGCTGACGACCCTCACCCTCTCCTCGATCCCCAAGCCCCAGATGGGGAACGCGACCTCCATCTACAACCTGCTCCGGAACCTCGGGGGGTCGTTCGGCGTGGCGTTCTCCACGACCATGTTCTCCCGGCGGGCCCAGCTCCACCAGAGCCACCTCACCGAGCACCTGACCTGGTTCGACCGGGGATTCCAGGACGCTGTGGCGCGGGGGCGGGCGATGCTGCCGGGAAGGGGAATCCCGGAAGTCTCCGCCGAGGGGACGTCGATGAAGATGATCTACGGGCAGGCCGTCCGGCAGGCGACGGCGATGGGATTCAACGACGTCTTCTGGATTCTGTCGGTCCTCATGGCGTGCGTACTCCCCCTTCTCCTCCTGATGCGACGACCGGACCACCAGAACGGTCCCCCACCGCCCGGGCACTGAACCTCCCCGGGCAGGGAGATTGCCTTTCCCCGGCGGGATTGCGGTATACTGGAACTACTTCCGGACCCGTCGTTCGTTCACTCCTTTACCAGACCTGCCGGCAAGAAGAGCGCCATTCGCGGTGAACCTTTCGGAAACAGGAGGAACCCCCGATGGCCACCTACATCATGCTCACCCGGATCTCCCCCGAGGCGGTCTCCGGACCGAAATTCGTCGAGAAACTCGAAAAGAAGGTCGCTGACCGGATCAGGAAGAACTGTCCGGAGGTCAAGTGGATCGGCAGTTACTCGATCCTGGGCCCCTACGACTACCTTGACATCTTCGAGGCGCCGGACGCGGAGTCAGCAACCAAGGTCGCCCTTCTGGTCCGCTCCTACGGGCACGGCACCACGGAGACGTGGGTCGCCACGCCGTGGGACCGGTTCGTCGAACTGGCCAAGGACGCGTCCAAATAACCGACCGGGGGGGTGGCCCGCCCCTTTCCCGGCCACAGGAGGTTTTTCGATGAGCATCCCCCAGAAACTGGTCCACCTGTTCGAGGAGCGGAAGATCCCGTTCCAGACGGAGACGCACCCCGAGGCGTTCACCGCCCAGCAGGTCGCCCAGGCATCGCACGTGCCGGGCAGGGCCTTCGCGAAATCGGTCATCGTGAACGTCGACGGAGCGATCTGGATGGCCGTCGTCCCCGCGACGGAGCGGGTCGACCTGAAGCGCGTGCAGGCCTGCCTCGGGGCGAAAAAGGCACGCCTCGCGAGCGAGGCGGAGTTTGCGCCCCTGTTCACCGACTGCGACATCGGGGCGATGCCGATCTTCGGGTCCCTCTATAACGTTCCGGTGCTCGTGTCCCACGAGCTCGCTTCGATCGCGGAGATCGCCTTCACCGCGGGGACCCACCGGGAGATCGTGCGGATCCGGGTGAGCGACTATCTCGCGGCCGAACAGCCGAGGGTCTGCGAGCGCGAGGCGATCCTGTCGGGGACGCCCTGAAGGGTTCCCGGGGAGAAGGCAAAGCCCCGCTCTCATTCCGCCGTGGGTGGCCCCTCCTTGCGGACGTCGGGGGGCGCCGAGCCCGCGTGCGTCCCCCGCCCTACGGGAAGCGCGGTGGATTGTCCCCGCGCGAGGACCCGTCCGTCCCCGGCGGTAACCGTGAGTTCGCAGACCATCGACTGACGGCCCCGGTGGATGATCTTCGACTCCCCGATCACCTCCTCGCCCGGTTTCGCCGCGCGGAAAACGTTCAGGCTCCACTGGACCCCCACGGCGTCGACCACCGCGTTGACCGAGAGGGCGAACGCCGCGTCGGCGACGGCGAAGAGGAGCACCCCGTGCCCGATCCCGTGGGCGTTGAGGAACCGCCCCTTCACCTCCACCGACACCTTCGCGTACCCCTCCCGGGCCTCGAGCAGTTTCATCCCGAAGTCCTGGATCAGCCGGTCCCCCTCCCAGATCTCGCCGATGCGTCCCATCGCCGTTCTCCTTATCGTTTCCGGTAGGCCCTGGCCAGTTCCACGTAGTTTTCGGCGGTGACCCGGTTGCCGTCCGCCGAGCCAGGGCCGAGATCCTTGACCACTTTCCCCGGGACTCCCAGCACGAGGGAGTGCGGCGGGACGATCGTCCCGGGGGACACGACGGCCCCGGCCCCGATCACGCTCCCCCTCCCGATGACCGCCCCGTCCAGCACGACCGCACCGATCCCGATGAGGCACAGGTCCTCCACCGTGCAGCCGTGCACCACGGCACCGTGGCCAATCGTTATCCCGTCCCCCACGACCAGCGGTTCTTTCCTCGTGACGTGCAGGGTGGAATGGTCCTGCACGTTGGTCCTTTTCCCGATCCGGATGCGGTGGATGTCCCCCCGGATGACGGTGTGGAACCAGACGCTGGAATCCTCCCCGATCTCCACGTCCCCGATCACCATCGCCCCCTCCGCCACAAACACGCTTGCGTGGCACTTCGGGACGATGCCGTGGTATCCGATCAGCATGGACCATTCTCCCCTGACCCCCCCGAGAAAAAAAACGGGGGTCGCGTCTGCCGGCGCAACCCCTTAAGAATACCGCATATCCCCCGGCGGGCCGCCGGGATCCGTTGCCCGCTCTTTTTTCTGCTCCTTTGCCATCTTCCCGAAACCGATCCCGACCCGGGCGCCCCGCACGCCCGTCCCCCCCCTTATTCGTCCAGCACCTCGCGGACCTTGCGAAGCAGGGCGTCGAGTCGAAACGGTTTCTGGAGGAACCGGCTCCCCGGGCTCAGGATGCCGTGGTGCACGATGGCGTCGTCGGTGTATCCGGACATGTACACGACCCTCATATCGCGCAGCAGGGGCGCCAGGGCAACCGCCACCTCCCGGCCGCCCATGTTCGGCATCACCACGTCCGTGATCATCAGGTGGATCGGTCCGCGGTGGCTCACGGCGACCCCCATCGCATCGGCCCCGTCGCTCGCCTCGAGAACCACGTATCCGTGGTCCCGGAGAACATCACGCGCGAGCACCCGCACCAGCTCCTCGTCCTCCACGAGGAGGATGGTCTCATGGCCCCGGGGAACGGTCCGGGAAGACCCCTCGGACTTCGCTTCGGCTCCCGGGGCTTCGTGACGGGGAATGTAGATCTTGAATGTCGACCCGTGGTGCGGTTCGCTGTACACCCAGATGTACCCGTTGCTCTGCTTGACGATGCCGTAGACGGTGGACAGGCCAAGCCCCGTCCCCTTCCCCGTTTCCTTGGTGGTGAAGAACGGCTCGAACAGGCGCGCCTGCGTCTCCTCGTCCATGCCGCACCCGGTGTCGCTCACCGCGAGCATGGCGTACGCGCCGGGCGACATGGGCGGGCGGTGGTGCACGTCGTCATCGTCCAGGTATACGTTTCCCGTCTCGATGGTGATCTTCCCTCCCATCGAGATGGCGTCCCGCGCGTTCACCACGAGGTTCATGACCACCTGTTCGATCTGCCCCGGGTCCACCTGGACGCTCCACAGGTCCGGCCGGAGCACCGTGACCAGGTCGATGTTCTCCCCGATCATGCGCCGGACCATCTCCTCCATGCCGGCCACCACGTCGTTCAGGTCCAGGACTTTCGGCTGCAAAACCTGCTTCCGGCTGAAGGCGAGCAACTGCTGGGTGAGCGAGGAGGCGCGCTCCCCCGCCTTGTGGATCTCCTCCACCTCCTTCCGGTACGGTGAGCGGGCGTCGAGGCGCTGCAGCAGCAGGTCGGAGTATCCCTGGATCGCTGTAAGGAGGTTGTTGAAGTCGTGGGCGACCCCGCCGGCCAGCCTCCCCACCGCTTCCATTTTCTGCGACTGCCGCAGCTGGTTCTCGCTTTGTTTCAGGGCCTCCTCGATCTGCTTGCGTTCCGTGATGTCCGCCATGACGGACATGATCCCCGTGATGTTCCCCAGGGCGTCCCGCATCGGCGCGGTGGACAGGCTGATTTC
Organism: Deltaproteobacteria bacterium CSP1-8; assembly: GCA_001443455.1. Classification (GTDB taxonomy): domain Bacteria; phylum Desulfobacterota; class Deferrimicrobia; order Deferrimicrobiales; family Deferrimicrobiaceae; genus CSP1-8. Next base: position 228,080 of record LDXO01000001.1, on the reverse strand, counting down.
GATCGGGAAGCCCCCCTTCATTTGCCGCGTCAGCTCCATCCCGGAAAACCCCCCTTCCCGCAGGACGCGCTCGCGCAACTCGTGGAACTCCCCCATCTTCTCTTCCGGCACGACCGGGTTCAGCCGTCCGATCACCTCGTCCCTCGTCCAGCCGAAGGTCCGCTCCGCGGCGGAATTCCACAGGGTGACGTGTCCCTCCTTGTCGATGGCCATGATGGCGAGCGGCGAGGCCTCGACCAGGGCCTGAAGCTTCTGGTTCGTCGCCCGCAGTTCCTCCTCCGTGCGTTTATGGTCCGTGATATCGAGCAGCAGGCCGTCCACGTAATCGAACGAGCCATTCGGACCGTACATGAGTTGCCGCCTGTCCTCGAGCCACCGCCAATGCCCATCCCGGTGCAATACGCGGTATTCGACGCGCAGGACCTTTCTCCTCTCCCCCACCGCGTTCCGGTAGGACATCTTCACGGACGGCAGGTCCTCCGTGTGGACGATCTCCTGCCACTTGACGGATCCCCGCAGGAAATCTTCCGCGGCGTACCCGGTAAGATGCTCCACCTCGGCGCCCAGGAAGGTGATGGACCAGTCCCGAAGGCCCCGGTATACCACTCCGGGCACGTTGTTCATCAGGGAGAGGAGCCGTCCGCCGAGCTCCTCCTGCTCCCGGAGCCCCCGCTCCCGGCGCGCGACGAACAAGATCTGCCCCACGACGGTTCCGTTCTCGCCAAGGAACGGGTCGACGGTGACCCTGACCCGGAGGTCCCGGTCCGGGAGATCCATCTCGAATGATTCCCGCTTCCCGTCCCTGCCGATCCGGGCGCAGGGGCACTCGCTTCCGTGCTCGGCGCCGCCGTGCAGCAGGTGATGACAGGGACGGCCGATGACGTCCTCCTCCGGAAGGGACAAAAACTTGAGCAGGGACCGGTTCGCCCAGACGACCCGTTGGCAATCGTCGAGAATCATGACCATGTCCTGGATGGTGTTCAGGATGTGACGCCAGTCGCCGGTCGGCAAGCGGTTTTCCAACCGATCTTCCCCCCCCTCCAAGGAAAGGAACACTCCGTCCTCCTATCGGACATCCTGCAGGATTTCTTTACCATTCCGTTCGTCCGGTTTTCTGCCGGGCCCTCCTCCCGCGGGATATTCCGGAATCCACCTGCGAAGGGTTGCATCAAAAGGCAAATTCCGGCAATACAATGAATCATCGTGGGGAGGCACCCGTCTCACCGGGAACACTCCTATGCGGCAGGTCGCCGCCGCTCCGTATGCATTCAACCGACGAAAAAGGAGGACGGACGTGCTGAAGGAATTCAAGGAATTCGCCGTGAAAGGCAACATGGTCGACATGGCGGTGGGGATCATCGTAGGAGCAGCCTTCGGGGCGATCGTCGGATCGCTGGTTTCCGACGTGCTGATGCCGCCGCTCGGGCTGTTGCTGGGCAACGTCGACTTTTCGAACCTCTTCCTGGTGCTCAAGGAAGGAAAGACCCTTGGTCCCCATGCGACGATCGCCGCGGCAAAGGGAGCGGGGGCGGTCACGCTGAATTACGGCCTGTTCGTGAACACCATCGTGAACTTCCTCATCATCGCGTTCGCCATCTTCTTCGTCGTGCGCAGCATCAACCAGCTCAAGAAGAAGGAGGAGGCCCCGCCCGCCGTGCCGACGACGAAGGAGTGCCCGCACTGCCTGTCGACGATTCCGATCCAGGCGAAGAAGTGCGGCCACTGCACGTCGGACCTCAAGGCCGCGTAACCGACGGGAGCCGTACCGTTCCCCGACTCCTCCGGGAGCCGGGCGTAAGGGAAGGGACGGCTCCCTCTCTTTCTCCTCATCCCCATTCCAGGCGTCACCGTCTTCCTCCGGGATGGGCGAGGGGCAGATCCTACGACGGCACGTATCGGATCTCGGCAACAGGCGGTACAATTGTGGTCATGGACATGCTCCCCGCGCTTCGCGCCGACATCGATCTGTTGCCCGCCCGCTTTGAAGGGCGGGACGTGTTCCTCGTCCGGGACCCGCTGGGGATCGTCGCGCCGAGCGCCGCCCTATCCGGGGAGGTCGTCCCGTACCTGCCGCTGTTCAACGGTTCCTCGACGGTCGACGACCTGCAGATCGTCATGATGCGACGCCAGGGCGGCTCCCTCGTCTTCCGTTCGGAAGCGGAGCGGATCGTTGGGGAGTTTTCCCGGCTGGGAATCCTGCAGACGGAGGCGTACCGCGAGGCGAAGGAGCGGATCGTCCGGGAGTTTGCGGCCAGCCCCGAGCGGACGGCGGCTCTCGCCGGGAACGCCTACCCCGCGGACCCTTCTGCTCTTGCCGCCCTGCTCGACCGGATCCTATCCCTCCCGGTTCCTCCCGCCGGCCGTCTTCCCGGTCCTCCCTGCGCGCTGGCGTCCCCCCATATCGACCTCCGGGTGGCGGAGCGAACCTACGCTGCGGCCTACCGGGCGATCCGGGGCCCCGCCCCCTCCGCCGTTCTTCTCCTCGGGACCGGCCACTCCCTCGGGCAGACCCGCTACTGCCTCTCGGCCAAAACCTTCACGACGCCCCTGGGCCGTGTCCCGGCGGACCGGGATGCGGTGGAGCACATCCGCGGGAATGCGAAGGAGGCGCTCTCCCCCGACGACTTCGCCCACCGGACCGAGCATTCGATCGAGTTTCCGCTTCTGTTTCTCCAACGGATCTTCCCGATGGAGAAGATCCCGGTCCTCCCCGTCCTGTGCGGGCAGATGGAAGACCTGTTCGGGCAGGTACGGTCCCCGCTCGAGGCGCCGGGCGTCGCGCCGTTCGTAGAGTCGGTTTCCTCCTGGCTTTCCGACCCGCCGGAGGGGAAACTCGTCGTGGCGGGCGTCGACCTCTCTCACGTGGGGCCGAAGTTCGGGGATCCCCATCCGGGGGTGTCGCTCGAGCCTGCCTTCCGCGCCTTCGACAGGGAGATCCTGGATGCCCTCGAAGCGGGAGACCCCACCGCCTTGTTCCAGGCGGGAGCCCGCGTGCAGAACCGGTACCGGATCTGCGGATTCTCGGCGCTGTGGACCCTCCTGGCCGTCCTGCCGGGAGTTCGCGGGGCGGTATTGGACTACGAGGTATGGCACGAGGAGCCGACCCGGTCGGCCGTCAGCTTCGCGTCGGTGGCGTTCACCAGATGAAGAACCGGCAGATCGCCACCGTTTTCGACGAAATCGCCTCCCTCCTGGAACTTAGGGGGGAGAATCCGTTCCGCATCCGGGCCTACCAGCGGGCGGCGCTGAACATCGGGGCCCTGGCCCGGGATGTCGCCGAGATGACCGATTTGGAACTTCGCGCCGTCCCCGGGATCGGGCCGGACCTCGTCGGAAAGATCCGGCAATTTCTCGGGACGGGGCGTGTCGACCTGCATGAGGACCTGAAGAAGGAGATCCCTGCGGGGCTGCTCGTCATCCTCCGGATCCCGGGTGTCGGGCCGAAGACCGCAAAGACGCTGTACGAGAAGGCGGGCGTGCGAAGCCTGGACGACCTCGAAGCGCTCACCCGGGAGGGGAAGCTGGCGGGACTGCCGGGAATCCAGAAGAAGACGGAAGAGAACATCCGCAGGGGAATCGACACCCTGCGGAAGGGGCGGGAACGGCACCCCCTGGGGCGGGCGATGCCCGTCGCCGACGACATCGTCCGGAAACTGAGGGCCAAAGCCCCCTTGGGCAGGATCGCCGTGGCGGGCAGCATCCGGCGGTGGAAGGAGACGGTCAAGGATATCGACATCCTGGCCACTTCGGTAAAGCCGGCGAAGGTCATGGAGGCCTTCGCGAACCTGCCGATCGTCCAGGAGGTCCTGGCGCACGGGACCACGAAGTCCTCCATCCTCACGGCGGACGGGATAGAGGTCGACCTTCGGGTGGTGGAGGAAAGCTCCTTCGGCGCCGCGCTCCAGTACCTCACGGGCAGCAAGGAGCACAACATCAAGCTCCGGGATATGGCTTCGCGCGCGGGCTTAAAGATCAACGAGTACGGCGTGTTCCGGGAGAGCGACGGGAAACGGATCGGGGGGAAACTCGAGGGAGAGGTCTACAAGTCGCTGGGCCTCCCCTTCATCCCGCCCGAACTGCGCGAGGACACGGGGGAGATCGAGGCGGCGCAGGGCGGCGTCCTTCCGGATTTGCTGACCGTCGAGGACATCCGGGGGGATCTCCACGTCCACACGAAATGGTCGGACGGCGCCCACGACCTCGACGCGCTGGTCCGGGCCGCGAGGAGGAAAGGGTACCAGTACATCGCGATCACCGACCACTCGAAGGGGCTCGGGGTCGCCCGCGGACTGGACGAGAAAAGGCTGCGCGAGCAGATCGCGCAGATCGACGAGGCGAACCGAACCCTGCGGGGCTTTCGCATCCTGACGGGCGTGGAGGTGGATATCCGCGGGGACGGGACGCTGGATTTGGCCGACGACGTCCTCGGAGAACTCGATATCGTCATCGCCTCCATCCACTCCGGGTTCCGGCAGTCCCGGGAGCAGATTACGGCACGTCTCCTGTCGGCCGTCCGGAATCCCCTTGTCGGCATCATCGCCCACCCCTCCGGCAGGCTCATCGGGGAGCGGGACCCGTACGACGTCGACATCGATGCGTTGTTCCGGGAAGCGGCCGCCCTCGGCGTGGCGATGGAGGTCAACGCGTATCCCGCCCGGCTGGACCTTTCCGACCACCACGTGCGGATGGCGAAACGATACGGGATCCCCCTCGTCATCAGCACGGACACCCACGTCACCGCCAACTTCGACTACATGGAGTACGGGGTGGCCGTCGCGAGGAGGGGGTGGGCGGTAGCGGCCGACGTCCTCAACACCTTGTCCTGCAAGAACCTGCTCAAGCGGTTGCGATCCGGACGGAATCCGGACGTGCGATCCCTCCGACGAAAGGTGTGACGGCCCTTCGGGCCCCATGGAACCGGCCGGGAAACGGGAATCGAAGGAGCCGTTCGCGCGCAACGATCCCGAAGAAATCAGACAGCAACGTCATTGACTGCCTTGGAACGATATTTGTTAATCTCCGCAATGGCATCGTCCAGACTCGGGGATACGCCATGAAATGCTATGGTGATATCTCCGGGGCCAGCATATTTCTTGTCCGGGAAATATAACAACTTCGCTTTACGTTTCTTGTTGAACAGTTTGCCGTCACCATGCTTCAAATGTATTGCCAACGCCTGGCCCTTCCCTTGGCCGGCGCTTTCTTTACTGATTGATTCAATATCATGCCAAGACAAGGTAAATCTGGCGCCGGAATAGAATTTGATTCCAGACTCATCAATAGATAATATTTTTTGTTGCCGACTTCCGTGAAGGAAATATTTATAAATTCCGAAAATGGGTATTGTCGCAAAGAATATAACGCCAACGAAACCTATGATGCCGCTGATGTAATTTTTGCTTAACGGGATATGAACGACATAAATATATACGTAAAGATAGAGCAAGCTTGCCAGGACTCCTGAGCATACAACACCGAGAAACCAATTTATCTTGCTTCTTCGTACAAAATCCATTTTTCCCCTCTTTCCTGCCCAGTGCTCCGGCTAGGCTATGTGACTTTTCCTCCGATGTTCCATCGTCTCCTCCTCCTCGACCCGGCCCGCCGGGGCCGCTATGCCCCCGTCGCTCCGTACGGCGGCATTCCCTTCCGCGGGAGGGAAAATGACGGAAGCCAGGACCGAGGATGCCAGTATGGAGACCACCATGCCCAAGGACACCGCGATGGGGATCTTATAAATATCGGAGATCAGCATCTTGACCCCCACGAACATGAGGACGATGCAGAGCCCGACCTTCAAGTACCGGAACAGTCCCATGATTCCCGCCAGCAGGAAGAACATGGCGCGCAATCCGAGGATGGCGAACACGTTGGACGTGTACACGATGAAGGGATCGCGGGTGATGGCGAGGATGGCGGGTACCGAATCCGTCGCGAACATGACGTCGGTCGTCTCCACCACGATCAGGACCGGCACGAGAGCGGTTGCCACCAGCCGCCCCTCCCGCCGCACAAAGAAGTTCTGCTTGTCGTAGGCCGGGTCGACCGGCATGATGCGGGTGAAGAACCGGAGAAGCGGATTCTTCTGGGGCTCGACCTGCAACTCACCCTGGCGCAGGATCTTGATCCCCGTGAAAACCAGAAAGGCCCCGAAAACATAGATCATCCAGTGGAACCACGCCAGCAGGCCCACGCCGGCGGCGATGAAGATTCCCCGCATGATCACCGCCCCCATGATTCCCCAGAAGAGCACCCGGTGTTGAAAGGCCAGCGGGACGGCGAAGTACGAGAAGATCACGAGGAACACGAAAAGATTGTCCACGCTTAAGGACCACTCGATGATGTAGCCCGTGACAAACTCCAGACCCTTGCCCGATCCCTCCGTGGCGAAGACGGCGCCGGCAAACAGCGCGGCCAGGGAAACCCAGACCCCGGTCCAGGCGGAGGCCTCGCGGAGGGACATGGCATGGGGTTTCCGGTGAAACACCAGGAGGTCGATCATGAGCGTCGTCATGACCACGACACCGAAGACCGCCCACATCCACCATTGTTCCATCATCCCTCCCTTCCGGTGCAGCCCGCCGGGGTCCGCGTCTCCGGTACCTCACCTGGGGCCGGGCCCAATCGCTTCCCGCTCGGGGGGGGCAATGCGATCCCGCGGCGCGCGGGAGCCGATCCTTCGTCCTCCGCCTTCCCGGGCGGCCTGGCGGACACCCGGGCCATGCGGAGATTGAATTTCTCCGGACACCGCCGTATGGGAGGGAGGGAAAGAGAAACCGTTCCTGGAGAGAGAAAGTTCATTTCACTCTCTCTGCTGCCTCAGAGGAACGGATGTCCGTGGGTTGCCTGCCGCCGTCCTGCTTTTTTCTAATCGACCGGGTGGTTGACCTGCCAACGCGCCTTCAACCCAACTATACCCCCCCCTTCATATCGATGTCAATCAATACGCTGCATCCCCGGACAAGATCCGGAACGGGGGCGGTTTCGCGCTCAGCCGGCGGCGGGATCGAGCGGGAGTGCCGGTTTTGCCCTCCTGCCCCCGACGGTTTCGCGGAGCCGTTGCAGCCATCCCTGGAGAACGGCCTGGAACCCGTCCAGGAACGTGTAGATCACCGGCGTGATGTAGAGCGTGATGATCTGGGAAAAGAGAAGCCCGCCCACGACGGCGATCCCCATCGGCCTGCGGGCTTCCGCCCCTGCGCCGAAGCCGATGGCGATCGGCAGGGTCGCCATCAGGGCGGACATCGTGGTCATCATGATGGGGCGGAACCGGACGAGACACCCTTCGTAGATCGCCTCCGCGGGGCTTTTCCCCTCCTTGCGCTCCGCCTCGAGGGCGAAGTCGATCATCATGATGGCGTTCTTCTTCACGATCCCCACCAGCATGATGACGCCCACGAAGGCGTAGAGGGAGAGATCCATCCGGAAGATCATGAGCGCCACCAGGGCCCCGATCCCGGCGGCGGGAAGGCCGGACAGGATCGTCAGGGGGTGGATGAAGCTTTCGTAGAGGATTCCCAGCACGAGATAGATGACCAGGATGGCCATCACGAGCAGGATCCCCATCCCCTGGAGCGACGCCTGGAAGGCCTGGGCGGTTCCCTGGAAACTGGTGGTGATGGAGGCGGGGAGCGTGACGCGCGCGACCTTGTCCACCGCCGCCACCGCCTGCCCCAGGGAAATTCCGGGCTGGAGGTTGAAGGAGATGGTGACCGAAGGCAGCTGGCCGAGATGGTTCACGAGGAGGGGGCCCACCCCCGGCGTCATCGTGGCCACGGCGTTCAAGGGGACAAGGCCGCCGGCGGAGGAACGGACGTAGAGCCGGGAGAGGGCCTCCGGGTCGGTCTGGTATCGGGGTTCCACCTCCATGATGACCTTGTAGGTGTTGTTCGGGGTGAAGATGGTGGAGATCTGCCGCGAACCGTAGGCGCTGAAAAGGGCGTCCTCGATCTGCTGCGCGGTGATGCCCATCGACTTCGCCTTGTCCCGTTCGATCTTCACGTTGACCTGCGGGTTCTTGATCTGCAGGTCGCTCGTCACATCCTGGAGTCCCGCGATCTCCCTCATCCTTGCCTCGAGCACCGGAGCCATGCGGTAGAGGTCCCCCGTGTCCGGGCTTTGCAGCGTCAGCTGGTACTGGCTCTTCGTCAGCTGCCCGCCGATCCGGATCGGGGGAAGATTCTGCAGGAACGCCCGGATGCCGGGGATCTTCGAGATCTTCGGACGCAGGGCCTGGATGATCTCGTCCGAGCTCAGATCGCGCTCCTTGCGGGGTTTGAGCCGGATGAAGATTCGCCCCGAGTTGCCGGCCACGTTCGGCCCGCTCGGGCCGATGCTCGACATGAAGGACTCCACGTTCGGGTCGGCGGCGACGACGGCGGCAAGCGCCTGCTGGTGCTCCTTCATCGAATCGAAGGAGATCCCCTGGGCCGCCTCGGTGAAGCCGAAGATCATCCCGGTGTCCTCGGCCGGGAGGAACCCCTTGGGGATGACGACGAACAGGTACGCCGTCACGATGAGCAAAAGGGCGGAAAACACGATCGTGGCGCGGCGGTACCGCAATACCCATCGGAGGCTCCGGTCGTAGAACGAGAGCATGCCGACGAAGACGCGCTCCGAGGCCTGGTAGACGCGGCCGTGCTTCTCCTCCCCCGGCGGGCGCAGGAAGCGGCTGCAGAGCATGGGGGTCAGGGTCAGGGACACGAAACCGGAGACCAGGATCGCCGCGCCGATCGTGACGGCGAACTCGTGGAGCAGCCGCCCTACAACCCCCCCCATGAAGAGCACGGGGATGAAGACGGCCACAAGCGACAGGGTCATCGACAGGATGGTGAAGCCGATCTCCTTGGATCCCCGGAAGGCCGCCGTCCGCGCGTCCTCCCCCCGTTCCATGTGACGGACGATGTTCTCCAGCATCACGATGGCGTCGTCCACCACGAAACCCACCGAGAGGGTCAGGGCCATGAGGGACAGGTTGTCCAGGCTGTATCCCATCAGGTACATGACGGCGAAGGTCCCCACGACCGACATCGGCACCGCGAGGCTCGGGATCAACGTTGCCGAAAGGTTGCGCAGGAAGAGGAAGATCACGAGGACGACGAGGCAGATCGCCAGGAACAGGGTGAACTGCACGTCGTTCACCGAGTCGCGGATCGACACGGACCGGTCGTAGAGGATGGCGAGCTCGATCGAGGCCGGCATCTGGACGCGGAACGTCGGAAGGAGCCGATGGATCGAATCCACCACCTCCACCGTGTTGGTGCCCGGCTGCCGCTGGATGGCAAGGACGACGGCGCGCGTGGTCTTGTACCAGCTCGCCACCTTGTCGTTTTCCACGCTGTCGACGACTGTTCCGATGTCCTGAAGGCGCACGGGGGAGCCGTTGCGGTACGCGACCACCAGTGGCCGGTAGGCGTCCGCCTCCATGAGCTGGCCGCGCGTCTCCACCGTGAACGCCTGGTGGGGGCCGGAGAGAGTCCCCGTGGGGAGATTCACGTTCCCCTGCTCGATCGCGCCGGCCACCTCGTCGATCCCGATCCCGCGCGCGGCCATGCTGTCGGGGTCGAGTCGCACGCGCACGGCGTATTTCTGGGAGCCGAACACGAGGACCTGGGCGACCCCGCTGATCATGGAAATCCGCTGCGCGATGAACGTCTGCGCGTATTCGTCCACCGTCGAAAGGGGAAGGGTCGGGGAGTACAGGGCGAAGTACAGAATCGGCTGGTCCGCGGGATTGACCTTCTGGTAGGAGGGAGGAGAGGGCATGTCCCGCGGCAGCTGGGAGGCCGCCTTGGCGATGGCCGCCTGCACGTCCTGGGCGGCGGCGTCGATGTTGCGGCTCAAGGAGAACGTGAGCGTGATCTGGGTCAGCCCGATCCCGCTGCTGGAGGTCATGGAATCGACGCCGGCGATCGTGGAAAACTGCTTCTCCAGGGGGGTGGCCACGGAGGAGGCCATCGTTTCCGGGCTAGCCCCCGGCAGGTTCGCGGTGACCAGCAAGGTCGGGAAATCGACGTTGGGCAGGTCGCTTACCGGAAGATGCCGGTACCCCATGACGCCGAACAGAAGGATGGCGAGCATCACCAGGGTCGTCATGACGGGTCGGCGGATGAATTGTTCCGGGATGTTCAAGAGGCCTTCTCCCTGACCGCCTCCGGGCTCTTCACATCCACCTTGGAACCCGGAACCAGGCCGAGCTGGCCGTCGGTGACCACCTGCTCTCCGGCCTGGACGCCTTGTTCGATGACCGTATCCCCTCCCAGGGACGGGCCGGCCGTGACGGGACGCATCTCCGCGGTGAGGTCCTGCTTGATGACGAAAACGTACCGGCCTTCCTGTCCCGTCTGGATCGCCTGGGAGGGGACGAAGACCGCGTCGCGCCGGACGGCGAGGGTGAGCGACACGTTCACGAACTGACCGGGCCAGAGCCGCCTGTCTGCGTTGGCGAATTTCCCCTTCAGCTGGATCGTCCCCGTGGTCTTGTCGACCTCGTTGCTGATGAAATCGAGGCTCCCCCCGATGGGATCGCCCCCTCCCCCGGGGAGAACCGCCTCGACCGCCAGGTTTCCTTCGGCCTGGTTCCGTCGGATTTCCGCGAGGCGCTGCTCGGGCACGGAAAACGTGACGTAGATGGGGGTGATCTGGTTGATGACCAGAAGCTTCGTATCGTTTTCCTTGACGATGTTTCCCCGGTTCACGGAGAGATCGCCCGTCCTGCCGTCGATGGGCGACCGGAGGTAGCAGTATCCGAGTTTCACGCGGCTTTGCTCCACCTGGGCGGCATCCGCCTGCACCGTGGCTTCAAGCGCCCCCAGATTGGCGATCACCTGGTCGTACTGCTGCCTCGGGATCAGGTCCTTCTCGATCAGCAGAGCGTACCGCTTCACTTCCTTCTCGGCGTTTTCCTTGAGCGCCACATCCTTTGCCAGCGTTGCTTCCGCCACCTGCAGCGCCACCTGGAAGGGAACGGGATCGATCTCAAACAGAAGGTCCCCCCTTTTCACGTCCTGGCCCTCCCGGAAGGCCACCTTGGTGATCTGTCCGGCCACCAGGGTCTTGATCGTGACGGTGGAAAACGCCTCCACCGTTCCGATGGCGCGGACCTGGACCGGGAAGTCCTTTTTGGATGCCGTGCCTACGGTTACGGGGACACTCTTTTGTTGCGCTCCCGTCATCCTGGAGTTAGTCTCCTGGGAGCACCCGGAGAGAAACGGGGGACCGGCGGCCAGAGCGCAAAGAAGAGTCGCGAGGGAAAGAGGGGCTATGGTTGGTCCCGGTCGAACGGGACGGTATCGAGGGCTCATCGGTTTCCTCTTGAGACGCTTGATGCAACCTGTTTGGTTCGCCGGACCTTCCCTGCTTCCCCGGCCTATCTCCCCAGCGCCCGGAGGAGCGTCGCCGCGGAGATGCTGGAATCGTAGAGCGCCTCGATCACGGCGGTGTCCGCCCGGCTCATCTGCACCTGCGCATCGATCATTTCGATGATGTCTCCCGCCCCCACCTTGTACCGTTCCCTCGCAAGTCGCAGGTTTTCCCGGGACGCCTCCTGCTCCTTCCGGCGGGCTTCGGAGCGCTCGTATGCTTCCCGGACGGAGAGGGACGCCTGCTCCACCTCGAGGCGGACCAGGCGCCGGAGTTCCGTTGCCGCGAACCTCGTCGAGTCGAGCGACGCCTGTGCCTCCTTTACCTGCTCCCTCGTCGAGAATCCCGAGAAGACTGGGAAATTCAGAAGGACGGTGAGGTCGTAGTTCTGCTTCAGGGGCGGTTCTTCCGCGGCATATCCGTACCCGCCGGCCCCCGTGAGGATTGGATAATAGCCGGCTCGAGCCGCGCGAAGCCCGTATTCCGCCGCCCGTTCCCGTTCCCGGATCGAGCTCAGTTCCGGACGGTTCGCCTCCGCCTCGGCGACCCACGAGTCGAGAGTTCCCGGAACCGTCACCACGGCGAGGGTGTCCATAAGGCCGAAATCCTTTGGCCCGTCGATGCCCATGCGGTTGAGCAGGGTGATCCGCGCCACCTGGAGTTCGTTCAAGGCGGCGGTCAGCTCTGCGCGCGCCTGGTAGAGGTTGGCTTCCGCGCGTGCCACGTCGATCCGCGCCCGGACCCCCGCATCGTAGAAGGCCTGCGCCTGGGTCAGGAGCGACTCGCGCTGCTGCAACGTCTCGCGGCGGATGTCTACGATCCTCTGCGCCCGGAGGACGCTGAAATAGGCGATTTTCGAGGCGAAAGCAACATCTTGTCGCTTGGATTTCCCGCTTTCCGCAGCGGCGGATACGAGTGATCCCGCACGGTCTGCGCCGGCCCTCGTCCGGCCGAAGTCCGTGATGATCTGGGAAACGTTTCCCTCGATGAATCTTTCGGAAGAAGTAACGCTTTCCGGGCTCTGGGAGGAAAGCGAACGGGACCGCGCGTATCCGGTGGACAGGTTGATCGATGGGTAATACCCCGATACGGCTTGGCCTTTTCGCGCGATGGCGGCCGTCGTATCGGCGTCGGCCTGACCGATCAGGGGATGCCGGGAAAGCGCGATCCCGACGACATTGTCCATGTTCCACAGGATACCGGTCCGGTCGGTGTTGTCGTTTCCCCCCGATGCAGTCTCTCCGCGACTTCCTGCGGGAGGAGAGGCAAGGCCCGGAGGCTGCTCCTGCGCCTGGCTGGGCAAGTGCCCGATCCATATCAGGAAAGCCACCGCTGTCGCAGTCGGAAACCCTTTTCGGAAAGTCATTTTTTCCCACCTTTCCCCCGCTTCCCCCCGGCACGCGAGTCGGGGGAGAGCGCCTGCAGGCAGTACCCTTCCACCATGCGGGAAAGTCGGGAAAGGGGCACGTCGATGATCCCGAGCATGCTGTGCCGCGTGGTCCCGTAGAGGATTCCCCGGAGAAGACCCGCCGTATCCCGCACAGGGAAGCTGGGGCGTAGAGTCCCGTCATGGAACCCTTTCGTCAAGACCAGGGACAGAATGTCGGTCATGCGGCTGAACCGGTTCCGGATTTCCGCCGGTCGACCATCCCGATCGGCGGCGAGATGATTCGGAAAATCCCGAAGGATCACGAGGAAGCGGGTCTTGTTCCGTTCGAGATATTCGAAGTGGAATCGGATCAGGCCGGACAGCGTTTCCGCCCCGGTCTTTCCGTCCCCGGCCAGGCGTTCCGCCCCCGCCAGGTACTCCTCCGCCATCTCGTCGAAGATGGTGAGGAAGATCCCGTCCTTGCTCCCGAAGTGATGGTAGAGCGTCCCTTCGGCGACCCCCGCCTCCTGGGCGATCTCCGCGGTGGTGGTGTTGCTGTACCCTTTTTCCGCGAACAGGTGTGAGGCAACCGCCAGGATGGCGGATCGCCTGTTCTTCTCCCCCACGACCCCCCCTACCGAGTGAGCACTCAATCGGTTCCAACATCATGGATTGGGGTACCGCCATATGTCAAGGCCCTGTACTCCCCCCCCGGGTGCCTGGGGAGCAAACCAGGAATCCCGCGGGGCGGATCTCGAAGCCCCATCGCGAATCTAAGGAAAGATGAACCTTATTCCATGGGACAGGGGAAAATCGATGAAGACCCATATGCTCACGAACGCGGTATTTCTGGGGTGGCTGATGATCCCGCTTCTGGTTGCAACGGTTTCGGGCGCCGAGGACCGCGGCGGTGGGGCGAAGCAGGGCCGGAATTCCGCGAAGGCGACGTTCGCGGGCGGTTGCTTCTGGTGCATGGAGTCGCCCTTCGACAAGCAGGACGGGGTCCTCTCCGTCACCGTGGGCTACGCGGGGGGACAGAAGAAGAACCCGACCTACGAGGAGGTGTCGGCCGGGGGGACGGGACACACCGAATCCGTGCAGATCGTTTACGACCCCGCGAAGATCTCCTATGCGAAGATGCTTGACATCTTCTGGCGCAACGTGGACCCGCTGACCAGGGATGCCCAGTTCTGCGACCACGGCACGCAGTACCGCTCGGCGATCTTCTACCACGACGAGGAGCAAAAAAAGCTTGCCGAGGCGTCGAAAAAGGCCCTGGAGGAGTCGAAGCGGTTTTCGTCCCCCATCGTGACCGAGATCGTCCCCGCCTCGGAGTTCTACCCCGCCGAGGAGTATCACCAGCACTACTACAAGAAGAACCCGGTTCGGTACAAGATCTACCGGTACAACTGCGGGCGCGACCACAGGCTGCAGCAGCTGTGGGGGAAGGAGGCGGGGGGGCACTGATCCCGGAGGATCGTTGTTCCGACGATCGCGGATCAGACGATATAGATCACCCTCGGCTCTGTCCCCAGCTCCTCCCTGTACCGGAAGGCGTTGGCCTTCGCGATCACTTTGTTGATCAGGCTTTTTGGGTCGTTGAGGTCGCCGAAGTAGGTGGCGTGCCCCAGGCAGGTGGTGGTGCAGCGGGTCAACTCCCCCTTCTCCACCCGGTGGATGCAGAAGTGGCACTTCCGGGCGTTGCCGATGGGGGAATGCCAATGGGTCTTTCTCTTGAAGACCTTGCCGTACTCGCCGGAGTTCTCCACCTCGTAGGTCTGTTTCTTCATTTCGCCGGTGTAATAATGGCCGACGTCGGCTGAGCGGGCGCCGTAGGGGCAGGCCACCAGGCAATACCGGCATCCGATGCACTTCCGGTAGTCGATCATGACGATCCCGTCGTCCCGTTTGTAGGTCGCCTTCACCGGGCAGACCGGGGTGCAGGTGGGCGAATCGCACTGCATGCAGGGACGGGGCAGGAAACGGAGCGATACGTTCGGAAACTGGCCGATCTCTTCTTCCCGCACCGGCCGGTAGCGCATTCCCGGCGGGGTCAGGTTCTCGGACATGCAGCCGGTGGTGCAGGCGTGGCAGCCGATGCACCTCCTGAGGTCGATGGCCATGCCCCAGCGGCGTTCGCTGCGCGTCTTCTGGAGAGCCCGCTTCAGATCCTCGCGCATGATCTCCAGGATGTCCTCCCGGGTCTCCAATTCTTCAGGCCTCCTTTCCCGGAATGGGCTCGAAAAGGCCGGAACGGTCGCACACCAGATAGAGGAACGAAACCAGCGACACCGAGGCGATCAGGACCAGCACTTCGAAGATCGAAGGGGTGTACTGCACCACCGCAGGAATGTCGTAGGCACGAAAGACGGGTACCCGGAAGCCGCCGACCACCAGGTCCATCCGTCCCTTGAACTGGGTGGCCAGGATCAGGAGGCCGGTGAAGATCAGCCCGACGGGACCGCGGGTCGCCAGGAGCAGGAGGAACGGCACGACGACTCCGAGGAAGATGCCGAAGAAGAGGGTGTCGAAGAGGGTGAGGCCGAAGGCTTCGGAACCGGGAACGTGCCCCGCCAGGCCGATCATGAGTCGCCAGAAGGTGGCAAAGAGCGCAAGCCCCAGGCCAATCTTCAGGAAGGTCGTGAAGAAGGCCGGAAGGGGAGAACCGTCCCCCGGGGTCTTCCTCCCCTCGACGGCGGCGACGAGGGCGCAAAGCGCGCCGCCGGTGAGGAAGGCCATGAAGAGGAAGTAGATCGGCAACAGGGCGCTGTAGTAGTAGGCGCG
The DNA here is from genome assembly GCA_001443455.1 of Deltaproteobacteria bacterium CSP1-8. GTDB lineage: Bacteria > Desulfobacterota > Deferrimicrobia > Deferrimicrobiales > Deferrimicrobiaceae > CSP1-8. Next base: position 212,566 of record LDXO01000001.1, on the reverse strand, counting down.
CGAGCCGACAGCCCCGAAGAGGCTCCCCAGCGTGCCGTAGGTGACGACGGCGACGAAGAAGGCGGCCCACATGACCTTCCGGGAGTGCCGGCTCCGCCGGATGTTGATGTACTCGAGGACGATGATGAAAATGTCGGCGGCGTACCAGACCGACATCCAGAACATGGGGGAGGCGGGGTTGGGCGAGATCAGGAAGTAGTACATCCGGTCGATCCGGCCCATCTCGGTGGCCAGGGAGATGAAGGCGGCCAGGGCCGTCACGATCGCGAGGAACATGACGCGGGACGCGTAGGGACTGTATTCCTCCTCGTAAAAGATCGCACCGAAGAAGTTTACGAAGGTGCAGCCGGTGCTGATCAGGACGAAGTAGACGTAGGTGGTGATCTGGATCCCCCACGGCACGAGGTCGGAGGTGTTCGTGGTATGGGCGTGCCCCAGGAGGAAGATGCACCCGATGGCGAGGAAACCGGCCAACAGCCCCAGGAGGGAGAGGTAGAGCGAAATCCCCCCCCGCCCTTTCCGGATGTCGTCGACGGCTTCCCGCAGTCTGGCACGATCCGGCAGAACGATTCCGTCGAACCGCATCGATTACCCCTCCTTCACGACCCTGACGAAGTTGGACCTCATGGCGGTCCCTCCCATGATGGGGTCGATCGAGTACCGGGCGAGCATCTCCTCGTCTCCGATCCCCTTGCCGTCGGCCCTTGTAAGCTCCGCGGAGTGGACGCCGAAACCGTGGACCATGTAGATGCAGTCTTCGCGGAGCCGTTGGGTGTGGCGGACCCGGATTTTCCCCGGCGATAGAAAGCCGGCCTGGTTTTCCAGGCGGACGTATTCCCCGTCCTCGAGACCCAGCTCCCGCGCCTTCTTCCGGTTGATCCATAAGGAGTTCTCCGGAACCAGGTCCGCGAGGAGGAAATTGTTCGTGGTCCGGGCGAAGGTATGAAGCGGCGAGCGGCCGAACAGGACCCGGAAATAGCCGGCCGGAGGCTGCTCGTGCCTCGTGTATTTCGGCACCGGGTCGAACCCGCGATCGGCGAGCTGCCCGGAGTAGAGCTCGATCTTCCCGGAAGGGGTATCGAATTCCCGCTCTTCGTGCGGGGAGAGATAGGGACTCGATTTGCCGGAGAAGCGTACGACCCCCTTGCCGCGGAGTTCGTCGTAGTCGATATTGCCGGCCCGGCAGCGTCCGCGCAGGTATTCCTCGCCGTCCTTCCAGGGGAAGTAGTCGCCCAGGCCCAGTCTAATGGCCAGCTCCTTGGTGATCCACCAGGAGGGCTTGCTCTCGAAGAGGGGCGAGACGGCGGGCTGCCGCATGGCCACCTCGAAATTCTTGCCTCTGCCCAGGCTCAAGGCATCGTGCCGCTCCAGATAGGTGCATTCCGGGAGGACCACATCGGCCCACCGGGTGATGTCGGCCGGAAGGATGTCGATGGCGACCAGAAGGTCGAGGTTGTCGATCGCCCGGACGGTTTCGTCCCGCCCCGGCAGGGTCTTGATCAGATTGCAGCCGTATACCAGCCATGCCTTGAACGGGTGTGGCTTCCCGGTGATCGACGCCTGCCTGACGGAGGTGGTGGTCTGCGACAGGGCGAACGGATAGGCCGCGTCCAGCTCGGGAAGACCGGCACGGCCGGAGGGGTAGACCGGAAGGTCGGGGTATTCCGGGACACCTCCGCCGGCGGGAAGATAGATGCCTCCCGGACGTCCCCAGGAGCCGAGGAGGGCGTTGAGGATGGCGATGGCGCGGCAACGTTGCGTGTCGTCTCCGTACCAGCAGTTGTAACGTCCGGCGGAGATGATGACGTTGGGCCTGTGCGCGGCCAGCTCCCGGGCCACCCGGGCGATGGTCTCCACCGGAAGTTCGGTCTCCCCGGCGGCCCATTCGGGGGTGTACTCCTGCACGGCGGCCGTAAGCTCGGGGAGGCCGATGGCATATGCCTTCACGTAGTCCGCGTCGTAGAGTTCCTCGTTCACGATGAGGCGGATCCAGGCCAGAAGGAGTGCAAGGTCGGTGGCCGGCCTGATGGGGAGCCAGTGGTCGGCCTTCGCGGCGATGTTCGAGAGGCGCGGGTCGACGACGGCGAGCTTCGCCCCTTTCGCCAACCCCGTGACGATATCCTGCACCTGGCTGTTGTGTGCGTTCTCGCCGAGGTGGGAGCCGATGAGCACGATGTAGCGGCTCTCGCCGAAGTCGTAATATTCCGGCGAACCGACATCGGAACCGAAGGTGAGAGTGAAGCCGACGTCCCTTGGCCCGCGGCACTGGGCATCGGAGGGGGCGGCATGGCTGCGGCTGCCGTAGGCCTTCATCAGGTGCTTCCAGAATGCGCCGCCGCACCCGTGGGAGAAGAGGGCCACCGTCTCGGGCCCGTGTTTTTCCCTGATGTCCTCGAGCTTGCGTGCGACCAGCCCCAAAGCCTCGTCCCAGCTTGCCCGCTTCCATGCCGGCTGGCCCCGCCTGCCGGTGTTGATCATGGGAAACTTGAGCCGGTCCGGGTCGTAGAGGGAGCCCAGGGCCGCATTTCCCCGGCCGCAGAGTCGTCCGCGCCCCCGTTCGCTCAGCGGGTTGCCGTCGATCTTGACGACTTTGCCGTTCTGCACCTTGGCGATCAGTCCGCAGTTCCAGAAGCAGAGCTCGCAGAAGGTGGGTACCGGTTTCAGCTCCTCCGGCGCCGTCTCGGCCCACGAGAGGTACCGTTCGGGCACCACCGATGGGAGGGAGAGGCCGGCCGTGGCGGTGCCGGTCACCTTCAGGAACATTCTCCGCGACATCCGGAAGTTCACTCGTGGCACCTCCTGCCGGGCGAAAAGAAACGCACCGGTCTTCCCGCCCGTGCCTCTGCGGAACCTGTGAGGATCGGGCGGGAAGCCCCGGGGTCGCGGGAGGGAGAGGAGGGGATTCTCTTCCCGCTTACCATTCCTCTTTCTGCTGCTCGGCCATCTTGTCGAAATAGATCGAAGCGTTCGTCAGTTTTTCCTCTTCCTTTTCCGCGTACTCCAGCGCCCGGAAGTTGAGGACGCCGTTCCGGGAGTGGCAATGGAAACAGGTCAGGGCCTTCTCCTTCGTCACGAGATGGGTGCTGCCGAAGTAGATGGTCTGCCAGCCGGGCACCGGCTCGTATTCCTTGATTCCCAGGGTCTTCGCGGCCGAGGCGACTCCCGCCAGCGCGTCGCCCGTGGACATGGGCGGGGCAAAATCCATCGAGAGGAGGTTGCCGGTCTTTTTGTCAAAAAACGCCTTCCCTTCGAAGATCTTGAAGGGATAGATCCTGCTCCCCATCTCCTCCCGGCTCCCCTTCGGGCCGATGAAGTGCGGTTCGTTACGCACCGTCTTGTTGTACCAGGCGTAGACCGGCGTCGTCTCGTTCGCCTCTTTGCTGAGCGTCGTCGGCTCGTAGAACTTGTCGGCCCCCTGGGTCCACCGGGTGAAGTCCTTGGCGATCGCGCCGCCGGTGCGCGGGATGTGGCACGTCTGGCAGGCGATCCGCGCCACGTGGCGGTTGAGATCCCCGTCCTTGTGCGGCGTCTCCTTGTGGCAGTCCTCGCAGGAGACCCGGATGCCGTCGCTGGCCCAGTTGTTCGGGTCGAAGCCCGTGGGGATCCGGTGGTTCTTCGCCGCGTGGCAGTCCACGCACACCATTCCGTTCTTCGCATGGACGTCCGTTTCCCTGGCATAGGCGAACCCGCGCTTGATGAGGACTCCGCCGCCCGCGGATTCGTGGCACACCATGCAGTTCCTCACGTCGGGCCTGCCGACGGAAAGCGCCGCCTCCTTGCTCCGGTCCTGGCCCATCACCACCCGGCCGGTCTCGTCCTTATAGGCTCTGCGCCGGCGGAAGTCGTACTTCGAGGCGTGGCAGACCAGGCAGTCGATCGCGTTTTCCGCATCCTTTCCGACGCTTCCGACATCGCTGATGTGGTTTCCCGGATGGCACGTGTTGCAACCGGCGAACTTGGTCTTTCCCGTCACGGGGCTGGCCGGGATCTCCTTCAGGTGGTTCACGATGTCATTCCCGTTGCACATCGTGTAGATCCGGTTTTTCATCCCGTACTCTTTCCCCGGCTCCAACCCTTCGACATTCGGCACCGGGGAGGCGTGCTTCCAGTGCACGGTGTCGAGGAACTCCTTGGCGGTCCCCGGATGGCACCCCTGCGCCTCGCAGGTCGACGGCCCCTGGTATCCGTTCCTCTCGATGTACTCCTTGCCCGGATGCTCCTTGGCTGCCGCCACGCCCGCAAGGAGCATCGCCGCAACGAGCACACCCGATCCCGATCCCTTTCTCACGATGCGCCCCTTTTTGCCCCTCGTGGTTGACCCGATAAGACCATCAGCATCCCGCGGTCTTCCGGAAATACTTGCTGACGTTCTTTCCGTCCTGGACCTCGTACTTGCAGCGGATCTCGTCGCCCACGACGATCCGGTGGTCCTTGAACTTGTCCAGCGTAAGATCGTCATTGACGATGACGGTGACCAGTTTGCCCGTCTTGGTGTCTTTGAGGGTGGCCTTTGCCGTTTTCGCATTGGGGCCGGAGATCTCGATCTTCACGACGTCGCCCACCATCTTCATCTCGTCCGCCGTCGCGACTCCGCCGGCGAACAACAGGAAGAGAATTGCCGCTGCCGCTACCCACCCGACCAGCATCGTATTGCGCATCATTGTCTCCTTCCTCATCGGGATGACCCTTGAACTACGAACTTGTCCTTCCTTCCGAACCCTCTCTTTTCCCGTTTGCTTCGGATATCCCGAAGGGGCGGGGACCGGCGGCCCCCGCCTCCCCTACCCTCTCAGAACTTCACCTCCAGCGTGGCGTAGAGGTCCTGCGCGTTCTTCAACGGCACGAGCATCTGCGCTGCCGTCGGGTTGTTGAGTTCGGTGATTTTCACCGGCGCGCCCACCCAGTTGTTGCTGCCTGTATAGGCGAAGTCATAATACTGGTAGCCGATCTTGAAGAACGTCTTGCTCGTGTACGAGGAAACCGGCGCCAGTTTGAACTCCTGGATCAGGTACACCTCGTACACGTCCCCGCGGGTCCCGAGCTTGCTCGTCCAGATGTCGTCCGCCGCCGGCACGAAGGGGATCCAGTCTTTCGATCCATGGTTGTATTCCAGTCCGAGCTTGGTCCGGGTCGAGGTAATGTCATAACGGGCACCGATATAGGCGCCCCATCCGGTTTTCGATTCGTTCTGTCCCGTAAAGAGCAGCCCGGCTCCCGTGTTAAAACCGTTGATCACGACGGTATTGCCGTTGGGATGAGTCACGTTCATCCCTACGCTCCCGAAGACATTGAGCTTGCCGGGACCGACGTCTTTCAGCGTGCTGAGCAGGGCCAGCCCGTACCAGTCGATGTCGCCGAGGTTGAAACCGGGGCTCGTGTCGCCGAACGCCGTGTTCTTCATGATGGGGCTGTCGAAGATGTTCATCCCCCGGTTCCACTGCACGTTCACATACAGCGGGTCGGTGTCGTAGGGAACCACGGTGACGCCGATCATGTCGGTGTCGCGCTGCCCGTTCCCGGACGTGCTCGTGAGCCCGTTCTCGAAACCCCGGCCGTAGCAGATCTTCGCATAGGCTCCCGGGAGAGCCTCGATGTCGGGCGCCCATCCGAGGGTCATTCCGTCGAAGGCGTAGTCCACGAGCAGTCCCGGAACGCCGCCTAATCCCGGCTTCGGTTCGTTCTGGCGGAGATGGGTCGGGATCCCGCCGGTGGAGGGACGCCGCCCCACGGAGAACCAGACCGGGTGGTCGAGGAGATTGCTCCAGGTGGCGTAGGCCTGGTCGACGATGAGCTTGCCGTCCCCGGGGATGACGTGCCCCTGCGTCCCGTCAAACACGCCCGTCCGGTCGGCGAAGAACGGTCCGACCGAATCCACGGAGTCCTGGAAGCCGAACGACTTGTACATCAGCAGGCGGGCCGTCACCGAGACATTGCGGGTAGCCTTCGCCTTGAGGTCCAGGCCGAACCGGTTCGTGTAGAGGACGTCGTTCTTCACCTTGAACTCCGAAACGGGAAAAAACACGGGGTTTCCGGTAGTGGGGTCAAAACCGAACTGCCAATAATCGGGCACCTTCCCCCGGAGCGAATCGACCCGGAACCGGTAATCGCCGCCGATGGTCAGCCAGTCGCTGATCGATTTCCCAGAGGCTTTTTCGGGCGTTGCGGAGGCGACCTGTTTCTTCAGCGCTTCGATCTCCTTCGCCATCGAGTCGAGCTTCTGTTGCACGTCCTGGTCCGCGGCCATCGAGAGGCAAGGAATAATGAGGAAGGCCGCCAACCAGGTTGCCGCCAATAGGGATTTCCCGCTTCGTCTCATGAGCTCCCTCCTTTCGGTCCTGATCGAAAAGGTATGGTTCTGGAATGGGTACGTTTCGAAATTCGTGCCGGGGTGCTCCATGGCAACGAAACTTTTTGTTATTCAGTTGGTTACAAGAAATTGCACAAGCGGGGTGGTAGTGGAAGTTGTTACGATTTGTTTCTTGCCTGCGGATTCCGGAAATGGGCAAGAAAAATATTGCTATTTGGATCAAGCAAGTTATAGACTTTGATCTGCATGATTTCGGATGTTAACGAAACGTTAATTGGTTAACATCTTGAAACGCGATCCATGAAACATAAAAGAAACCGGGCAAACCGCCTCTTCACGTGCAAGGGGGAGATTCGATGAGCGGACCTACGAACTTCGACAACCTGATGGTCGAATCCGTGGCCGATGGCATGGTGGCCGTATCATTCGACGGCCGGATCCTCTTCGCCAACCGGTCGTTTCTCGACCGGTCCGGGCACCAACTCGGCGACATCGTGGGAAAACCGTGCCGCGATGCGGTCCGGGGATCCCTCTGCGAAACGGGATGCCCGTTGCCGGAAGTCATCGAGTCCGGACGCCCGGCGGACAAGTTCGACGTGGATATCCGGGAGAAGGACGGGGGGAGGATGAGCGCCTGCATCAACTTCACCCCCTTGCGGGACGAAGGCGGAAACGTGATCGGGATTACCGAGGTCATCCGGGACATCACCATGCTGAACGAGCTCAAGGACGACCTGAGGAAGACCAGCTCGATGTACCAGCGGGAGAAGATCAAGCTTCGGACCATCCTCGACAATATCCCGTCCGGCGTGTACACGGTCGACCGGGAGATGACCCTCCTCTCCTTCAACCGTTCCCTCGAACGGATCACCGACTACCGGGCGGAAGAAGCGATCGGAAGGCGATGTGCCGAAGTCTTCCGATCCGACTTCTGCGAAGCGGGCTGCCCGCTGAAACGGTCCATGAGGACGGGGGAGACGCTCCGCGGCGTCGAGGTCAACATGCGGGCGAAGGACGGGACGGTCATACCGATCGCGTCCAGCACGGCGGTCCTCAAGGACGAGACGGGTCGGCCGATCGGCGGGATCTGCTCCTTCCGGGACTTAAGCGAGCTCCGCTCCGTCCCGGTGACCGTCGGCCAGGTCCGCGAATTCCAGGGGATGTTCAGCAAGAACCACCGGCTGCACGAGATCTTCGACCTGATCGAGACGGTGGCCGACTCCGACACCAACGTGCTGATCGAAGGGGGGAGCGGGACCGGCAAGGAGCTCGTGGCCCGGGCGATCCACCGCTTGAGCCCCCGCGCGGCCAAGCCGTTCCTCGGGGTCAATTGCGCGTCCCTGAACGAGAACCTGATGGAGAGCGAGCTGTTCGGCCACGTACGCGGCGCTTTCACGGGTGCGATGAAGGACCGGATCGGCCGCTTCGAGATGGCCCAGGGAGGAACGCTGTTCCTGGACGAAGTGTCGGAAATCGGCCCCCACCTCCAGGCGAAGCTGCTTCGCGTCCTGCAAGAGCGGGAATACCAGAGGGTGGGAGAAACCCAGTCGAGGAAAACCGACGTGCGCATCATCGCCGCCACAAACCGGCGGCTGAAGGAACGGATCGCCGAGGGCTCGTTCCGCGACGACCTCTATTACCGGCTCAACGTCGTCTCGATCTCCCTCCCTCCGCTTCGCGAGCGAAAGGAGGACATCCCCGTCCTCGCGGACCACTTCCTCAACCGGGCGGGAGGGGGGTCACCCGACCGCGCAAGATCCTTTTCTCCCCTGGCGATGCAGGCGCTGCTGGAGTACTCCTGGCCCGGCAACGTACGGGAGCTGGAGAACGCCGTGGAGCGCGCGAAGATCTGTTCGCGGGGGGTGGCCATCGAAGAGTCCGCCCTTCCTGCGGAGATCCGACGCCGCGGCGCGGGGACGGAACGGACCCTCGGGGCCTCCTTCGGTCCGCCGGCGGGCGAGGAGGCGGAACGCCTGAGGGACATCCTGTCGCATTGCCAGTGGAACCGCCGGAAAGCCGCCGCAAAATTGGGGATAAGCCGCGTCACCCTGTGGAGGAAGATGAAGTCCCTGGGGATCGAAGGGTAGGGTCGCGAAAGAACGCGTCGACCGCCGGCCCCCCTGTTCCCCGGTTACATGGCCCCGGGATTCCTTGCGCGTTTCCGCCGGAGCACCCCGACGAGGAGAAGGGAAACCACGGCGAGTCCGACGAATACCACGAACCCGCTCGCATAGCCCGTCGCCCCCCGCAGCTGAACCACGGTACCCATCACCGGCGGGATGGCGAATCCCCCGAAAGCTCCCAGGCCCCCCACCCATCCGGCGGCGCCGCCGACCGCCTCGGGGACCTCCTGGGCGACCAGCTTGAAGACGGCCGCGTTGGTCACCCCCATGCCGATGGCCAGGAAGATCTCGGCGACGACGGAGAGACCGAAGGTCCCCGAAAGGGTCATCATAAGCGCCCCGGCCATCATGAAGCACAGCGCCAGGATCCCCGTGAGTTCCCCGCCCAGGCGATCCGAAAGGTACCCTCCCCCCACCCGGACAAGGGAGGTCAGGATCGAGTAGGCGCCGGCGAGCGTCCCCGCGACGACGGGGGTGACCGAGTGGAATGAGATCCAGTAGACGGGGAGCCAGGCGGTCAGGGCGATGAACCCGCCGAAGGTCGTGAAGTAGACCGCCACGAGAGCCCACGTTTTCCAGATCCTCGCAGAGAGAAGCAGGCTCTCGACCAGGCTGCCGGCCGGAAAGATCTCCTGGCCGAGCTTCGCGGAGGCCGCCCTGGCCTCCTCCCCGGGCACACCTTGCTCGATCATCTGGAAATACCACGCGTTCCGCCCGACGACCGCGTACAGGCCGGTACCCGCGACGAGGAAGGCGAGCCATGCCAGGTAGGACCCCGGGAGCCCCAGGGACACGAGGGCGAAGGGCAGAAGGAGCGTGAAGATCCCGGGGGCGAGGTTCCCGATCCCGGCGTAGGTGCCCAGGGCGGTCCCGTGCCGGGGCTTCGGGTACCAGTAGGCAACCTGGCCGATCCCGACGGAAAATGTGGCGATCCCGCACCCGCACAACACCCCGAGGAAGAGGATCAGCGGGTAGAACGAGCGGGGCATCCGGTCCGGGTAGCAGAAGTGGAGGGTCAGAAAAAGTCCGGCCATGCCGACGATGGAAAGGAGGAGGAGGACCAGGAACGGCTTCCTTCCCCCCGTGGTGTCGACCCAGGCGGAAAAGGGGATCCGGAGCAGCGACCCCGAAAGGGAGGGGGCGGCCACGAGGAGCCCTACCTCGAGGGGAGTGAGCTCCAGGATCCCCTTCAGGCTTTTCGCGGTGGGGCCGAAGAGGGAGACGGCGGCGAAACCGATGAAAAACCCGAGGGTGGCCCCTGCGAGTCCCTGGGCGGGCGTCCCCTTCGTCGCCGCGACCGGGATCCCTTCCTGTTTCTTTTCCCGTCCCGGGCGCGTCAACTCGGCTTCTCGCATCCTTTGCGCGTGTAGTACCACCAGTTGATCGCCGTGGCGACGATGTAGTACGCACCGATTCCGATGAAGAACGGAATGGGAGAGCCGAAGCGTGTAATCACGGTTCCGATCAGCGTTGCAAAGAGGAACGGACCGTACGCCGCAACCGCCGCGGTCCAGCCGATCACTCCCGCACCCTGTCGCGGAGAATGCGAGAAGATGATCGGAAACTGCCGGAACGTGGACGCGTTGCCGACGCCCGTGAGCAGGAAGATCAGCAGCATCAGTGCGACGAAGTAAGGGAACCGGTCGAGCGACGTCGGCGTCAGCAGTCCGGTGAACGCCATGACCGCCACGCAGAGGATCAGGCCGATCCCGGAAAGGTGCGTCATGATTCCGCCGCCGACCTTGTCGGAGATCGGCCCTGCTCCGGTGCGCGCAAGCGATCCGACGAGAGGCCCGAGGAACGCATACGTCAGCGGATCGGGTGCGCCGGGGAAATTGCCGTACAGCGTTTTGATGAGGAGCGGGAACGCCGCCGAAAAGCCGGAGAACGAGCCGAAGGTCATCACGTAGGTGATCGTGCAGAACCACGTGTGTTTGTTGTTGAAGATATCGAGCTGCTCCTTGAATGATGCCAGCACGGGAACGCTGCGCAGCGAGAACCATCCGAGGACGCCTAAGAGAAGCAGCAGCGGCACGTACCACAGCGCGGCATTCTGCAGCCAGACCTGGGAAGACGCTCCGCCTTTGACGAGCGTCTGCGATGTCCCGATTACCGCAAAGCCGATGATCCAGGGGGATGCGAACTGGGCCAGGCTCACGCCGAAGTTGCCGATGCCGGCCTGGATGCCAAGCGCCGTTCCCTGCAGGCGCTTCGGGAAGAACACGCTGGTGCTCGGCATGTGCGAAGAGAAATCGCCGCCGCCGAACCCCGCAAGCAACCCCAGCACCAGGAAGACCCAGAAGGGCGTTTCGGGAGTCATGACGGCAATGCCGATCCCGACGCACGGGATCAGCTTGAGCAGCGTCGAAATGCTGATGACATGCCGGGTCCCGAAGATCGGAATGAGGAACGCATGAATGATCCGCAGCGAGCCGCCGGCCAGCCCCGGCATCGCAGCGAGCCAGAAGAGCTGCATCGTGTCGAACCGGAACCCGACTTGAGGCAGGCGCACAACGATGGCACTCATCATGAACCATGTCGCAAACGAGAGGACCAGGGAGATCGTCGTAATGGTGAGCGTCCGCCAGGCGATGCGCTTTCCTTCGGATTCCCAGAACTGCTCGTTCTCGGGTTCCCAGCGGGTAAGCCATGTCGAGGGATGAGTCTTCGCCATCATGTTGCGGGTGTCCCGATCGTCTTGATCCCCGCGCGTTCTTCCTCCTTCATTTCCCGTCGCCCGCGGGGTGCGGTCCCCGGCGGTTCCAGAAGAAGAGCAGGTACGGACGCCAGGCGTACGAAACGGGGATCGTGAAGAGGTGGACGAGCCGGGTGAACGGAAGGAGGGCGACCAGGACAAAGGCATTGACCAGGTGGAATTTCACGACCGCTGGCAGCGCCGCGACGTAGGCCGTCTCGGGGCGCAGGCGGACCAGGGACCCAAGCCAGGGAACCGCCGTGTGCAGGTACCAGGCCGAGCCCCACCGGTATTTCCACGCGATGGTGACCCCGGAAGCCACCTGCAGGAGCAGGACCAGGAGAATGATCCAGTCCATGGCCGTCGTGACCGCCAGGAGGCGCGGGCGAAGCAGCCGCCTCGCCAGAAGCAGAGCGCAGCCGAACAGCGCGAGCAGGCCCAGGGCAAGCCCCGTCGCCTCGATGATGAACAGGCGCGCAGGCGTGCCGATCAGGAGCCCCCATGCTCCGGGGAAAAGGGCGGCCAGGATGTGGGCGAGAAGGACGATCAGGATCCCGTAGTGCCAGGGGACGGATCCCCAGAACAGCCACCGGTTCTCGAGGAACTGGGTGGAGTGGCTGGTGTAGGAGAACCGGTCGGAGAAGTACCGGTACACCCCGGCGCCGACGGCCAGGAGGACCGCCGCATAGGGAAACGACCCGAAGAGAAATTCCGTCATGGCTTTCCGACCTCCGTTGCCGGTTGATCCCGCTCGCCTTTCGCCGCGTCTCCGTGGTGCCCCGGGAGGAGGACCCTCCGCAGGGCGCGCAGGACATCCCCGTACGGGTTCCCGGAATCGCCGAACGTCCCGATCATCTTCGAAAGCGCGGGAGTAAGACCGTCTTCCACCAGGATCCTCGCCTCCTCGTCGTCGGCCGGTCCCGCGAGGAACCGGAGCACGACCGTGATGTGATCCGGCAGCTCCCGCCCGGCGGAAAAACCCCGGGAGGAGTACATCCCGTTCAGCCCGGCGAGGAAGACCCGGCGCTTGTATCCCTCTCCGAAAAGGTGAAACCCCACGTAGGGAGCACAGGTCGCCTGCAGGTCGAACGTCGAGGTGAAGACCTCCTCCGCGCGGGCGCGGGTGGTCTCCGCCAGGAAGACGCGCACTCCCCCGAGGAGAGAGGCCGCCTCCGGGTGCACGCCGGCGAGGGCGGACATCCCTTCCGCCGCAAGCTCGGCTTCCCCTCCGCGGGGGTATTCAAGCAGGCCCGCGAAGGTTTCAAGCACGGCCTTGTCCGATCCGGAGAGCGTCATCGCCCTTTCCCCCCCTTCCTCCTCCGGAGAAAGCCGATCCCGGTCTCCCCTTTCGCCGCGAAGGGGTCTTCGAACGATTCGATCGCGCTCTCCCGGGCGGCCGGAGGGATGACGAACCGGTCCTCGTACGCGGGGAGGGAGGTGAGCCGGTAGATCTCCTCCGCTTCGCGGGAGGAGATCCCCGCCCGGGAGAGCGCGCGCTCCGCCTCGCCGGGGACTTCCTCGCCCACCGTCTTGGCCTTCCTGTGGATCCTCACCGCCATGATGCGCGTAAGTACTTCGGTCACGACGGTCTCGTTCCCGGCGGACAGAAGGGACGCCAGGTACCGGACGGGGACGCGGGCGCTTTCCAGAGAGCTGAAGAAATCCCCCGCGAGCCGCTTCCTTCCGTTTTCGGCAAACGCCACGACCGGGAGGAGAGGAGGAACGTAGAAGAGCATCGGAACCGTCCGGAACTCCGGGTGCAGGGGAAGGGCGATCCGGAATTCCTTCACGAACCGGTACACGGGAGATTTCCGGGCGGCATCGATCATCGCATCGGGGACGCCGCTGCGCCTCGCCGCCGCGACGACCGTTGCCTCCGAGGGGTCCAGGATCACCTCCCGCTGGGCCGCAACGAGGCGTTCCGCGGGGGCGTTCGCAGCCTCCTCGATCCGGCCCGCGTCGTACAGGAGGACGCCCTGGTACCGGATCCGGCCCACGCAGGAATGGAAGCAGGCGGGGGCCTGCCCGGTCTCGACCCGGGGGTAGCAGAGGATGCACTTCTCCGATTTCCCGCTTTCCCAGTTGTAATAGACCTTCTTGTAGGGGCAGCCGGAGATGCACATCCTCCACGCACGGCACTTCTCCTGGCTCACGAGAACGATCCCGTCCTCTCCCCTCTTGTAGATGGCGCCGGCGGGGCAGGAGGCGATGCAGGAAGGGTTCAGGCAGTGGTTGCAGATCCGGGGGAGGTAGAAGCAGAAGATCCGCTCCAGCGCGAAGATCTGGCTGCGCTCCTCCTCGCTCAGCTTCCCGAGGGAGGGATCTCCCGCGGCATAGATCGCCGAGCCTCCCAAATCGTCGTCCCAGTTCGGGCCCGCCTCGATGTCGATCGGCTTCCCCGTGATCTGCGAGATCGGGCGCGCCGTGGGCTGGTCGTCCCCCGGAGGGGCGGCGAAGAGGTCGGCGTACCGGTAGGTCCACGGCTCGTAATAGTCGTCCAGGGTGGGAAGGTACGGGTTGAAGAAGAGGTTGGCGAAGGATCCCGCTCTCCCCTGGAGGCGCAGCTCCAACCCCCTTCCTCTCTTCTCCCACCCGCCCCGGTACTTCTCCTGGTCCTCCCAGAGGGTGGGATAGCCGGTGCCCGGCCTGGACTCGACGTTGTTCCACCACATGTACTCGGCGCCGCGCCGGTCCGTCCACACGTTCTTGCAGGAGACGCTGCAGGTGTGGCAGCCGATGCACTTGTCCAGGTGGAACACCATCGAGACCTGCGCGCGTACGTCCATCTCCCCCCCTCACCAGGCCGGGGCGCCCGGGAGTTTCCTCACGTAGACGAAGGTGTCCCGGTTGACCCCCGTGGGCCCCCAGTAGTTGAACCCGTAGGTGAACTGCGCGTATCCCCCCATCATGAGGACCGGCTTGAGCCGGGTCCGCGTGAGGCTGTTGTGCCCTCCCGCCCTCCGGTTCCCCCGCAACGGGGAGCGGGGGACGGAAATGGTGCGCTCGGGAGAGTGATAGAGCATGCACATCTTCCGGGGGAGCCTCGCGCTCACCGCGGCGCGGGTGACCACCACACCGTGGTCGTTGTACAACTCGACCCAGTCGTTGTCCGCGATCCCCGCATCGGCCGCGTCCCGGTCGTTCATCCAGAGCGGCTCGATCCCCCGCGAGAGGGTGAGCATCCGCTCGTTGTCGAAGAAGGTGGAGTGGATGTGCCACTTGCCGTGGGGAGTCAGGTAGTTGAGGAGGACGGACTTCCCCTCGGGACGGCTTCGGGAGATGTCGCCCATGGAGCGCGGGTCCGGGATGGGCTTGTACGTGGGCAGGTGTTCCCCGAAGGCGATGTACCCCTCGTGGTCCAGGTACAGGTGCTGGCGGCCGGTCAGGGTGCGCCAGGGGACCAGCCGCTCGACGTTGAGGCAGTACGCGGAGTATGCCCTCCCTTTGTTCGTGATCCCCGTCCAGCAGGGAGTGGTGAGCAAGCGCCTGGGCTGCCGCGCGAGTTCCTCGAAAGTGTACCGCACCTCCCGGACCCCCTCCGCCAGGTCGGCGAGGGGCAGTCCCACCTTCTTCTCCTCCGCCTTGAACGCCCGGTACGCGGACTCCCCGTTCGTCTCGGGGGCGAGGTGGAGGATGAGGTTCGCCGCGTCGACCGCCTCCTCCACGGAAGGATACGCCCGCCCGTTCCATTCGGCCGTGGGGCGCCTCTGCGCCAGCTCGTCGTAAAGGTCCTCGATCGGCCAGGAAAGCCCGTGGACGCCGATGCCGTCCTTTCTCGCCAGGGGCCCGAAGGATAAGAACCGGCGGTACAGGTTCGCGTAGTCCCGCTCGACGACGACCAGGTTCGGCATCGTCTTCCCGGGGACGAGGTCGCACTCCCCGGCCTTCCAGTCCTTCACGACGGGCTGGGCGAGCTCCGCCGGCGTGTCGTGCAGGAGGGGGACCGCGACGATGTCCCGGACCTTCCCCGGGAAGTGCGCCGGCGCGAGGTTGCTCACCTTCTCAGCGATCGCCTTGAATATGTCCCAGTCGCTTTTGGACTCCCAGCAGGGGGGGACGGCGGCGGACAGCGGGTGGATGTACGAATGCAGATCGGTGCTGTTCAGGTCGTTCTTCTCGTACCAGGTGGCGGTGGGCAGGACGATGTCCGAGTAGAGGGCCGACGTGTCCATCCGGAAGTTGATGTCGACCACGAGGTCGAGCTTCCCCTCCGGCGCAGGCTCCCGCCAGGAAATCTCCGCGGAGGTTCCCTCGGCGATCTCCTCGGAGACCATGTTGTGGTGCGTCCCGAGGTAGTGACGGAGGAAGTACTCGTGCCCCTTGGCGCTCGACATCAGGGCGTTCCCGCGCCAGATGATCCACAGGCGTGGCCAGTTCTCCGGGGCGTCGGGATCTTCCACCGCGAAGCGGAGGCTCCCTTCCTTCAGCCGTTCCGTGACCCGGCGGACGATCTCCCCGTCCGCCTTCGCCCCCGCCTCTTCCGCCTCCCGGACGATATCGAGGGGATTCTCGTTGAACTGCGGGTAGAAGGGAAGCCACCCCATCCGGACGGCCTTCGCCTGGAGGTCCATCGTATGCCCCCGGGTGAACCGCCCGTCGCCGTTTCCCGCCCCCGCCGTAAGCGGGGAGTTGTATTCGTCGAACCCGCGCTCGTAGCGCCACTGGCAGGAATGGACGTAGTGGAACGACGGGGCGTTCTGGAGTCTCGGGGGTTTGCCCCAATCCAGGGCGAAGGCCAGCGTGCTCCAGGGGGCCAAGGGGGCCAGCTTCTCCTGGCCGACGTAGTGGTTCAGACCCCCGCCGTTTTTCCCGACGCACCCGCACAGGATCAGCCCCACGATCCCGGCTCGGTACATGAGGTTGTTGTGGTACCAGTGGTTGACTCCCGCCCCGATGATGATCGAGCAGCGCCCCTCCGTCTTCTCCGCCGTCGACGCGAATTCCCGGGCAAACTGGAGAACTGTCTTGGCCTCGATCCCCGTGAACTTCTCCTGCCAGGCGGGGGTATACGGAATCGCCTCGTCCTCGTACCGTTCCGGGTACTCCCCCGGGAGTCCCCGGGAGACGCCGAACTGGGCCATGATCAGGTCGAACACGGTCGCCACGGCCACCTTTCCCCCGTCCGTTTCGACGTACTTCACCGGGACTCCGCGCGCAAACGTCCTGTTCTCCGAAAAGTCGGCCACCTCGAGCGGGAGGACATCGTCGTGAACGCCGAGCATCGAAAGACGGGGGGAGATCTCCTTGCCGTCCAGGCCGTCCTTCATCCCGAGGTTCCACTTCCCCTTCTCCTCCTGCCACCGGAAGCCGACGCTGCCCAGGGGCATCCGGGGCCCGCCGGTGGTATCGTCCCAGACGAGGAACTTCCAGTCGGCGTTCTCCACGTCCCGGTACCGGTTGAGGCATCGGGCGCGCAGGAGCCGCTTGGAGTCCGCCACGGGTCCTCCCGATCCCGCCTCTCCCCGTGAGTCCACCACGACCAGAAAGGGTGCGTCGGAATATCGCTTGAGGTAGTCCTCGAAGTAGGGCGTCCGCTTCTCGGCGAAGAACTCCCGGAGGATCACGTGGTTCACCGCCATCCAGAAGGCCCCGTCCTGCCCCGCGTTGGCGGGGATCCACCAGTCCGCATATTTCGAGACCATGCTGAAGTCGGGAGAGAGGACGACCAGCTTGCTTCCGTTGTGGCGCGCCTCGGCGGCGAAGTGGACGTCCGGGGTCCTCGTCATCCCCAGGTTCGCTCCCATCACCACGATGTACTTGCTGTTGTACCAGTCCGCGCTCTCGGCGACGTCGGTCTGCTCCCCCCAAACTTCCGGGGAAGCGGGCGGGAGGTCGCTGTACCAGTCGTAGAAACTCAGGTTCACGCCCCCCAGAAGCTGGAGGAAACGGGAGCCTCCCGCGTAGCTCAGCATGGACATGGCGGGAATGGGGGAGAACCCGATGATCCGGTCGGCCCCGTGCCGCTTCACCGTGTGGATGGCGCTGGCGGCGATGATCTCGAGGACCTCCTCCCAGGAGGCGCGCCGGAATCCCCCCTTCCCCCGCGCCCGCTGATACGCCCGCCTGCTTTCCCCGTCCTCCATGAGGGAGGTCCAGGCCGCGACGGGATCGTCGTGCTTCGCCCGGGCCTTCCTCCAGAGGTCCATCAGGGCCCCCCGGACGTACGGGTACTTCACCCGGATCGGGCTGTATACATACCAGGAGGTGGAGATCCCCCGCTGGCAGCCGCGCGGCTCGTAGGGGGGGAGATCCCCTGCCAGGCGGGGATAGTCCGTCGCCTGCAGTTCCCACGTAATGATCCCGTCCTTGACGTGGACCATCCAGGAGCAGCCGCCGGTGCAGTTGACGCCGTGAGTGCTCCGGACGACCTTGTCATGCTGCCATCGGTTGCGGTAGAACTCCTCCCACCGGCGGTTCCGGGGGTCCGCAATGTCCCTGATCCAGCTCATCCGTCACCCCTTCCCGGCCCCGCCGCCCTTCGCAGGAGCGGACGACGGACCTCCGAAAGCCTCTTCCGCCACACGATGTGCGCAAGCCCCGTCACGAGGAGGAACCCTCCCAGCCCGAGCAGGAGGAACCATCCCTTCTCTCCGGATGGCTCCCCTTCCGCCGATATGCGCAGAAACGCCTTGAGGTGCGCCTGCTCCTCGGGGGTGAGGGGACGGGCGTCGTAGATCGGCTTCATCGAGGGAAAGGGGAATCCGGCCAGAACAGGAGTGATCCCCTCCTCGCCGTAGTCGGCGTACGTCTGCGACAGGTCCGGCCCGAGCGTGCCGCCTCCCCCGGGCAGGCCGGAGATTGCGTGGCAGGCCACGCACGCAGCCCCGCCGTTTCGGAAGCGGGTCGTCCCGAAAAACAGGGACTTCCCGACTTCCGGGTCACCACCCGCCTGGGCGGGGGCCGGCAAAGCGCAGAGACACGAAAGGACGAAGATCGCCCACAGGGGTTTCCTCACGGGGATTGCCCTCCTCCCACGGCGGGGTCGTGCGGGATGGTGAAGAGATCGGAACCGGCGGACGATTCCGCGAATCCCTTGACCGTACCGGCAACCATCGGCCCTCCGTTTCGCGGGGGGTTGGCGGGAAGAAGATGTTTTCGATTTTCCGAGCCATCATTGCGTAAGTACTTGACCTAAGTCAAGAACGGTAAAATCCCCTCCACGGGATTCGCGGGAGGGAACTTCCTTGCGAGATCCGGAATGTCCCCTGTTCCCTTGGGGAACGGGTCTTTTCCTTTCTCCTGCCCCCCTTCATGAACGTACAATAAAGCCGGTCGTTCTTTTCCCTCCCCGGAGCGGGGAGGGACAAACGGGATTCCATGGACGGGAAACGGGAGGACCGATGAGTTTCACCCATTTCGATGCCAAGGGCCGGGCGGTGATGGTGGACGTGAGCGGCAAGGAGCCGACCTTGCGGGTCGCCACCGCGGGCGCCACCGTGAAAATGAAGCCGAAGACCTTGGCCACGATCCTTGAGGGAAAGGCGGCCAAGGGGGACGTCCTGGCCGTCGCCCGCCTCGCGGGGATCGCGGCCGCGAAAAAGACGCCCGAGCTGATCCCCCTTTCCCACCCGCTCGCCCTCCAGGCGGTGTCCGTCGAGTTCGACGCCGACCCGGCAACCGGGTCGATCCGCGTGAAGGCGTCCGTCAAGGCGTTCGACCGCACCGGCGTCGAAATGGAGGCGATGACCGCCGCGTCGGTCGCGGCGCTGACCGTCTACGACATGTGCAAGGGGATGGACCGGGGGATCACGATCCGAGAGGTGGCCCTTCTGCACAAGGAAGGTGGGAAGAGCGGAACGTACCGGCGGAAGGGAAAACCTTGAAGGCGGGGATTCTCACGGTGAGCGACCGGAGCTCCCGCGGCGAGCGCGAGGACGCGAGCGGACCCGCCCTCAGTCGCTGGCTGGAGAAGCGCGGGGTGAAGACGGGACGCCTCGAGATCGTCCCGGACGAAGGGGATCGGATCGCCGCCGTGCTCAGGAATTGGGCCGACGAGGAGGAGTTCGAACTCATCCTCACCACCGGCGGGACCGGGTTGTCCCCGAGGGACGTCACCCCCGAGGCGACTTTGACGGTCGTGGAACGGACGATCCCGGGTTTCGGGGAGCGGATGCGAAGCAGGAGCCTGGAGAAGACCCCGATGGCGGTCCTGTCGCGCGCCGTCGCCGGCGTGCGGAAACGGTCGCTCATCATCAACCTGCCCGGCAGCCCGAAGGGAGCGGTGGAAAACCTCGAGGCGGTGTGGGACGCGGTTCCCCACGCCGTGGAAAAGATCCGGGGGGACGAGAGCGAATGCGCCCCGCCCCACGTACCCTGACACGGGAGGAGGAAACGATCAGCGGGAGGGGCGCCCCGTCATCGCAGGTTCGCCCACCGCGACCGGGTCGCCCGCCCTCACGGTCCCGCCCCGGACCACGACCGCGAAGATCCCCTCCCGCGGCATGACGCAGTCGCCCGCCTGGAGGTAGATGGAGCAGCGATCGTGGCACTCCTTCCCGATCTTCGTCACCCGGAGGACCGCCTCCCCCACCGCCAACCTCGTCCCGATCGGCAGGGCCGCAAGTTCCACCCCCCGCGTGGTGATGTTTTCGGCGAAGTCTCCGGCCCCCACATCGAGCCCCAGCGCCCGCATCTTCCGGATGCTTTCCTCGGCCAGGAGGCTCACCTGGCGGTCACCCTCCCCCGCGTGGGCGTCGCCGACGATGCCATGGTTCTCCCGAAGCCGTGCCGACTCCGAAGGAATCTTCCGCTCCCCCTTCTTTCCGCTGATGCATACGGCCACGACCGTGCCGGTCATCGATCGGCCTCCCTACCCCCCGACTCTCGCCATGTCGACCGGTTCTCCGCGGCACCCTTCCCGCAGGAAGAGGTGTCCGGAGGGTTTGCCCCCGACGACGGACCGAAGGGTGTTCCGTAACCCTCCTTCGTCGCCTTTCGCAAGGAAAGGTTTCAGATCGACGTCCCGCGTGGAAAAGAGGCACCCCTTGGCGAATCCGTCGGAGGTCACACGGATGCGGTTGCAGTCCCCGCAGAAATGGCAGGAGACCGGGGTGATGATCCCGATCGTCCCGATGGCGCCCTCCATCCGGTAATACCGGGCGGGCCCGCCCAGGTCCTCCCTTTCCAGAGGGGCTAGGCGGTACCTTCCCTGGATCGTTTGCAGGATCTCCTCTCCCGGGACGGTCAGGCCCGGACCGCAATCCTTGCCGTGCAACGGCATCTGCTCGATGAACCGGACCGTCAGGGGCCGGTCGAGGGTAAGAGAGGCGAACCGGACCACCTCGTCGTCGTTGATCCCCTGCATCACCACCGCGTTGATTTTGACGCGAGGAAATCCGTGACCCAGTGCTTTCTCCACGCCTTCGAGCACGAACTCCAGGCGGGCCCCGCCCGTGATCCGTTCGAATCGATCCGGCACGAGAGAGTCGAGGCTTATGTTCAGGCTCTCCACTCCGGCCCTGCGCAAATCCCCCGCCATCTCCGCCAGGAGAAGGCCGTTGGTGGTCAGGACCAGCTTCTTCAGGCCGGGGATTTCCCCGAGGCGGGAGAGGAGGCTGACGATCCCTTTGCGCAGCAGCGGCTCTCCGCCCGTGACGCGGATCTTCTCGATCCCGACGCCGACCGCCGTGCAGGCCAGGAAAAGCAGGTCTTCGTCGGAAAGAATCTCTTCGGTCCCCGGTCCCGGATCCATCCCTTGCGGCCTGCAATAGCTGCACCGCAGGTTGCACCTGCCGGTGACCGAGAGCCGGAGATAGTTGATCTTTCTTCCGAGGGGGTCGAAAAGACTCATGACCGTCCTTTCGCGTCGATCAGCGCGCGGATACGTTCATCCCGACCGGTTTCCGGGATCCGGACCAGGAAATATATCATGCTTTCCCGAGAAAAACGGTTTTTATGAACCGGACGACGGCATCGGGATCGCGGATGTCAAACTGAGGCACCGAACTTTCCACCCGCTCGTCCGTGGCCACGGCGATCAACCCAGGCGGTGGCGGATCGATCAGGGGTTCCCCGGTGGCTTTCCGGTGGACCTCGATCTTGGGGAACCGGGAGGCCTTGTACCCCTCCGCAAGGATGATGTCCACCCCCTCGACGAACCGCGCAAGGATCGACTCGAGGGGGATCTCTTCCCGGTGAAGCAGGACGACCGCGGTCTTTTCCGGGGAAGAGATCACGGTCGTGTCCGCCCCCGCGGCGGAGAACCGGTAACTGTCCTTCCCGGGGTGATCGATCTCGAAGCGATGCGCATCGTGCTTGACGGCCGCCACCCGGTGCCCGTCCGCCGTAAGGCCCGCGATGACCTTCTCCATGAGGGTCGTCTTCCCCGAGTTTTTCCGCCCGACGAAGCACAGGACGGGGGGGCGCAAGACTTCACCACCCATTTCGCCCCCCCGGATCGATACGGTTATCCCTCTGTTCTCCTATCGCTCTCCAGCCGGTTTCCTGCGGGACTATCCCTTCACAAGATTCACCTTCGTATCGTAGAACGACACGCTCCCGCCCACCGGGTCGAGCATGCAGGTGTTCTTGAGGTAGGGATCCACCCACATGGCGGCGTTGGCGTGGACGCCGGTCCCCCTCCTCGGGTCGCCCTTGACGAGTTTCCCGTCGATCACGACGTCCGCCGCCCCGGTCGCCCAGTGCCCGTGCCCCAGGGTGAACGTGACCACCCCGGGCATGATCGTTTCGGTCGACTTGACCATCCCGATCATGGGCTTCTTCATCCCGTTCCCGAGATCCCAGACCCCCTCCTTGTTCGTCGCCGAAACGACCTTGGCCCGGTCCCCGGTCTTGAGCCCGAGTTTCCCGGCGGTCGCCGGATGGATGAGGAGCTCGTTCTCCGGCTTGATGGCAAGCAGCCAATAGTCCACGACGGTCCGCGACTTGGTCATCAGGATGTCCCTCTGCGTGATCAGGTGCAGGGGATACCCCTCGGTCAGCCCCTCGTCCTTCGGGGATTTCCCGAGGGCCGACGCGATCGGGATATAGGTCGCGTATCCGGGATTCGATTTCCCGGTGAACGCGTTTTTCGTCCCGGCGGTCTTCTCCTGGTACAGGTTGATGAGCGACTTGTACTGGTTGGCCACGTGGTCGCCCTTGTAGATGTCCTTGTACTCCTGGAAACGCCCGCCGCGGTTCAGGACGTAGACCACCTTCCGCCAGTTCGCCCCGGCGATCTTCTCCCACCGCCCCGGGTCGAACACGGTCTTCGGAAGGTGCTTGCGCGATTCGAGGAAGAGTTTGAGCTCCGCATCGTCGGCATCGGGAACGGGCTTCCCGTCGGTGGCGACGTTGGCGACCATCCGGATATAGAAATCGTCCGGACGGGTGAAGTCCTGCCCCGGCCCGAACCCGTCCTTGCCGTACCCCTTCATCCCGAGCCGCTCCGCAAGGGCGAGCTGGAGCGCCTCGTAGGAGCAGGGCATCTCCTCCCCGAAGACTTTCACCGTCTCCGGGATCGGGGCGATGACCGGCTGCCGGATCGGCTGGACCTTGACCGGCATGTTGGGGTGGGACCCCTGCATCTCCCACCGTTCCAGGAACGACAGGTCGGGGAAGATGTAGTCGGCGTACATGGACGTGGTCCCGATCAGGATGTCGCTGCAGAAGTAAAGGGGGACCTTCCCCACGTCCATGAGAATCGGGATGTTGGTTTGCCCCGCGGGAAGGGCGTAGACCGGCGTGCACATGTAGGAGAAGAGGGCCTTGATCGGGTACGGGTAGGCGTCGCCGATCGAGGGGACGATCTCCTCGTAGATGTCCGAGGCGAGGGGCCACCAGTTCCGCTTCGCCGGGTAGCCGGAAAAGAGGGACGTCTCCTCGTACTTGACGTCGTGCCGGATCACGCTGATCCCGAACTTCCCGTTCTTCCCCGGGGCCATTTTCGCCAGGGCGAACGGCTGACCCTCCTTCCCTCCCGTCGTGTTGTAAGTCGACGCCTCGATCATCCCCCCCTTCCAGTCGAAGTTCCCGAGGAGGAGGTTGATCGTCATCGCGTAGAGCACGTTGTAGAAGCCGTTCGTGTGCTGGGCGATCCCCCGGTGGACGTCCACGACCGCCTTTTTCCCGTGGCTCGTCAGCTCCTTCGCGACCGCTTCGATCTCCTTCGCGGGAATCCCGCAGATCCTCGACCACTCGTCCATCGGCTTCGCGTTTGCCGCTTCGGCGACGAGCGTAAGCCCGGATTTCACCTTGACGTCGCCGATCGCCGCGTCGACCAGCAGGTCCCCCGTGACCGGGTTCTTGTCGTCGTTGGGATCGACGGCGACCGGCTTCCCGTCCTTCATCGCCACGAGGTATTCGAAGTCGTGCTCCTTGTCGTCCTTGTCCTTTCTCTTCTCGGGCTGGGCCAGGCCGATCTCGTGGGCCCGCAGGAACTTGCCCGGCTTGCCGTCCTTGTCCATCTTGACGAGGAGGACGGCGTTGGACCAGGTCGGTTCTCCGGCCGCCTTGGCGGCCGCCTTGTTCGCGCATGCCAGGTACTTGGCGTCAACCTTCTTGTTGTTGATGATCCATTGGATGATCCCTGCGAAGAAAGCGCCGTCCTCCCCGGGTTGGATCGGCAGGTACCGGTTCGCCTTCGCCGCCGCCTTGTTGAAGCGGGGATCGACGACGGTCATCTTCGTCTTCCCGCTGACCAGGTTGGGAATGAGCCGCACGTTCCGGTTCGAGGGGCCGTAGTTGGCGTCGAGAAGGTTCGACCCCACGCACAGAATGTATTCGCTGTTCTCGAAGTCCCCCTGCCAGTAGAACTTCTTGCCGCCTCCGAACTTGCTGTATTCGTACTGCTCGCTCATCGCCTTGCAGGTGAAGTAGAGCGACCCCTGGCACACCGTCGTGTGGCCGTGGGTGTTGACCGTCCCGAAGTAGTCCCCGAAGAACCGCGCGGAGAAGTCCCCCCGGCCGCCCTTCTTCCGGCCCCACATGTAGACCATCTGGTTGTTCTTGGGCCCCAGATCCGGGTGGTCCGGGTCGATGAGGTGCGAAAGGTTCGGCGCATGCTTTGCCTTGAATTCCTCGACGGCCTTCTTTTTATCCTTCGCCTTGCCGATCGCTTTCGCGTCCTCGCCCATCTCCTTGGCGATCTTCGGGTCGCGGAGCGCATAGATCTCCTTGAGCCCGGTCACCTCACGGCTCTCCTCCCCCGGCACGTGGCGGAAGAGCTTCCCGCCACCGACGATCTCGTCGACCGCCCGGTCGAAGGGGACCGTCATCCATTTCCCCTCGCCCCGCTTCCCGGCCCTCTTGATGACCTTCGTGATCCGGTACGGGTCGTAGACGCTCTGGAGTCCCGCCTGCCCCTTGGGACAGATCGCCATGTCGACCTTGTTCAATTCGGACGGAGAAGTCCCGTACGGGGCATGGGGGACCGAAACGAAGGGATTGTACGGGTTCCCGTCGATCTTCAGGGCCACGGCGCTGCCGTTCTTCCGGAAGAACTTGACCTTGATGCCGCAGCCGGTATTGCATTGGAGGCAGACGGTATGGAGCGTGTTTTCCGCCCTGACCAGCTCGTACTCCTCCTCGGGGGTGAGTTGCCCCGCCTCGGCCCGGCGCATCAGGTCCGTGGCCCATTCGAGCTGCGAGGCGAGGACCGTGCCCCCGAGAACCGCGGTGCACTTCAGGAAATCCCTCCGGTTTATGCCGTCCCGGCGATTCTTTTTCTCTTCCATCTCTTCACCTCGACTACGGCAGGATGTAGTAGACCCTGGGTTTGGTCTTCGATTCCCCGGCAAACGACGGGGTGGTCCCCGGGTAGCCGATCTTCCCGGCGATGTCCGACGGGCTCCGGTCCTTCAGGTCCGCGTCCTTGAGCTTCGCCTGCCCCTTCGACGACACCTCGGCCAGCACCGTGACCTTGTTCTCCTTGATCATCTTGTGGATCAGGCTCTTTGTATCTTCGGGATCCCCGAAGTAGTTCGCCCGGCAGATGCAGGTGCTCACGCACATCGGGACCATGCCGTTCTTCAGCCGGTGATAGCAGAAATGGCACTTTCGGGCATTCCCGCAGGGGGTATGAAACTTCTCGCGGGGCCATTTCCGGCCGTACTCCCAGGTGGGGGACTTCTCGTACTCCTCCACTCTGGGAGTCCCCTCGGTGTGGAGGCTGCCCGCGTCCAGGGTCCGTGCCTTGTACGGGCAGGCGATCACGCAGCGCCCGCAGCCGACGCACTGCCCGTAATTGATCATGACGATGCCGGCGCTTTTCCCCTTCGTGCTCTTCCAGGTCGCCTTCCCCTCCCCCTTGTTGGGGCACGCGTCCACGCAGGGAGGGTTGTCGCACTGCTGACAGGGTCTTGGCGTGAACCGTCTCTTGACGTCGGGAAACGAGCCCGATTCCTCCTCGTAGACCGGCCGGTAGACGACGCCCGGCGGGCTTTTCTGTTCGGCCACGCAGCCCGCCGTGCACGACTTGCACGCCGTGCAGCGCCGAAGATCGATGAGCATCGCCCATTTGCCGTCGGGGGATGCCAGAGCTCTTTGGATATCTTCCTGGATGACGGTCAGTTCGTCCCTTCCCTCGAACATTTACTTCACCTCCTTCGTGTGGCACTGATTGCAGCTCCCCTTCACGGAGAACGCCGTCTTCCCGTTGTGGCAGGAACCGCAGGAAGCCCCCTTTCCCATCTGGGACATGGTAGCGGTCTTGCGCTTCTCCTTCGTCACGTACAAGGAGGCGTGGCATGCCGTGCAGGGAAGGCCCGACTTCCCGACGTGCGCGTCGTGGCGGAAGGTGACGTTGCCGATTTTCTTGACCTCATAGACGATGTCGCCTCCGCCGACCCGTGCGTATCCGGCCGATGTCACGGCGACGAGGAGCGCAAGCACGATCATTGCCCTATTCATGACCCATCCTCCTCCCTTGATCTCGCCTTACCTCATTTCGTATTGGGGTAGAGAAGAAATGCTCGAGGGGCGCTTTTTCTCTTGGAATACGACAAGGGAAGTCCGGATGCATGTCGACCTCTCCCATTCCCTAAAAAATGTTGCCAATCAGGAACTTACATAAACAAAAATCGTGTAGCAAATGTAGGAAAATAAACCGATCTTTTGATATTTTGAACATCAACCTACCTTCGATATCCGGAGAATGCAAGATTTTTTTCCCAGATTTTTTCCCTGCCGCCGGGAACCGCCAGCCGTCCTTCCCGGGGTGGTCGGTCTCGAAGCGGGGAGCGTCTTTCCTGCCGGGGGGCAAATGTTCGGTTCCCATGATCCACCCCGTTGTTGATACAATGTTTCCCCTATTTCCCGCACCTCGACAAGGAGAATGGTGAGGATCGTGGCGATCACTTACGAGGAGGCGCTTGCCTCGGTACTGCCCTTCGTCCGCACCCGGGATGTCCGCGAGGTTCCCCTCCCGGACGTCGCCGGCGAGATCCTCGCCCGGGAGGTGATCGCGGACCGGAACATTCCGCCATTTCCCCGCGCGGCGATGGACGGGTTCGCCGTCGTCTGGACGGGGAAAGAAACTGAACGAACGTACCGGGTGGTGGGATCGGTCAACCCGGGCACCGTGTGGAGCGGCGACGCCACCGAGGCGGGCTGCGTCAGGATCATGACCGGGGCGATGGTCCCGGCGCCGTTCGACACGGTGATCCAGGTCGAGCACGCACAAGTCGACCGAGGGGGATCCGTTCGCTTCCAAACCCCGGCCAGCCGCGGGCAAAACATCGCACGGGAGGGGGAAGACGTCCTCCGGGGTGCGGTCCTCATTCCCTCGGGAACGTTTCTTTCCGCCCATCATGTCGCTACGCTTTCCTCCGTCGGCGGGTGGGAGGTCCCGGTCTACAGGCGCCCGACCGTCGCGGTCCTTTCGACCGGCGACGAGCTGGTCGAACCGTGGGAGGGGGCCGAAGGCCCCATGATCCGCAACAGCAACGCCCATTTTCTCCTCGCCGCGCTCAACAGTCTCGGCTTCCGGAAGGTCCGGTACCTGGGGATCGTAAAGGACGACAGGGAAACCATCACGGCGAAGATCCGCGAGGGACTCGCCTGCGACTTTCTCCTCCTCTCGGGCGGCGTATCCGTGGGGGACGTGGACATCGTGCCCGATTGCCTTGCCGCCTGCGGGGTCCGGAAGATCCTGCACAAGATCGCCGTCAAGCCGGGGAAGCCGATCTTCGCGGGCGAGTCTCCCGGCGGGGGGATCGTGGTCGGCCTGCCCGGAAATCCCGTGGCGGTGATGGTCCATTTCTCCCTGTTCATCCGGCCGCTGCTGCTCAAAGCATCCGGTGCGACGGATTGCTTCCCGAAACCGATCCTCCTCCCCCTCGCGGAAGGAGCGGTCAACAAGAGCGGGGGAAAAAAGTTCTCCATCGGCCGACTCGAGAAAATAGGCGGGGAAACCCGGGTGGTGGAGATCCCCTCCCACGGATCGGGCGATTTCGTCTCCGCCTGCCTCGCGGAGGGAGTGTTCGAGATCCCCCTGGGGACTTCGCACCTCCCCGCGGGAGAGATCGTCCGATTCTATCCCATCTGGGGGAATTTCCTCTCGCATGAGGGGTGAGGCCGCTTCCCCGGGATTCCGGTTCACCCGCGAGGAGATTTCCGGCTCCCTGGGAGACCTGGGGACGTTCCTTCCGCTCACCCTCGGGTACATCGCCCAATGCGGCCTGTCCCCCGCCCCCGTCTTCTTCTTCGCGGGACTGTGGAACGTCGTGACCGGTTTCCTCTTCCGGCTGCCGATCCCGGTGCAGCCGATGAAGGCCATTGCTGCGGTGGCGATCGCGGAGGGGATGACGCCGGGGGAAATCGCGGCGGCGGGCATCCTCATGGGCGGGATGGTCTTCCTCATCGGGATCTTTCCCGGCGCCGGCCGGCTCCTTTCCCTTACCCCCAGGCCCGTCGTCCGGGGAATCCAGCTCGGCATCGGGCTCAAGCTTCTTCTGACAGGGGTGCAGACCATGCTTCCCCTCCCGATGATCGGATGGGACAGCCTCCTGGTCGGCGGGGTAGCCGTGACCCTGATCGTCCTGTCCTATTTCCGGCGAAAGGTGCCCGCGGCACTCATCCTGTTCCTGCTCGGGTTCCTCTTGCTCGGGGTCTCCCGGCCCGGCCTGCTCGGAAACTTGACGTTTACGACATGGGCCCCCGAGGTCATCATCCCCTCCGCGGGGGACTGGTGGCGTGGGTTCACGAGAGGGGCGATCGCCCAGATCCCGCTCACGCTTCTCAACTCCGTCGTGGCCGTATGCGCCCTCTCCGGGGACCTGTTCCCCGGGAGAAAGATCCCCGAGGCGAAGATGGCGCGGAGCGTCGGGGCCATGAACCTGATCTCGTGCTGGTTCGGCGGGATGCCCGTGTGCCATGGCGCCGGGGGCCTTGCGGGCCAGTATCATTTCGGGGCGAGGACGGGCGGCTCCGTCGTGTTCCTGGGAGGAATGAAAATGGCCGTGGGGGTCGCCGCGGCGACGGCGTTGCTGATCCCCCTCCAGAACTTCCCGCAGAGCATCCTCGGCGCGCTTCTCGTCTTTGCCGGGCTGGAACTGTCCCTTCCCGCACGCGACCTTCCCGGAAGGGAGGATTTCCTGGTGGCGCTGCTCACCGCGGGACTGATCCTGTCCGTGAACGTCACGGCCGGGTTTCTGGCGGGAATCCTCTTCTGGGCGATCTTCCACGGAAAGAACAAAGGCGATCTCCCCCGATGAGGGAACCGGCCCACCGCATCCGGAACATATCGGCCGCCATCCTGGCCGGCGGAAAATCCCGCCGGATGGGCAGGAACAAGGCGCTCCTTCCGTTCCGGGGCGGACCGCTGGTCGCCCTGGTATACGAAACCCTGCAACCCCTGTTCGAGGATATTTTCCTGGTCACCAACGACCCCGGCCCTTTCGACTTCGTCCCCTGCCCGAAAATACCCGACCGGGTCCCGGGAAAGGGGCCGATCTCCGGGGTGGACGCCGCCCTGCGACACAGCCGAAATCCGTACGTTCTCGTCGTCGGTTGCGATGCACCGTTTCTTTCCCCCTCCCTATTGGAACTGCTGGCGGGAAAAACGGAGGAGCCCGACCTGGTGATCCCCTGCGGTCCCCACGGCCCGGAGCCCCTCTGCGCCGTTTACGGAAAGGAGTGCCTGCCGCTCATCGAGGAATCGCTACGGAAAGGCGACTTTTCGCTTATGGCGCTCATCGGCCGTTTGCGGACGCGGGAAATTCCTGCGGAAGAAGTCGCCGGGGTCGATCCGGGCTTTCGCTCCTTCATGAACATCAACACGCCCGGGGATTTCCGGATGCTTTCCGACCACGACCAATAGGGGACGTTGCGGCCCCGCGGAATCGATCAGTGGAAGGCCGCACCGGCCTCCAGGGAGTCCAAAAGATCGAGGGCTTTTTGTATTTCCGGCCTCCGGTCGGAGGCGTTGCCCACCAGCCCCTCGAGGGTGGCCAGCTCATTGGCCAGGAACGCCATCGACTGGCGGGCAAGGCCGTCGATCGAGGCGTTGACGGCGTCGGCCCATTGCGCGGCCAGGCGCGAGAGGTTCTTCTCCACCTCCCAGGGGATCCGCCGGAGGAAATGGCGCCGGACCAGCGGCCGGAAGATCCCCATCGGGATGAGGAACCAGAGCAGCTCGACGCCGGTGTCGAACGTCCTGCCCGTCCGGATGTCGGGCCGAGAGGGCTCTTCGACCTCGGCGTGGAAGTTGGCCCCCTCGAAGGAGAGACCAAGGGCGCGCTCGATCTCCTTCGCAAGCCTGTCCTGGAAGGCGCGCACGGTGCGGGCAATGCTCGATCGGGCCTTGAAAAGAAATCCCGACAGCTGTTCCCCTTCGGCGGCCGAGATCCCCGTCAGTTCCTCCTCCAGGGTAGCGGCCAGCCACCCCTGGAACTCCCGCGTCGTCTTCGCGAGATTCCCCTTCCAGCCTTCCATCCTCTCCGGAAGCGCGCTGCTCAACCGGCCGGACACGTTCGATTGATAGGAATGGAACCGTTCCCCGGCAGCCGTGCGCACCCGGGATTTCATGTCCCGGGAAAAGAGCGACATCTCGCTTCGGACCGCCCCGAGATCGTGATGCTCCCGCATCAGGACCTCCTTCAGGTCCGAACGAGCCTGTTCGTCGGCGGCCGCGGCGGCAAGCGAAAGGCGGAGATAGGCGCGGCAGCCCGCAGCCAGCGACCGGATCTTGTGGTTCACGATCTCGTCGAACTTCTCCTCCCGCCGCTCGACGACCCGGCGGAGCAGGTACTCCCGCGCCAGGTCCCGGAAGGTTTCGTAGCCCGGCATGACGGAATACGGAAGGATGGGGATCTCTCTCCCGGTATGGTACGCAGCCTGCCGCCGGGTGAACTCGACGACCGCGTCGAGCTGGCTCTCGCTCACCAGGTCCGCCTTCGTCAGGAGGATCGCCGCCTCCGGAGTGTTCCGGAAAATCTCCTCGAGAAGCTTCCGGTCCTGCCCGGAGAAGGGATGGTTGACGCTCACCGCGAGGAGGGCCCCGCCCACCCGGGGAAGCCATTCCAGGGAGGTAAGCGTGTTGTGCGCGAAGATGCTTCCCAGGCCCGGCGTATCGACGAAGCGGACGCCGGGAAACTCCGCGAGGGAGGAGAGCGACACCTCGACGATCGAGACCTTTTTTTCGTTCCCCGGATTGCGCTTCTCGGTCACGAACTCGGCCAACCGGTCCACCGGAATCTCCTCGTCCCCGCCCCCCATGCGGTGAACGACGGCCCGGTCGGCCGGCCCGAAGCCGATCCTCGTGACGACGGCGGTCGCCGGAAGGACGTCCACCGGCATGGCCTCCCTCCCGATCAGGCAGTTCAGAAACGAGCTCTTGCCCGCCTTGAACTGTCCGAGGACGGCGATGTCGACCACGCCGCCGCTTCGAAGGGTCTCGGACGCGGCCGCAACCTGCGGGGCAAGGGAGTCGATGTGAAATTCCTCGCAGATGTCACCGATCGCATCCAGGCGGGTTTTTTGAGAAACATCGTCTCTCATCCGGTCATTTCCCCGTAAAAAAAACTCCCGCGAAGGGATCCGTCGCAGGAGTCATCAGCCGTCGGAAGGACAGGCGGTTTTTTCGGCGAACTCCATCGCCTATTTTCCTGCAGGATAGCATCCCCGAAAGGGGCGCTCAACACTTTCCCGGGCACACTTTCCCGGGCGGACGGGGGACGGATCGATCGGAAATGGAAATATCCGTCCTCCCTTGTCATAATGGGCGAGCCGCACGCGGTCACCGCAACCGCGACCCCGTCTTCCGCATCCGGTACGGGGGCCGGCAAAGGAGGGAGCGCAATGAGCACGAACGGGATGGGAGGGATGGGCTGGAAGCGGGACCTGCCGGACGTCAGGGACTACACGTCCGATGCGACGGACGTGGCGCGGGTCCTGGACCGATCGAAACCGCTCAAGGCGGCCGCCAGACGTCTTCCCCGCACGGTCGACCTGCGGGAATGGTGTTCTCCCGTCGAGGACCAGGGGAGTCTCGGGTCGTGCACGGCGAACGCGGGGATCGGCCTGCTCGAATATTTCCAGCGCCGGGCGTTCGGCAGGCACCTCGACGGCTCGCGGCTCTTCCTCTACAAGGTGACGAGGGCCCTCCTCGGGTGGACGGGGGACCAGGGAGCCTACCTCCGGACGACGATGAAGGGGATGGTCCTGTTCGGCGTGCCCCCCGAGCCATACTGGCGGTATGACGCCGGGAAGTTCGACGAGGAGCCCCCCGCGTTCTGCTACGCCTTCGGGCAGAGCTACAAGGCGATCCGATACTACCGGCTCGACCCGCCGGGCACGCCCCCGGGCGGGATCCTCGCCGACGTGAGACGGAAGCTGGCGGCGAGGCTGCCGTCCATGTTCGGATTCTCGGTATACAGTTCCATGCCGGCGATCGGCGAAGGGAAGGGGGAGATCCCCTACCCCCGCCCCGGCGACCGCCTCGAGGGCGGGCATGCCGTCGTGGCCATCGGCTACGACGACGGGAAAACGATCGGAAAGGAGAAGGGAGCCCTGCGCATCCGCAACTCCTGGGGGACGGCATGGGGGGATGCGGGGTACGGCTGGCTGCCCTACGCCTACGTCGAGAACGGGCTGGCGGTGGACTTCTGGTCGCTCGTGGAGGCCGGTTTCGTCGACACGGAGCTGTTCCGGTAAAGAACAAAGGGGTTTCAGGCCCCGCCCCCATCGTCCGGCGGATCTTATTTCGCCGCCGTCTTTTTCGCCATCCCTTCCGAAAGGATCTGGATCCCCTTCCTCGACTCCACGACGGAGCGGGTGAGCGACTCCCGGGCCGCCGCGGGATTGTGGAACCCGTCGGAGTTCTCCGCGGTCCACCACTCCCACAGGACGTGGGCCTTCTGGTGCTGCTCCTGCGCCTCCCGGATCATCGCTTCGTCGACCCCCGCCTTCCTCGCCTCCACGATCTTGTCGATCAGGCTCCCCAGCCAGAACTCCGCCTTCCGCATCTTCCCCCTGACGAAGCTCTTCACCGACTCGATCTCGTAGATCGCCTGCTCGGGGGTGAGCTTGGGGTGGCACTTCGCGGTGAGGCAGGTCTCCTGGAGGTAGTGCCGGGGGGTCGTCTGCCAGTGGCTCGTGAAGACCTTCCCCTGCCTGTTCTTCACCTTGGGCATGTGGCAGTCGTTGCAGGAGGCCCCCGCCCGGTCGTGGACGGAGTTCCAGAAGGTCTCCGCCTCGGGGTGCTGGGCCTTCCAGAGAAGTCCCCCGGTGAGCCCGTGCTTGAAGTCGCGGAAGCCCAGGGCGTTGTAATGGTCGTAGATCTGGAAGACGTCCTTGAAGGGGAAGTGGTTCGACCGCAGATCGGAGGACTTGATCGAGTACTCCCCCGTCTTCGGGTCGAACCCCGGGTTGCAGTTGTACTCCACGTGGCACTGCCCGCACTGGAGTTTCGCGTCGTACTTCTCCAGGAGGGCGATCTTCCGGAATCCCTCCCGGAACTCGACGACCTTCATCTTCGTCGCCCTGGGGTCCTTGTGCCAGAGCGTGTCCTTCTCCGGCCGCTCGAGCGCCTGGATCAGGGCGTCCCGGACGATCCTCGGCTTCGCCGCGTGGGGGTCGTGGCAGAAAAAGCAGTTCAACCCGTTCTGGAGGTCCTTCACGAACTCCACCACGTTCGAGGTGCGGTCCCATTTGGCCCGCTCGTCCTTGTCGCCCAGGAATTTCCATTTCAGGATCTGGTCCTGCGTCTTGCACTGCAGGCAGGTCGGGTTCGCCGCCGGGGCCGACTCGGGGAGGAACGCCTTGTGCTCCTTCGAGTCCGGGTACCGGTCCTCCAGGACATCCCAGGCCATCGGGTTCCCGGGGGCGGCGACGTAGGACCATCCGGTCTTCGACTGGAACCTCCCTCCGTACGCCCGGTCGACGATGAGATGGTCGACGAGCATGAACTTGTGGCTGCGGGGGGCCGCATGCTCCTTCGTGAAGCCGTGCCCCATCATCAGCTTGTCCCAGAGGGGGTTGGGCGACCGCTCGGTGAGTAGCGACTTCTCCACGCGGGCGAACCGCTTCATGTTGAGCCGGGTGAAGGTTTCGTACTGGTCCTTGTGGCAGGCCCCGCAAGCCTCGTGGTCGAACCTCGTGCCCGGCTTCTTGCCGCTGTCCGCAAGATGGGCGGCGGTCCCGGTGTGGCAGGAGACGCAGTTGACCTTCCCGTGCTTGCTCCCCTTCTTGAGCGCCTCGATCCCGTCGTGGCAGTCGAAGCACTTCGCTTCCTGTACCGGTACCGGAGCCTCCTTCTTCGACTCCGGGGGCGCCCCCCGCGCCTCCTTCACTGCGACGGTGCTGACGGCCGCAAGCCACGACGTGAACGCCGCCAGCAGGACGATGGACCTCAGCGCGCGTGTCCTCTTCATCCGTTCCCTCCTTGGCTGGAATGATCCGTTGCGTTGACCCGCATGCCCGCATTTCCGGCCGCCCGAGGGGATATCAGGGCGGTAGACGGGGGCTTCCGTTGCGGCCCCGGGGAAACCAAGTATACCACCGGAGAACGGGGCCGGGGCAACCCGCGAACGGGGTGCGGCCCAAGATGCATTGCGGTTCCGATCCCGGTGGAATCATGACACCGGAGAGCTGTCCTTCACCAGTTCTTCGACCGCTTCACCCGGGAATACGGACAGCGCTTCGAGCGGATCTTCGGACCTCTACGGTGTCTATTTTTCGAATTGCAAATCTTTACGAAACCAGCATGCTAAAATACTGAAAGACCCGCGTGCGTCGCCGTGCCGGGCCCTTCCGCAAGGAGGTGTGCGATGGCGATCGTCCCCGCCGCCAACCTTTACAGCGTCATTTCGGGCATCCTCACGCTTGGAGCGAACGGGGGCGAGCAACTCTTCCTGCCCAAGATCCATTCCGTTCTCTGCCAGATGAAACCCCACAACAGGATGCTCGCCGGGCTGTGGTTTTCCATCACCGGCAGCATCTGTTACTCCCGGGATATCGAAAACGTCATCCGGGATCTTGCCTCCCAGGGGGTCCTGAAAATCGAGGACGGTTCGGTCGCCGTCGTGAAAAACGCCGCCATCCTGCGCGAGCGGCTTCGCAGGATGCTCCCCGTCCGGCAATACCGGAAATTGCTGGGGACTTCCCGGAAGTTTTACGCGCGGCTGGGGAGGTAAGCGGCGCCTGCATCGCGGGCGAGGCATGAAGCCCGGGCCACGCGCCCAGGCTTCATCCTGCCGGAGTTCCGTCCGCCGCCGTCACGCTTAGCGGCGGCCCTTCTCGCCCTCCCGCTCCGTCCCGCCCCGGGGGTTTTCACGCAATACGTTATCGGGCGGGGCTTCCTTCGACTTCCCCTTCTCGGCCGGGGCCTCCTTCAGCTTGCCTTTCTCCGCCGGGGCCTCCTGCGGCCTTCCCCTCTCGGCAGGCGCTACCTGCGGTCTGGCCTTTCGAGGCGGTGCCGTCTGCTGCGGTCTGCCCCTCTCGGCCGGCGCCTCCTGCGTCCTGCCCCTCTCGGGCGGCGCCTCCTTCAGCTTGCCTTTCTCCGCCGGGACCTCCTGTGGCCTTCCCTTCTCGGCAGGCGTTACCTGCGGTCTGGCCTTTTCAGGCGGTGCCGTCTCCTGCGGTCTGGCCCTCTCGGCCGGGGCCTCCTGCGTCCTGCCCCTCTCGGGCGGCGCCGCCTGCTGGCGCTCCCTTGTCCTCTCGCTCAAGGACCTCGGTTTCTCGACTTTTTTTACCTCCAGCGGGCGGGGCTGCGCTTGCGGCCGTATGGCGGAACGGCCGGGTTCCTTGACCAGCGGACGGGTTTGCCTCAGTTCCTTCACGTCGATCTTCCGGACCGCCGTCGGCGGACGCTTCGCCTCGGGGATCTGCCGTACCACCGGCACGTAGCTTGTCTCGACGGGCTTGATCGGGGGGCTTCCCACCACGATGTTCCGCCGCTTGGCGAAATCCTCCCTCACATTCCCCACCACGTTCCGGTCGACGGAGGACGGCCGGCCCGTGACGAAAGTCGTCTGGTTGACCACGGTGATGCTGTTGGTGACGTTGACGTTCCGGTACACGTTGGTCACCCGGACCTGGGTGATGTTCACGTTCGTGATATTCGTGCTGTACCGGCCGTAGTTGCCGCGCCCGTAGTAGACTTCCCTCGGAGCAAGGGGCACCCACGCCACGTGGTCCCCCGTCCGCACCCAGCCCACGTATCCCGGGGCCCAGAAAACATCCCCCCGGGCCGGCGGCACCCAGAGCCAGCCGATATTGACGGCGAAGGCCCAGCGGCCGTAATGGTAGGGAGCCCATCCCCAGGGCTCATAGCCGACCCAAACGTAGTCTCCGCCCCTCCACACCCACCTTCCGTGCCGGTACGGAGCCCAGTCGCCGGTCACGACGACCGTGGGGGTCCAGACGTATCCGTATTCCGGAACGTTTACCCAACGGCCGTTCTCATCGAGGTCGCTGGAGTATACCCGGAGTTCATCCGGCAGGTGCCGATAGCCTTCCCCGCGCGCAAGAGCGACCCGGTCCCGCCTCTCGTTCCACTCCTGCCAGCCGTCGGGAGGGGGGAGCGGGGAAAGTTCCGCGTAGCCGTCCGAACCCAGGACCAGCATGCTGCCCGCACGGACCTTCGTCGTCCCGCCCGCGTTCTCCGCCGTGACCGATCCCCTGAACACCAGGACGTCCGTCTCCCCGTCGGGGATGTCGATGCGGAACGTCGATTTCCCGAACGTGCGGATGGAGGTGTCTGGAGTGTCGAACTGAAGGACGCTGGGCCTCAGGGCATTGTTCAGCACGTACGCGCGCCCCTGGGGGAGAGAGAACTGGAAGGAATTGCGATCCACCCGCAGGACCTGGAGGGCCGTGTTCCCGTCGAGCCGGACGTAGGCCCCGTTGTTCGTCTGGATCGCCGAGAGGCTCTCTTCGGGGACCCACAGTTCATCCCCCTCGACAAGGGGCATGTTGACCGAGGCGGGCGCCCACTCTCCCGTTTCGGCGATTTTCACCTGCACGTCGCCTTCGACGAGTCGCACTCGCATCGCCCCGAGAAGCTCCGCGCCGGAAGCCGCCGGGAACAGCAGGAACGCTCCCACGATCGATGCCCAACCGAAAACCTTCGCGAATGCATTCATCCGACCCTCCGATCCCCGGTACGGTCCGGCGATCCTCTGCGATTTTTCCCCAGTTTATACCGTCGTTCCCGGTTCTTTGAAATATTCACCCCTACTTACGGATAATAACCCCGATTTGTTCGAATGGTTTCAGGGACCACTGAACCGACCCTCTATCAGGTGCCCCAGGCTTCCCTCGTCCACAGATAGAACGGAAGTTTCAACGGGTCCGGGGTCCGATCCGTGATCGCACGGACGATCTGGGCCACCTGCCAGGGAAGCAGCATGCCGTCTTTCGGACGTTCCCGTTAAAATTCACCTCCCGACGCGAATCTCTGAGAGGGATCCCAGGATCCCGAAGGCACGCAATAGCCAGAGGACCACCGCGATCACAACGACGATGTTTAGAATTTTCTTTGTCTTGGCATCCATCGGAAGGTAGGTATTGACCAGCCACAGGAGCACACCGACAACAACCAGAACGATTACCACATGAATCAACGGCATAATCCTTCTCCTTTTTTCCTATGGGCCCCCCGGGATATCGGGACCAGGGACATCGCGGCGCCGCCCCCAGGGCCTGTTGTCTCCCTCTCGGACACCTATCACAGTAATACCGTCCGCCTGCCATAGGCATCGGCACATGTCCGAAACGCGAATCGCTGTTTGTCTGATTCTCGGACCGGTGTTTGTCCTATGGCAGGAAGGGGCGCCGGAGGGCTCGGATCAATCCACCAGTTTGTTCCGGATGGCGTAATGGGTTATTTCCGCGTTGTTCTTCATCCTCGTCTTCAGCAGGATAATTGCCCGATAGCTGCTGATCGTCTTCACGCTCAGGCGCAACTCCTTGGCGATTGACCTGCTCCCCGTAAAACTCTCCAACTGCACACGGGGTTTCCCGCGTCAACACCGTCTCCGGAAAACCCCTTTTTTGCTCCGAAAAAGAGAGTTGTTTGCACGGGGTTTGCAGTCCGTACGGATTCCTGGAAAGCATTAACACATCCGGGACCGAACTGGGGGGGGCAGGCCCGGTTAGAGTGTCGAGAGAAAAAACGGGAGAAAGGACGGGCCCCGGGGGATTGTCCCCGGGGCCGCTGATCGGTTATTTTCGTCGCCCGAGGCGGTCGGGGTCGGGTCACGTCCCGACCCCGTTGAGCCAGCCGCTATTACTTCTCGAGGGTGAACTTCACGCCTTCCCCTGCCAGCTTCAGGCTCACCCCTTTGGTTTTGGGGAAGAGATGGATCACCACCCCCTTATCGTTCTTCATCGCCGTGGCGCCGGCTCCGACGCCCACAGTGGCTGCCGCGGCGGCCGACACGTACGTCCCATTGAAGTCCTCGAGCTTCTTCAGGTTATAGACCTTGCCCTCCGCCTCGGCCTTCGTGATTCCCACGTCGCCTACGGAAAGCCCACCGACTTTGAATGGGTAGTCTTTCCCCTTCAATGCCAGAACACCCTTTCCCCAACTCCATCCGATGCCTACGGCAACCTGCCCCTCCGAAAGCTTGAGCGTCGCGTCGGGCTCCTTCTCCTTTTCCGCCGCGAGCGCCAGCCCTGCCAGGGCCACGACCATCCCCAGGACCAACACCATCGCCGATAACCGTTTCATCTTGAATCTCCTTTCAACGTTCATGTTCTCCTCCTTGCCCGATGCTTTCGTGGTTCACACCCCGTTCGCCGGCAACCGGCCTATCCCGCGCGCCGGTCCGGCACGTATGTAAGACCGCGTCGTACGGTCTCTACCGCCTTGATCAAATCCTTCCCCGCGGTCCACTTCAGCAGATATCCCGAGGCGCCTGCGGCCATGCAGGAATCGATGACTTCCGGGGCATCTTCCATGCCGAGAACGATGAACTTCACCCCATTCCGATAAGCCCACTCGTCCACCGCCCGCGAGGTGAACTCCGTCCGGTTGTCCGTCGTGATGATCCTGTGCAAGCCACGCGTCTTGGCCAGCCGCTCCAGAACCGCCACGACCCGCCTCCCAGGAATCGAGTTTCCCACCTCAATCACGGGAAGCACGGTGCCGATTTTATTCTCTGATGTTAATGCCTTTTGGAACTCCCCTATTTCCTCTTGCAAGTGCATTTTTCGGATGGCTTGCTGCAGCCGACACATACCCCGTTCTTGATCTCCTTACCGCAGGTCTTACATGGACTACATCCACAGGTCTGGCACATAGAAACCTCCTTAATTCCAGGTAATAGTAAGCTGAAGCACGCTACTTCCCCTTGTAGCGGCCGATGAAATCCTTGTATTCCTGCTCGGCTTTGTCCTTGGCATATCCATATTTCTGCTGCAAAAGCCCCAAGAGTTTCTCTTTTTTTCCTTCCACCGCGGTGAGGTCGTCATCGGTGAGTTTGCCCCAATTCTCTTTGACCCTCCCTTTGATCTCATTCCACTTTCCTTTCAGAACATCTTCATTCATGTTCGCCCTCCTTTCCTCTTGTTCGTAAAAAAGGGAGGTCCCGCGAAAATTCACCTCCCGATGCGAATATTGGAGAGAGAACCCAAGACCCCGAAGGCACTCAATAGCCAGAGGACCACCGCGATCACAATCACGATGTTCAGAATGCTCTTTATCTTGGCATCCATCGGAAGATAGGTGTTAATCAGCCACAGGATTACACCGGCGACAACCAGAACGATTACCACATGAATCAACGGCATAATTCTCCTCCTTTCTTCCTATGGGCCCCGGTATATCGAGACCAGGGACATCGCGGCGCCCCCCCCCAGGGCCTGTTGTCGTCCCTCGCGGACACCTGCCACAGTAATACCGTCCACCAGCCTTCGGAATCGGCTTCTGTCCGAAACGCGAGCCGCTGTTTGTCTGATTCTCGGATCGGTGTTTGTCCTATGGCAGGAAGGGGCACCGGAGGGTTCGGATCAATCCACAAGTTTGGTCTGGATGGCGTAATGGGTTATTTCGGCGTTGTTCTTCATCCTCTCAACACCATCCACGGGCAACCCCTATTTCACACCGAAAAAGACAGTTGTTTGCACGGGGTTTGCAGTCCGTTCATCCACTTCCTATCGAGAATAGGCCAAGATATGTCCGCGAGGTCGTCTGCTCATGCCCCCCTTCCTGATGGTCATCGGCTTGCAGCAACTTGGCGATGTTACGAAGGGGGGACTCGAACCCCCACGGGTCTCCCCACCATCCCCTCAAGAAGCCCCGGCCTTATAAAGCACTTCAGTCCTTTTCATTATCGTATAGTTACAACCATGCCAAACATTCCAGAACACGAATTGAGAGGAGTAAGATTCGAACAGGTCGAGTCCAATATGGGTTCCCAAATGTAACCGTATTAGATCCCGCCCCGGACGGATCGAGCTGTAGGTCTACTTCCGGATCGACCATATCGCCCGGGAAGACCACAACGTCACCCCTGTGGCGGCCTACCGCGAACAAACGGTCGTGAACGTCCTGGGGCCCAAGGGGGCGTTCGAAAACATCAACATCGGCGGCCTGGCGAAAAGTGATCCGATGCGAATCCGGCAACGGATGCCGGACACCTAATGAAAAACAGACGCGGGCAGAAAGCGGGATCAGGCTAAGTACTCCGCTTCATAAATACGGTGTCGCACCGAGAGCGTCGATGCGCCGCGCCGGCGAGGAGCGCGACTGAGACGTACTCGCAGCAGTACGGCGCAAGGAGCGCAACGAAGCTGGAGCGGATGCAGCGGCGCTCGAATGCAACCGTATTTGTGAAACGGAGTACTAAGGATGCCATCGCATTTCGTGCCGCGGACAACCGACTCAGGGAGGCGATCATGACAAGGGGAAGGACTGTCGGGGCATTGACATTGGCAATCATGCTCGGCGCCGGCGCCTCCGGAGCATGGGGACACGGTGAGAATGATACGCCGCGAGGGACTCCGCCTGAAAAGCTCGGAAAAGTGGACTTTCCCGTCTCGTGCAACGCCGCCGCGCAAGAGGAGTTCAACCGGGCCATGGCGCTGTTTCATTCCTTCTGGTTCGACCCGGCGAAGAAATCTTTCTCGAAAGTCCTCCAACACGATCCGGAGTGCGGGATGGCGCACTGGGGAATCGCAATCATGTCGATGGGGAATCCCTTCGCGTGGCCGCCCAACCCGGCCGCGCTCAAGGCGGGTGCGTCGGCGATGGCGGAGGCGAAGCGGGTTAGCGCCAAGAGCGAGCGCGAACGCGCGTACATCCGTGCCCTTGCCTCGTTCTTCGAGGATTGGGAGACCACCGAGCACCGGCCGCGGGCGGTGGCCTTCGAGAAGGCCATGGAAGGCGTGGCGGCGCAGTATCCGCAGGACGTGGAAGCGCGGATTTTCTATGCACTCGTGCTGAACGTCACGGCGCTGCCCACTGACAAGACGTTCGCCAATCAACTCAAGGCGGCTGGCATCCTCGAGCCGTTGTTCAAGCAGTACCCCGACCACCCGGGGGTCGCCCACTACCTGATTCATACTTACGACTATGCCCCGCTGGCCGAGAAGGGGCTTCCCGCCGCCCGGGCCTACGCCGGGATCGCGCCGTCGGTCCCGCACGCGCTGCACATGCCCTCGCACCTGTTCAGCAGGGTGGGCCTGTGGCGGGAGATGGTGGAGGGGAACCGCGCCTCGTATGCGGCTGCGAAGAACGAGCTGACGGAGAAGACCCTCGACATCGGCACCTACGATGCCCTGCATGCCATGGATTACATGCTCTTCGGTCATCTGCAGCTGGCACAGGACAAGGCGGCGAAGCGACTGCTGGATGAGGTGGCCGCGATCCGCAAGGTGAACGTCGAGAACTTCGTCGCGGCCTATGCCTTCGCGGCGATCCCCGCCCGCTTTGCGTTGGAGCGCGGCGATTGGAAGCAGGCGGCGGCGCTTGAACTGTCGCCTGCCGGCCTGTCCTGGAGCAAGTTTCCGCAGGCTGAGGCGATCCTGGTCTTCGCGCGGGCCTTAGGCGCGGCTCGCAGCGGAGACGTGGCTGCCGCGCGCAAGGACGCGGAGCGACTCCGGGCGTTGAAGGAGGCGATGACGGCGGCCAAGATCGGGTATTGGGCCGGTCAGGCCGACTTTCAGATCAAGACGATCGACGCCTGGATCGCATTCGCGGAGAAGCGGCACGACGAAGCCGTGCAGTCGATGCGCGCGGCGGCAGAAGCGGAAGAAGCCAGCGACAAGCATCCGGTTACCCCGGGGAACGTCGTGCCGTCGCGGGAGTTGCTGGGCGAGATGCTCATAGCCCTCAACCAGCCGGAGCAGGCGTTAGCCGAGTTCGAGCGATCCTTGAAGCGCGACCCCAACCGCTTCCGGGGAATTTCCGGTGCCGCCCGCGCGGCGGAAGCCTCCGGCAACCTCCCCGCGGCCCGTGATTACTACGCCAAGTTGCAGACCTTGTCCGCCGATCGCGATACCGAGCGTCAGGAACTCGCCGCAGCCAAGGCTTTTCTGAAGGGCCACTGAGGAAGGGGCATCGTGTAGGCGGGGGGTCTTACATCCCCCACCTCTCACACCACCGTACGTGCCGTTCGGCATACGGCGTTCCACCAAGGACCTCGGCCATTGGAGGCCGAGGCTTGGGCTCTGGCCCTCTCGATCCCAAGGCGGATCATCTTCTTTAACCGGTGGAGCACTATAGACATAGCAACCCGGCGTTGAGCCAGGACGGCTTCTCGGCGTGGACTCCAACGTCTGGTGATGTGGCACCCTTCACTCCTGCGAGCCCTGGATCGGATGGGCGTCAACAGGAGATTCGAACGCAATGAAAAGAACGCACGGCGAGGAATCGGTGCAAAAAGCTTTGTGCGGAGCCTTGGAGGGGCCATACGCATAGGTTCCCGGCTTGAGCACAGACGGGCTGTAGCGACTATACTCAACGTGCAGTTCTCCCGACACAAGGACCATGCGCTCCGCTGAAGTGTGCCAATGAAGCGGGATTGTGTAGTTCGCAGGTACCTTGAAGAACACGTCCGCGTTAGATTTGGCAGGGTCTCCGTGAAGAACGGCGATCTCGCACCCCTTGGGAAATAGAGGTGGACATGCGTTCCATTTGAGCTGCGGATCGTCAAGGGCAAGGGTGAGCGGTTTCTCGGATGGTGATTCTGCCCACGCTGGGGTCCCGGAGACACCGAAAAAGACACCGCAACAGAGTACAAAGAGCCATCGAACCAGTGCCGATTGCTGGACCATGGGCACCTCCTCCGAACCACATTTTGGGGCCCCGGAAAGAGAATTACGCGGGAATCGGCCCCGTCACGCCCGCCAACGCGCCGGCTAACGGCGGAATGCCACGAAACCTCGAAGTCACTCTTCCGTATTTCGGAAACCTCAAAAGTCATTTCCGTTACGTCCCGGCGTTGCGGCGAAAACGCTGCGACGCATCAGGATTATCTTTAGCGATGCATGCGCGGAGGGGGAAGATGCGTATTCCGGTGAGGTTGACCAGTTCCACAAGAACCGGAGGACGAGAGGCCGGAGGGTCGTCACATCTCTTCACTCCAATTTCCCCAAGCCGCCCGGGCCAAGGCGGCGGAGGGCCGCGATTCAGTCCTTGTCCTTAGAGTCCAACCTGATCAACCGCGCCGGGATTTCGATCGGGAGGGGGCAAGGGTGCGCCGGCTTGATCCCCGATGCCCCTTTTTCAGCCCCAAAAAGCCGGTTGTTTGCACGGGGTTTGCAGTCCGTTCGGTCCACCCCCAGTAGCGCACATCATCGTCTGGTGGGGCGCGCTATTTCATCTTCGAGGGCAACGTGATTGTCCTGCCCGCGACCATGAACGCGGCTCTGCCGAGATGATGGATCGTCCGTGGCGCCTTCCTCAAAGGGTCGATCCATGCCTTGAATACCTCGAGGATGAAGAAGTTGTACTTCGTCACCATGCGCGTATCCACGACCTTGCATTCGAGATTTGCATAGCACTCCACGATGAGCGGCGCTGCGACCAGGGAGGCGGGCGCGGGGGTAAGGCGGAAATCCGTGAATTTGTCGACTCGCCGCCCGGAGGTATTGCCGCAGCCCACCGCCTTCGCCGCCAGCTCCACCGTTGGGATGTTGATGACGCATACCTTGGTCGCTTTCAGGATGCCGAAAGTATGGTTCCGGTTACTGATCACGCAGCCCACGGTCGGCGGCTCGAACTCCATCATCGTATGCCACGACATGGCCATAATGTTCGCCCGCCCTTTGTGGGCCGTCGTGACCAGCACTACCGGCCCGGGTTCGAGCAGCCGATAGACCTGAGACAATGGAAATGTTCTTTTCCTCATCCGGGACTCCTTTTCACACAAATGATCGGTGTCATCCTCTGCAAGTCGCCCCGACTGTCGCATCCTGAAAACGGCCGGCGAACACCTTCACGTTTCCTTCTTGAGCTTCAACCGGTTCTTGTTCCCTTCCAGGAAAGCCCGCAGATCCCCTGCGGCATCGAGCAACCTTGTCCACTGCTCGAAATACAGAGTCACTGGAAACCGCCCCAATCCGTAGACGCTCACGCCTCCCTTCTCGCCGATCTTGAACTCCAGCTTTCCGCTTTTCTTTGCTCCGGACTGCTTTTCAAGCTCATCAATCCGCGCCAGCAACTCTTCTTTGGTTGGCTCTGACATCGGAAGCTTCCTCCTTTCGTCAGCGGAGCATTCCGTTCTGACCCGCCACCATTGACCGTTCTATCTGTATCTTAGATCAGGAGTCTACCTGTTTCACCAAGTGCCGGTTGTTTGCACGGGGTTTGCAGTCCGTGCGGACTCCGCCCATTCTTTTCCTCGCAAGGCGCAGTGGTGGCGGGCTATCCGATTCATGGGAGTGAGGCCCCGTGCCGCATGTCGTCAACGGTCTCCCGATGCGCAGGGATGCAGAGAGTGCCCT
Source organism: Deltaproteobacteria bacterium CSP1-8 (assembly GCA_001443455.1). Lineage (GTDB taxonomy): Bacteria > Desulfobacterota > Deferrimicrobia > Deferrimicrobiales > Deferrimicrobiaceae > CSP1-8. The sequence goes on along the minus strand of LDXO01000001.1, from coordinate 168,114 downwards.
TGGGCAACGAACACTCAACCGCAGGGACCGGACGGGGCCCAACCGTACCTTACACTGACCCCGATAATTGCCATTCGTTATGACGACGTACAAAAAGGGGACAGGGGCGAGATTGGAAATCGGGGGGAATCGAAGAATTTTAGTATGAGTAGGTAACCGCGGTCCCAACAGAGAACCTTTCGGAATATTGTCCTTCCACCACCAGATGGAATCCCCTGGCAAGGAGAACGTCGATCCCGGAAAATCCCCCTATATTCGTTTTGTTGTGGATGGTAATCTCCCCCGCGAAAAACGGCAGGCCCGGTATGTTCACGGCCGGGGATATTTTCGCTTGGAAGTAATATAGATACGGTCCCACATACAGCTTTATATCGTTCGAAACCGTGGCCTGAAAGCCAATGCCGATATTCACATCCCATAGATTCTTTACCTTCAGCTCTGTCGTGAACAGGGCGCCATTATGTGTCCCCGAAATATCATCCGTGAAATCTTGGAAATAATAAGAGCCCTGCAGGAAAGCCCCGATTCCGAAGGTCCTATTGAAAGGATAAAACCCCTGTCCCCCCAACGTGCCGAAGAGCTTCCCATCGTCCTTGAAATCATTTTTGGAAGTCGTAGCCGAAGCTTGGGTAGAACGGAAGGCGTCAAGGATTTTCAAATCGGATACACCGATTCGCCCATAGAATCCCCAAATTTTAGCCCCATAGCCAAGCTCTGAATAAACTTGATTTTGCCTGATGGTGTGATCCGTGTCCTTCCGGTATTGATCCTCATGGTATCCATAACCGATACCGGTATGGAATCCTCCGGCCTCCTTGGAAACCGGTTGAGGAGGGCCGAATAGCCCGCCAGCGGCAGCGGTTCCATTCACGGCAAATATTATGAAGGCCGAAATCAAGATTCCTTTAAGGCCTTTGGTATGAATTATCCCTTTTTTTAAATTCATTTCTCCCCCGACACGAAATACGATGAGCAGCTCACCGGAAACCTGCGAATACCCGGTTGCATCCCCCTACCTCACTCCTCCTGGCTTGGGCGGTACTGGTTGGCCTCTCCTCTCTTCAACCTTCTTCTGCCGATATTGACTATAGGCGTCGCGCAGCGCCACATAGGGGTCGATGGCCGCCTCTTTGATAAATTCATAGTCACCGATCCTCAGGGAGGTATCGTTCACCCCCTCATATGCGCTCACTGCTAACCGGTCGTACCAGGGGGTAATATAGCTGACCGGATACAGATAATAATCACCTGCGATTCCTATAGAATCCCTTGCGCTGTATGGTCCGAGGATCGGCCAGACAATGTAGAAGCCCTGTCCCAATCCATATACTCCCAGGGTTTGACCCAGGTCCGCTTCATTTTTCGGGATATTCAGTTGTTTGCTCGATGCCGGATCCGATAGTCCCCCCACTCCCCAGATGGTGTTTACCGCGAAACGGCCAAATTCCGTGGCCGCACCGCTGAAGTCTGCCTGGAGCAGGCAACTTACAAAACGGATCGGGAATTTGAGATTGGAGAAGAAATTTTTCACACCTACCCGTGGGGCTTCGGGGACGACTTTTTTGTATCCCTGCGCCACGGGTTTGAGAACCCAGAAATACAGCTTGTCGTTGAAGCGGAACATGGCCCGGTTGAAGGACTCCAACGGGTCTGTAATCGTTGCTATCTCTTCCTCCTCCCCCTCCTCCCCATTTCCCGGATTTTCCTTACGATCGGCGCTCTCGTTTCCGGAGGTCACCGACACCTCAGGAGATTTCAGAGGGATTTGCTCTGAATTGGAAACAACCTTGACCAACTGAGGGAGGGGAGAAACGGGGGAAGAGCGGTGAGCACAGCCCGCGGCGAGAAACGTCAAAAGGAAAACCAGAAACGAGAGACGCTTCAGGATGTGGATACCTCGCTCTTTCGTTCTTTCTGACGAATAAGGGGAACACGAACCCGTTGTCCTTGGACTCCTGAGCACCTATTGCCCCTTCACCTTTTTCCGCAAAATCTCAAGCAACTGGTCGGGGGTATTTTTCGCCAGGATTGAGTTGAACTGGCTGCGATAATTCTGGACAAGGCTCACATTCTCTACGACAACGTCATATACTTTCCAGATGCCGTCCTTCAGGATCACTTTGTAGAAAATAGGGATTTCTTTTGAGGAAGTGATGACATTCGTTTGAATTTCGGCCTGGTTGTTCGAAAGCATGTTTTCTTTAGAGAAAACGATTTTCTCGTTGGTATAAGAAAGGATCTTATCGATGTAAGCCTTTTCCAGTATCTGGCGATAGAGCTGGATGAACTCCTGCTGCTGAGCGGGATTGATTTTGATCCAATTCTTCCCCAGGGTTCGCATGGAAAGTTCGACTCCATCGAACATCTGCTCATAGATAGCCTCGAGTTTCTCTTTTTTGATCCTTTTCGCTGACTCGCCTTTGAGCTTCGGATCTCGCGCCACATCAAGCACCTTGTTGACATTTGTCTGAACCGTGTCGAGCGGTGCGCCAGCATATCCCGGCAGAGTAGACAGAAAGAACATCAAAATACTCAACCCGATGAAATGTCTTTCCACTTTCTCTACCTCTTTGAACTTTTTTACACCCTTACTGCTTCTTTACCTCTCCGAAGGCATACTTGCCGATGAGGTCTACCATGTCCACAGCCGGCTGCGTTTCGGTAATGGTTCCACCGTGTTCAAGGAGTTTTCCGGAGCCCCCGGGATCTATGTTGAGAAACATGTCACCAATCAGCCCTTCCGTCTTGATGGAGGCAATGGCATCGTCATAGACCTTGATGTCTTTTTGGATTCTTATTTCCACCACCGCCTCCTGGTCCTTCTGGTCCATGGTAAGTCGTTCCACCCGCCCGACCTCAATACCCAACATATTCACAGAACTGCCGACTCTCAGGCCGCTCACCGTGGTAAATCGGGCGAAGAGAGAATAGGCGTTGTCGCCAAGCAAGGAAACATGGCCGAGTTTCACCGCCATATACCCGATACAGAGCAGCCCGAAAACGAGAAAGATGCCGACCGTTGTTTCCACGGCGTACTTATTCATTTGCTTACCTCCTCACGTCGCACCGAAGGCGGGCAATTTCTTTTTGTTGATGTTTTGCAGAATTGATGACGGAATCGATATTCCCAACAGGTTGCCCCTGGGCAATTCCGGCCAGGATGACAAATTCGACGCCCCCCTCCGAAGCCGGCTGTTTGCGACCTCCAGCCCAAATGCCTCGAATTCCCTGCTCTTGGAAATCATCGATAAAATCCTTCAGCATGCTTTCAACCTCAGTCAGATCCGAATAGGGGAGCACCGTTACAAATTCATTGGTATGGCGGCGGGTGGAAAAGCCCCCTATGGCACCAAAGTGTTTATCGATATATACGCCCATGCTCCGTAATGCCTCCTGTGCCGCTTCGTGGCCTAAGCTTGTAATGATGGCATCCATCTCCTCCAGAGTAAAAACCACAACCGAGTAAGTCTCCCCAAGCGTTTTCTGCTTCAACTGAACATGATGCAGAACTTTGAACTGTCGTTTGGAGTAGAGGCCCGTTAATTCTTCCCGCAGCCCTTCGAGGCTGAGGATGACTTCATCTTTGAACGGGTGGTCGAAATTTTCAAGCTCCTCCGGAGTGCCTTGGAAAACAATCGCTTGATCATAAAGGGCAAGAATGCGGTTGGAGATAAAATAGACGTCCGGAATCTCATGGCTGACCAGGATCGCAGTAAAACCAAATTTTCTCTGATATTTGGCAATCATACTCAGGATTGCGTTTTTCCGAACAGGATCCTGGCCGGAAGTGGGTTCGTCAAAGAGGACAATTTTAGGATCGGTTACCAGGGCCCGCGCCAGGGCCGCCCGTTTTTGCATCCCCCCGGAAAGTTCTGAAGGGTACTTGTTGGCGGCATCGCTGAGTTCCAACTGTTCCATTCTGGCCGTAACCCTGAGGTCTATTTCCGCTTTTTTCAGGTTTGTCGTTTCCCGGAGGGGCAGCGCGATATTTTCATAGACGGTCATGGAGTCGAAGAGAGCGTTGTCTTGAAACATGTAACTGAACTGTGCGAGGGAGGCAGCCTTCTCGTTCTTTTTCATCGTGGTGAGGGGTTTGCCCTTGAAAAGAATGGTCCCCTCATCGGGTTTGAGTAGCCCGATGATATGTTTGAGGAGCACGCTTTTGCCTGAACCACTGAGGCCGATAATCGTCGTGACCTGTCCCTCATAGATCTGCAGGTTAACGCGCTCAAGGACTGTTCGGAGTCCGAAACGCTTGGTGACGTCCTTGAATTCAATCAACGGAGGTTCCATGGGTCTCTCTATATCAGCAGGGAAGTCAAAACATAGTCTGCGACCATGATGAGCACACAGGAGAGCACGACGGCCGAGGTGGTGGAGAGACCGACGGCTTTAGCGCCATGGCTATCTGTGCGCATGTGAACGAAATAACCCTGGTAACAGCATACCGTGGAGACGATCACCGCAAAAACAATAGCCTTGATGAAACCTTCCGTGACATCTTCCATCTCCATGCTGACCTGAACGCGATGGAGATAGGTGCCGGAATTCGCACCCAGGAGCAATACCCCGGAGATGTAGCCGCCGATCATGCCGATGAGGTCAAACAAAGCGGTGAGCAGGGGAAAGCTGATGATGGAAGCAGCGATTCTGGGACTGATGAGGTACCTGAGCGGATCAATGCGCATGGTTTCAAGGGCGTCAATCTGCTCGGAGATACGTTGGATACCGATCTCCGCGGTGATCGCTGAGCCTGCCCTGGCCGCAATCATGATGGCGGTGAGCATGGGCCCCATTTCCCTGACCAGCGAGAGAGCCACCAGGGTGCCCATCGCCCCTTCCGCGCCGACCTTAACCAAGGCACGGTAAAATTGGAGGCCCATGACCATGCCCGTGGACAGGCCGACGAGCATGATGATCATCGAGGATTTTGCCCCGATGAAATAGATCTGCTGAATGATCTTAGGTCCCTGCTTGGGTCGTACTATATTCAGGATCGCCAAAAAGAGGAAAACTGCCGAAGCGCCCAAATTGCTGATCCAGCGGATCGCCGCCCTGCCGATAGCGGCGAATGGCCTCGTCAATAACGTGACAAGCGGCCATCTTGCTTCGCCCTTTGAGAGGCCCTGACTGTCTGTATTTAGCGCCACGAGTGGTGATCCTGCTATTGGTGAAAACTTACAGGCATTTCCATAAGAAGGTACCACAGAGGTCCTATTTTCGACCTAAAAACATGGGGCAGCGATGCGCACCCGGATGCAACCAGGATGACAAGGCCGGCACTGGCGAGGCGAATTGATTGAGCGGCTGCAGACATGCTGCGATTCCTGTCCCAAGCTCGACCACGTGGCATCCATTCACCGCCGCGCCCTCGTCATATCATGGCGGGCCGTTTTAGAAGATCACGACGCTGTCGTCGCCTCCGCCCGCCACGCTCCCCATCGTCGAGAGCTGCTTTTGTGTCGCCGGGTTGCCGCGGACCTCCGCGTCGAGGAACGTAAGCGTCCACGTTAAGATGTCGTTGGTCGAGGCAAGGTCGAACCCGTGTTCAACGCCCGAGAGTGCAACCAGCCTGCGGGTCCCGGTGAGGCGCGACATGCCGATCTTCGTTTCGATGATCGGAGCGGTCGTGTCCGCCGTTCCGCTGATGCCGAGGAACGGCAGATTGATGCCGTCGAGCCCGTGCTGGTCGCGTCCGAATGCAGGCAGGAACGGCTGCCCGAAATACGGCACGTAGCCGACCGCCGCCTTGATCCGCGGATCGCGAGTGACCTGATTCCACGACAACCCGAAGTCGAAGTATGAGGTCGTCAGGCCGGCGCCGCCCAACAGCATCATTGTCTCGCCGCCCATGCTCGCCCCGAAGCCGCCGATCTGTGTCACATCGATGTGACCTTGCCATTGCGGATGCGCGAGCACGAGGTCGAGCGCCGCGGATATCGAAAGCGGTCGCAGTGCCTGCAGCGCCGTGAAGTCGCTCAAGTGCAACCCCAAGTCAATGGCGGCTCTGAGGTCTTCGATCTTGAGGACGGAAAAGCGCAGGTCGCCGTGAAACGGGGCGATTACAACGTAACCGTAACTTGCGAAAATGGACAGCGCCGAAATGTAGTCGCTGGAGAGCGGGCTGCCGCTGTAGCCATGCGAAAACGCAACCACCGGATGACGAGCCGAGGGGTCCGCAAATAACGGCGCATCCGATCCGGTCTGCATATGTGGCACCATCTTGCCGGTCGGCAGCGGATAGTCGGGACGGGGGTTGTCGGCCGTAGTGGGATAGCATGCGAGCACCACGAACGCGACATTCTGTCCGGCAAACGAACCGTAGAGATTCGAGTCCTGCGGCGCGGTCACCGTGGCGATCAGCGTATTATCCGGGTCCGCCAGCAGATCGGTCGCATAACGCGGCATGCCGTTGTCCGACGGCATGCCTTCCCAATAGCTCTCCACGTCCTCGCCGGCGCCCACGTCGACGAGGTTGAAGTTCTGGACGACGTTGCTGCACGCAACCGCATAGGGACCCGGCAACGGCAAAGGCTGCACGACGGCGGTCGGCGCCGAGGCGCCCGGCGGATTGCTGCTGCCGCCGCCGCCACATCCGGCGAGTGTGAGTGCGATCCCCGACAAGGCCGCCAACAGCGTTCCCTGCAAGAATCCGTTCATGACTGCATCTCCTCGACGGCAACCGCTTCGAGCAAATTGCCGGCCATGCTGCTTGTCAAATTCCGAGGCGTCATTGAAGCGACAGGAAAATCAATTGTTGTTGCCGTCATCCAATCGATAGACCGTGACCGCTCGCATCGTGGCCTCCTGTTTCCCTAGTCCTTCAACCAGTAGGCGCACCCATTTCCTGATACTCACATGATAATCCTGCCCGCCAGCCTTCGGAATCGGCTTCCGTCCGAAACGCGAGTCGCCGTTTGTCTGATTCTCGGCCCGGTGTTTGTCCTATGGCAGGAAGGGGCGCTGGAGGGTTCGGGTCAATCCACCAGTTTGTTCCGGATGGCGTAATGGGTTATTTCCGCGTTGTTCTTCATCCTCGTCTTCAGCAGGATACTTGACCGATAGCTGCTGATTGTCTTCACCCTCAGACACAACTCCTTGGCGATTGACGTGCTCCCTGTAAAACTCTCCAACCCCACACGGGATTTCCCCCGTCAACAGCGTTCCGGCAAAACCCCTTTTTCACCCCGAAACAGGCGGTTGTTTGCACGGGGTTTGCTGTCCGTACGGACTCTCCGGAAGGGGCTGTTTCCCCTCCCGGCCGCGACGAGAGAAAAAGGAGTTTCCTATCCAACGGTTCTACCGGGTCGACAAGGCGAGGTCCCGCGAACTCGGGGGAACCGGCCTGGGCTTTCCATCGCCAGGCACATCGTCGAATCCCACGGCGGGACGTTCCGGGTGGAAAGCCGGATGGGGGAAGGAACGAAATATCTGATCCGCATCCCCGGGTGAAGCTTCGGCTCCTTTCCATGCCTGCCGGATCGGAAGGGAAGCAGAGGAAAAAGGACGGGGCCCGTTCTCGCCCCATCCTCCAAGTCCGCCGGTTGTCACCTGCGGATTTCTTACCGTGTCACTTCAAGGAACGATTCCTGCGGGTGATCGTGTCCCCCGACCGGGATCAATCCTTCAGGAGAAATGTCACACTCATGTTCACACGGAATTCGGTGACTTTCCCACCTGTTACAATGATTTTCTGTTCCTTGATCCAGGCTCCCTGGATCCCCTCGAGCGTCTTCGAGGCGCGGGCGATCCCCGAATGGATCGCATCCTCGAAGCTCTTGGGCGACGATGCCGTGATTTCCACTACCTTCGCGACCGACACTGCCGCGCCTTTCCCCAATGTGGCCGACATAACGGCTCCTTTCTCCAGGAGGGTTTACCGAAGAAAATTCCCATATAAATTCCATGTCAATTTCGCCTGCCTGTCAAGGGAGGAACCCGGATTTTCCTTTCCCGCCAGGAATCTTCCGGACTCATTCGCGTCTTGCCCGGACTGTCCGCCTTTTATGGAGGGCTTTTTCCAGAAGCACGAACAGGATGAGGCCGGCCACGCCGACGGCGTGCACGCCCATGCGGGGCCAAAGCAGGCATGCGGCGATTCCCGTGTATCCTACCCTATGGAACCACGTGAGGGGTTCCATAGGGAATCCCTCGATCACTCCAGCTTCCACGCCTTCGCCGGCGAGGAGATGAATCGGTCTCCGAAGGGCACCGCGAGTTCGACGATCTGGAGTGGATCGCCCGCCTGACGTCGCACATCCCGGAGCGGGACGCCCAACTCGTTCACTACTACCGCGCTTATTCGAACGCACATCGGGGGATCGCCGCCCGAAGAGAGGTGTTCGAGGTCAATCCAACAGCGGCGGAATCTCCCGCCGGTTGACCCGCCCCCTGAAACCTCTCTTGCTGCGCAAGTGGTTTCCCGCGTCAACACCGTACCCGCGAAACCCCTTTTTCACTCCGAAAATGAGAGTTGTTTGCCCGGGGTTTGCAGTCCGTTCGTACTCTCCCCACCAAACCTTCCCCCCATTTCGAATCGGTCTGAAAAGCATAAAAACACCTCGGACCGACCTGGGGGGGGAAGGTCCCGGTGCATCCCTTAGACAGCCGGGCTTCGCTTCAACGAGTGTCTTTCCGTTAAGACTGGCTCACCTCGTTCAAGACCTTCATCGTCTCTGACTTCACTCCGTCTGCCGCTTTTGCTTTGCTCCCTTCGGGCGAGTCCAGGAAGCTCTTGAAGGCCTTGAGATCCTCCACTTCAATGAGCAATCCAGTTAACTTCGGATCATCAGGAGACTGGAATACTCGGACACGGGGTGCTCCGTGTCGCCGGAAATCCTCGTGCCGGCTTCCCGGTCCGGGCTTCCATGCTTTCAACCAACGTTTGGAATCCTCAACTTTGTGGAATGCCATGACGGATACCATTGGTGGTTCCTCCCTTTTATCTGAGTGGTTTCTTATATGATGCACTCCGATTCCTTCGGAGTCCGTCAGATGTATAAATAGCAAGGATGTATGTGTACCTGCCTCCCGCAAACCTCTTCAACCGCACAAGGGGTTTCCCCCGGAACACCCTTCCGCGAAAACCCTTTTACCACCTGAAAATGCCAGTTGTTTGCACGGGGTTTGCAGTCCATTCCGCTTTCCCTTCCAAATTCCGATAGAAATGCCCAAAAGGTTATTACACTAAGATCAGGATGGCCCGATCGTTGGAGGCGGGGCAGAATCCCTTGGACTGGAGGCGCTATATGAGTCACAAGATGTACTTTCTGGTCTGTGGCGCGATCTTCTTCGTGTTCGCTACGGCACATCTGATGCGCTTAATCATGGGATGGGAAATCGCTATCGCCGGTTGGGTCGCTCCCCACTGGGTCTCGGTTCCCGGTCTCATCATTCCGGGTATTCTGTCGGCTTGGGGGTTCGTACTGGCATCGCAAGGGAAGACGACAACATGAGAAAACCAGCTTCCGCCTCCCCACCCACGGTGCGTAGTACCGCGCCCCGTTAAACGCTATTTGCTTCTGAAGGGAAACTTCAGAAGCCACACCCCATCAAACTGGTACGAACAATCCAATTTTTAAACAGGAAACCCAACCGACGGCCGTAGGGAGGATGAGGATATGCCAGGGAAGGCGGAAGAGAAAAGCTTCGGCAAGCCTGATGAAGTACGGGTTTTTCCCAAGGGCAAAGTGGAGTTGGTAACGATCGGCGGAGCGACCATCGGGCGTGCCACCTTGGAGCCGGGATGGCGTTGGTCCAAGTCCGTCCAGCCGATCGCAAAGACAAAGAGTTGCGAGGCCCCCCATTTCCAGTATCACGTAGCAGGGACCCTGAAAGTCGTGATGGATGATGGAACGGAACTCGTGTGCAAGCCGGGTGATGTGTCGCTCCTGCCGTCCGGACATGATGCCTGGGTGGTCGGGAAAGAGAACGTCGTGATCGTCGACTTCCAGGGGATGGTGGATTACGCAAAAAAGGCCGGATAATCGGGGTTCGTGAACCACTGGAATTGCTGCGGGTCCGCGGGAGGCGGGGGTCCAACCCCGTCTCCCATTTCATTTGATGAGTTACACAAAGGTCGGATGGCAAGAGGTATCCCCTGTCAACAGCGTCTCTGCGATACCCCTTTTTCACCCCGGAAAAGCCGGTTGTTTGCACGGGGTTTGCAGACCGTTCGGACTCTCCCCATCAAACCCTCCCCTCATCTTAAATCGGCCTGAAGAGTATTCGCACCTCGAACCGATTTGAGGGGGACAGGTCAGCGACATGCAGGTCGTCTCCTTCATTGCCCCGGCCTCCTACACGTTGGAAACGATCCCGGTCCCGCCGTTCCTTTCCGCCCAATACAACCCGCCGTGGACGATTTCTCCGTTCCGGCGCAACGAGATCATCGTCAGGATCCGTTGACGCAAGGAAGGCGGCGGGGGGTTCCTTGGGGCCCCGTCAGAACGGGTACCCCTTCTTCCCCTGCACGCCCTTGAGGGCGGAGATCTCCCCGCAGTGACTGAAAGCGTGCCCGATCACCGCGTTGTTTACGACGAAGCCGACCGACTGCGTCCCCATCCCGACGGCGGAGAGGTCCATGGGGCGGTCGAGTTCCGTGTCCGGTGCGTTCGAAAGGTACGCGTCCGTGGCAGCGTAGACCGACTGCGCGTAGGCGCGGAACACCGCAAGGTCGATCCGCACCCTCCGGCTCCAGCCCGCGAACTCACCGGCCCAGTCCTTCACCGAGGAGGGGTCGGGAGGAAGTTCGGAGAGCCCTGTTCTCCCGGCGTGCGGCCCCGCGAAGAGCGGAACCCCTCCCCGGAACAGGACGTTCACAACCCAGTCCTCCGACGTGACGAAGTGGGCATAGGCGGCCCCGATGGGGAGGGCGATCCCCGGCGGCCCCCAATGCGCCATCTCCGCGTTCACGTCTTCCATCGTCGCCTCGAGAAACCCGTGGGCCGACTGGACCTGCCCCCGGAGCCACGCGGTTATCCGGCTTCCATCCTGCGCCATGTCCTCCTCCTTTCCTTCGGGTGGTGACATTTCCGATGATTCGAGCGGCAGGCCGGTTTCCTGTCGTTGCTTCCCCGCTGCAAGCGGCCGCCAACTCACCGGAACCCCTGAAATCGGTCGGCTCACCGTCTTCTGCAACCGATGCCGCCATCAAAAGGCGCTTGGCAACGCGATGCCCGATGATGTGTACTATCGACAGAGAAAGCCGATCCCGAGGCCCGCGCGAGACGGAAGCATTGCGGAGCGCCCGAAAAAATCCCGGTTCGAAGGAGGACCGATATGTGAAGAAAGCCACGATCACCGTGGTTGCCATTGCCTTCTTGACCGGGATCTCCGCCGCAGGCGAAACGACCGCGGAGGGAAACGTTCCGAAGGTTCTCCTTCTGGGAAGCCTGTCCAAGGTCTACGAACCGGTGCGGCTCGACCATGCGGAGCACATTTCCGCGGTGGGCGGTTGCGAGGAGTGCCACCATCAACATCGCTCGATGCAGGTTCAATCCTGTTCGGAATGCCATCGGATCGACCCCTCCTTCTTTAAAAAGAACGTGAACGCCGGAACGCTCAAGCCCTGCGGAACGTGTCACCCGGTGTCCAACCGTCCCGGCGACAGGGGGCGGCTGGAACTCAAGACCGCCTACCATCAGGCCTGCTTCAAATGCCACAAGGAGGAAGTGGCAGGGAAACCGAAGGGGTGCACAGGCATGTGCCACGTCCCGAAAGGGGGGGAAAGCCGGGAAAAGAAAAAGTGAAATATCCCGAGGAACGGGGCCTTCCCTTTGGTCAAACCATCACGACCGTAAATCTTGGATCCGTTCTTGACGCTCCAGGCCTCCGCTCCAAGCAGGAGCGATCCCGCGATCAGGCGATCCGCGCATGTCCCGGCACGATTCTGCCTATCATACCTTTCCGGCCGGTTTTCCGGAACGGACAAGACCCTTTCGGGCAGACCGTTCCATGTGTCATGTAGACAACGGGAGGGACTCCGACCCGACGTCCGACGATGAATCCTGCAGGGGTTGAAGCATCTCTTCCATTTGAAATACGGGATGAGTCGATCGCGAGGAAAGCCCCCCTGATTCTCCGGGGCCGTTTCCTGCATCCTTTGGAAGGTGTGTTGCGATCCCGGAAAAAAGTCCGGGGACACGGAAGAGACGGGATGCGGATCGGGATCATCGGGGCAGGGAACGTCACAGGTCCGCCGGGAACGGGAAAAGACCCGGAAGCGGGTCGAAGCGAAGGAAAGCCCCTGTACGCGGGAACCTGGATAGGGGGGGCCGCTGGCCCTGCCCGCCGGGGAAAACATACGGAGAGGAGGTACGGCGAATGAGAAAACCGATCGGTACGTTTCGGAACGGGAGGATGCGGTTCGCCCTGTGCGCAATCCTGGGGGCGATCCTGCTTGCCACATTCCCCGCGGGGGTGTCGTTCGCCAAGTCGGCCCTGGAGATCGATACGAGCGTCGACGTCTGCCTGGAACGGTTCTACAAGCAGGTGAAGGGGGCGAAGGAGTTCGCCAGGACGGCGAAGGGGCTTCTCGTGATGCCGAACGTCGTGAAGGCGGGATTCTTCGTCGGCGGGCAATACGGGGAAGGGGCGCTGCGGGTCGAGGGAAAGACGAAGGGGTACTACAACCTCGTGGCCGGTTCCTACGGGCTCACGTTCGGCGGCCAGTCCCAGGACATCATCATCGCATTCATGACCGAGGAGGCGCTGAAGCAGTTCCGGGAGAGCCAGGGGTGGGAGGCCGGGGTCAACGCGAACGTCGCGGTGATCGAGGTGGGCACCGGGGGCGACTTCAGCACCACCACGGTCCGGGATCCGGTCGTCGGATTCGTCTTCGACACGAAGGGCCTGATGGCGGACATCTCCTTGAAGGGGGCGAAGTTCACGAAGCTCGATAAGTGATGCGATCCCGGGGGGGCTGCGGCCCCCCTGTCCTGCCCCTGAACCCTCTCCAACTGCACAAGGGGTTTCCTGCGTCAACAACGTCTGCGCGAAACCCCTTTTCCCCCCGAAAGAGCCAGTTGTTTCCACGGAGTTTGCAGTCTGTGCGGACTCTCACCATCAAACCATCCCCCCACCTCGAATCGGCCTGAAAGGTATGGACATACCTCGGACCGAACCAAGGGGGGCAGGTCATAAAATCAGTCGGTCTGAGTTGTCCCGGGGAGAAGTCCCCGGTGAAAGACGGGCCGTTTCATGTCCTCCAGAAACAGGTCGTAACGCACGGGCGAAGGAAGGGCGATCCCCCGGTGGGAGGGCAGGTAGAGGACCTCCGCCTTCTCCCGGAGACCGCGGACCTCCAGCTCTTCCATCCGGAGAGGTTCGTTTCCGCTGCCCACCCCACCGGACGGCTCCCCCGCGAAGCCCCTCGCGGCGGCGACCAGCAGTAGGACGGCGAGCGCGACGGCCGGTTTCATTCCGCTCTCCCCCCCTTCCCGGACACCTTGCTTTCGAGGAGCGCCTGTGCGGTCTCCATCTGCTTCCGGATCGGTACCGCGAGGTCCGAAGCTCCCCCCTCCTTCTCGAGCCGCTCCAGCGCGCCGGCATACCAGTCCACCGACCGCTCGAAGAAGGATCTCGCCCGTGTTTTCAATCCCTCCTCGTACGCCTCTCGGTCGCTCCCCCTCATCCCTTTCGGCCGCTGGGAGGCGAGAATCGCCTTCCCGTACTCCACAAGCAGGTCGCCCGAGAGCTGGGAGGCTTGCAGCGACAGATCGAGGGGGGCCTCGTTCCCCACTTTGGAGAAAGCGTCGAGCGCCCTCCGGAAGAGGCGGTCCTTAGCGGCGAGACTCTTGTCGAGGGGAACGACGAGCCGGGTCTTCCGGAACTGCTCGGCCCAGTTCTCCCCTACGGCGATCCGGGCCTTTCCCGTTAGCTCCGCCAGTTCCTCGGGGGATCCGCCTTCCATACCGGAGTCCACCTTCTGCAGACCTTCCTCCATCAGACGGATCGATTCCTTCGTGTCTCCCCGTTGCCAGGCGGCCAGCCCGACGGAGAGGGTCGCGTACGTCCACATCCAGGCCGGGGCCGGATACTTCGCGCCGTAGTCGGAGAACCGTCTTTCGGCCGTTTCCGGCGGTCCGTGGACTTCCGCGAGCCGGGCGGCGTGGAACAGGAACCGCGGGGAGACCTCGTTGTTCGGGAAGCGTGACGCAACGCCCTCGTAAAGGTCTCCGGCCCGCGCGAGCTCCTTCCTCTCCTCGAGGAGGGGCCCGACCACGGCCGCGACCTCCACGGTCTCCTCCCTCCGGGGAAATTCCTTCAGGAACCGGAGACCGGAACGGACGGCCCCTTCCCCGCCGCCGCCCAGCGCGTGCAACCGCATCGCACGGAGGAGGTACAGCGGGGTCTCCGGTGACTCCGGGAAACGGAGGGACAGTTCCTCGAGCATCGCGGCGGCGCCCATCGGGTCTTCGGAAGAGACCTTTTCGTACACCTCCTTCAGGGAGGAGAGAAGGTAGAGATCCTTCGCCCGTGTCGCGGAGCCGATGTCTCCCCCCGCAGCGGGGTCGGCCGGCACGAGCGCCGCCTTGCCCCGGACCGCCGCGAGGTCCCCCTCGAAGAGGGCGGCTTCCGCCTGGATCAGGCGCGCCTGCGCAAGCATCGCGCGAGGGGCGAAACGGCTCCCCTCGACCTCCTCCGCCAGCCCCCTCGCGCGACCGTACTCCCGCCCCGCCAACAACGCGGTGGATGCGCGAAGCGCGAGGGAGACCGCTTTCTCTGAAGGATGCTCCCCCAGGAGGAGGAGGGCGGTGCCCTCCGCGTCCTCCGCGGTCGACTCCTTCCTCTCATAGCCGGCAATCATCGTCTCGGCGTAGAGAACGGCCGCCCGCTCCCCGGTAACGTCCCCCCGCTGCTCCCCCACCAGTTCCTCGAGGAGCAACACCCCATCTTCGCGGTCCCCCGACCCGAGGAGGGCGATAGCCCACTTCAGGCGCAGCTCGCCGTCCTCGTCCGACGGCTCGCCGCCCTTCACCCCGAAATATTCCCCCATCAACGCAGCCGTCGAGGACATGGCCGACCGTTCTCCCAAGCGGATCCCCTCGTCGAATTTCTTCTCGGAGAGGTTCCTCAGCATTCCGGCCAACTCCGCGGCGGCCTCCTCCCGCAAGGGAGACGGCTGCGACTGCGCCCATGCGGACCCCGGGCCGTATTTCTCGCGAAGCGTGAGGGCGCGAGCGAGGGCTTCCCGGTCCTGGCCGGCGCGGAGAAGAGCCTCCACCGTCTTCATCGCGAGGACCGCCGCGCCTTCGTCCGAGGGAAAGCGAAGAGCCGCGATGTCGCGCACTTGCACCGCCCGCCCCACCTCGCCACGCTTTTCCTCGGCCTCCCAGAGAGCCGTGAGGAGGACCTTCCCGCCGCACGTCCCCGCTTTCACGGGCGGATAGGAGTCCAGCCGTTCCAGGGGCGACTCATTCCACGCGCGGACCGACAGTGCGAGGACCGCCTGCCCGAAGGGCGACGGGTCCCCGCAAGGGAACGACGGTGCGGACAGCGGGTGCGACAGTTCCTGGGCCGTAGCGTCGACGTCCCCGGACTGGAACCGGATCCACGCCAGCATGTACCTTGCGACGGCGGACGTCTCCGGGTCCCCCGCTTCCGCCGCCGCGCGGTACCGGGCGACGGCGTCCCCCGTGTCGCCGGCGAGGAGAGCCTCGTGCCCCAGGCGTACGCCGATCTCGGCCGCGAGCGGGGAAGCAGGGTACTTCTTCAGGAAATCCCTTGTAACGGACCCGGCACCAGGGTCCTTGACCGCCAGTCGCAACGCCGCCTGCAGATACGCGGACTCTTCGCGCCTCGATCCGGAAGGGGCCTCCCTCGGGAGCAGCGGGAGGATGCGGGCGATCATCTCCCTCTCCTTCTCTCCCGCGCTCCGACCGGGGAACAGCTCCCAACGTCCTCTCCCCTCCGCCAGCAGGGACCCGGCCTGCAAGGCGACGTCGGCGGCGTCCGTTGGCGTGAGGCGGTCGCCGGACAGGAGAAAAACCGACTGTTCGAGAGCCGCGAAGGATTCCTTTCGGGCCTCCTCGCGCGGATCCTGCCGCAATCCGCGGGCCTTCGCGATGAGGGCGTCCGCCAACTGCCGGAAGACGACCGCTCGCAGGGCGATCAGCTCCGGCTTCCGTCGTTCCCAGGCCGCTGTTCGCTCCTCCTTTTCCAGAGTCTTCAACGCCGTCAGGAGTTCCACCATCCGTCCGTCCGTAAAGGCGACTATCGTCCGGATCGTCCGCCGGAACGGCTCCCACGCCTCTCCCGGCCGCTCCTTCCTCTTCCGGGGGATTCCTAAGTGTTCCAGCGTGATCTCATACGTTTCCGGGGAGGAGGACCGGATCATACCCAGTTCTCTTATATAGAGCCACAGGTTCCTCAGCAGGAGGGAGGCGTCTTTGCCCCTGGCGGACACGATGCCGTCGACGGCCACGGATCGGCGCTGCCGGAATTCCTCCCACAGCATTAGGATCTCATCGCCCCCTTCAAGCTTGCCCTTCTCGCGGCGATCGAGGTGCGGGGAAAGCACGGAAGATCGACTGACGTTTTGGATGGTGCGGAGGGTGGCGGACAGCTGCTCCACAAAGCGGTCGACATCGACCCCGTCCAGGGCCACCTCCTCGATCCTCCGGACGACCTCCACGATCCCTGCGGAGGTGAGGAACCGTACCCCCACGGACGGCGTCTCCGCCGCGGCCCGGGAGACGGTCCAATCCGCGAAAAGCAGACCGACCTGGAGCTCCAGCGCGTCGGTCCGGACCGCTTCCTCCGTACGCGACTCCGTAAATTCCATCCTCTGCCGGAGCGACCGCAGCCTTTCGATCTGGAGCCGGAGAGACTCCAGGGTCTCGGAGCGGGCCCGGGGTTCCGGGGGAGGAGGCGACGCCGGGGAAATGGCCTCCTCAAGTTCCCTCCCCGCCCGGGTCAGGCGTTCGACTGCAAGCGCATACCGTCCGCTTTCCCGCGCCAGCCCCCCGAGAAGGAGGAGGTACTGGACCCGCTCCTTCAGGGAAAGCCCCGCCGTCACCTCCGCGGGCAGCCGCTCCAGGGCGGACACGGAATCGGTCCCGGCGGAGGCGAGGCCGATCCGGTCCAGCGGATCGTTCTCCTCGCGCAGCAGGGCCTCGAACACCGGTGCCGCCTCCACGCCGCGCCCGGTCGCGATCAGGATCTCCGCCCTCGACCTGGCGGCCCTCCGGGCGAGGTTGCTGTTCCCGCCCGGTCCTCCGGACTCCTGCTCCACCCGGCGGAAAAGCTCCTCTGCGGCGGCGACATCCCGGCGCTCCGCGGCGATCTGGCCGAGGGAGTACAACGCGAGGTGGTGGTACGGGCTGCCCGTCCCCACCCGGGCCAGGACCGCGGAAGCTTCTCCAAGGCGGCCCCGGAGGCTCTGCAATCCCGTGCCGTAGAAATACAGGACCTGCGGGGTCTGGCCGCCGTTGCGGATGGCAGTCTCGCAGACGGCAATGAGACGCTCCGGGGAGTCGAAGCAGCCCTGGGCGTCGGCGAGAACGTCGAACAGCGGAGCCGCCGCCGGGATCGGAAAAATCATCATCCGGACCCTCCGTTCGAGAAGCGACGCCGCCTCGGAAAGGAGCCCCAGGGAAAGGTACCCCTGGAAAAGGGTGAGGGTATTGTCGTGCGTTGCCGCATCGGACGCTTCGATGCGGGCCATCTCCGTGAGGGACACAAAGGCCCGCGCCGGCACAGGCGCCACCGCGATCGAAAGGAGGATCACGCCGGCAAGCATGGAGAGGATCGGTCGTCCGCTGGCTATGGGAAAGAGGGTTGCGTTACGTTTGGAATTCGATTTCATTCCCGACCTCGGTCCCCGTTCTCTCGATGGTGCCCGCCTGCAGCTCGAGGACCCCCGGGGGTTCCAAAAGACCCTAAGACCAGCCCCCCGTGATCGGTCCATCCGTATCTTAGTGGAGGAGCCCTCCTAATTACTACAGGAAAACAAAGGGCTGGACTGTGTATTATTGTATAGTAGAGACTTCTAAATTAGACGTACCAGGAAGAAAAACTCCGGGCACGAAAACCCGGATTTCCCAAACAAGACGGAACACGAAGGGGTCGCCGCATATTACGGTGACCCCTTTGGTTTGTCGTTCGTAGTCAAGTGCTCTATCCGGTATTAGCTATGGGTGCGTCCGAGAGGAAAGTCGTCATACTGTAAAGGAAATCTCGCGTCAACAGCGTCTCGGCAATACCCCTTTTTCACCCCGGAAATACCATGTCGGTCTCCCCTAGACCGGGATTGGTCAGCCCACCAATACCCGGTAAGAAGGAGGACCCGACATGGCAAGAGTCAGTTTCGTGGCCGTCCCGAAAGGGATCGCGATTACGTTACAGAAGAGGTATTAATCGTAAGCCTCACCCCGTTCCGAAGGCAGATTCCCGCCGATGCCCGAAACCATAGGACAAACACCGGTCCGAGAATCAGACAAACAGCGGCTCGCGTTTCCGACAGATGCCGATACCCAAGGCCGGCGAACAAAATTACTGTGTCATGACGCGTGGAATCAGCAGGGAAGGGGGATCGCATGGAAATGCCAGCACCCCGACTACGTTACGGTCCTGTCCCGGAAGGTGGAGCGGGGATGAAACGTGCATCGGCCGGAACCGCCCCCCTTCGGAACGGCTCCGGATCGGCGACCAGGCGGGCAGTACACACCGGCCTGCGCCCGGAAGACGCAGCGCTTCTTTCCCAGCTCCGGCTGGGTGCGCCGGCCGCGGTCGAAGCCCTCTTCGACCGAGACCATGGCAAGGTGTATGGCCTCGCCATGTCGATCCTGAAGAACAAAAGCGACGCAGAGGAAGCGTCGCAGGACGTCTTCCTCACGGTGGTGCGGAAGGCAGACCGGTTCCGGGGGAACTCGGCGCTCTACTCCTGGATCTACCGGATCTGCGTCAACGCGTGCCTGATGCGTCAGCGCAAGGGCCGGCGGACGGAAACCGTCCCGATCGAGGAATTTCTGCCCGTCTTCACCAAGGAGGGCGCGCATGCGAGGCCGGTGGAGGACTGGAGCAAGGAAGTCGAGCGGAGAATGCTCGACAAGGAGCTCGGGCAGGTGATCAAGCGGTTCACGGACGAGCTCTCCGAGAAATACCGGGTGGTCTTCGTGCTGAGCGACATCGAGGGGCTGTCAAACGAGGAAACAGCGCAGGTCCCGGACCTGACGATCGCGGCAGTGAAGTCCCGCCTCCACCGGGCGAGGCTCTATCTGAGAGAGCGGCTCAGCCGGTACCTGCAAGACGGGAGAATGGTCTAAGGTTTTCTACGTCATGAATCTCTTCCACTTTTCCCCATGATATGCAGGTCAGGAAAACGCTCACGACGTTTTTCTCTTCACCAGGGACATCCGAGGCTCCATTCAGCCGTTCTCTCCTTAAATCTTCATGTTTCGAAAAGGCGCCGCCCGTCAACAAGGCGGCGCCGAAAAAGGGTAACCCTTTTTTCAACGGACAACGACTCGTCTGTCCGTGTGCATCAGGATGACGATGATCAGAATAACCAGGACCGCCACCCCGATTAACCAGCCCACCGCACCATCCGCCCCCGCGGCCACCCGGTCGGTCAGCGAGGCAAGCCGGTGCAGCTCGCTTCCGCTCATCGACCGGAAATTGTCCCGGATCGATTCCATATTATAGAAAACCCCGCAGCCGAAGGGGAGCGAAGTCGGCGGCATCCCCCCTTGCGTCACGGGCGGATCCCGGTAGTATAATTTCCCCATCGGCTCTTCGCGGAATCCGGCAACCCCCCCATCCAACCCGGCCAGGAGAAAGGAGATCCCATGCCGCTCTACATCCTGCTCAGTTCGCTCACCGACGAGGGAAGGAAAACCGTGAAATCCAAGCCGGAGCGCATCAAGGAGGTGAACAAGGAGATCGAGGGGATGGGGGCGAAGGTGCTCGGGCAGTATGCGGTCCTGGGCCCCCACGATTTCATCAACATCGTCGAGGCCCCGAGCAACGAGACGATGGTCAAGATCTCGGTGGCGCTGGGGTCGCGGGGGACGATCCAGATCATGACCCTCCCCGCGATGACGATCGACCAATTCATCAAGACGCTGAAGTGATCCCCCAGCACCCAGTCCGGAATCCCGGATCCGACGGCCGGCGGGATCTGATCCGCCGGCCGCATCCTTTTTCTTCCCCCGTGACGCGGTGACCTCCTTAGGATAGCGAAGTGCCCCGATATCCGCTGGAAGACCCGGGGCATTCCCCCGGCAATCGTGAAAGGAAACGGAGGCCCGGTTCCCGGCTCCTGCTTGCCGCAGCATTGGCTGGCGGGGTCATCGCCGCGTTCCTCGCCGGCGCCCGCATCTCGGACTTCCTCTGCGACATCACGGGCATAACCTCGACGACCGTACGGCTAGGCGTGAAAGTGGCGAGCATCGTGGTTGCTCTTCCCGCAGGGTTCTATCTGGTCGAGTGGTTTTTCCTGGCACGCGCCAACCGGAGTTCCGGGCATCCTCCGAACGCCTGAAGATGCGATATCCACGAACATGTTCCGGGATGGGAAACGTTTCGGGATGTTCTTGTTTTTTCGGCCCCAAGGTTCCAAAGACGTTCTCCGCCTGATACGCAGACCGTTTCATGAACGTCTTCCCGCTTGATGAAAAGTTTTAAGAACGTCCCTTTTCTTTTGGGGTTAGGCGCAGGACGGACTCGGTGTTTTCCCGGATCTCCCCGGGGTCGGTCCAGGCCGGATGGGTCTCGCCGGAGAGCCACAGGGGAGCCTGGTCGCGGTAGTGCCGTTCGAAGAAGTGCCCCGACTGCCCCGTGGTGATGACGGACCGGGCCATCGACCGGAACCCGAGCGGGACGACCTGTCGCAGGGAGGGCCCTACCAGGACCGTAAAGTCGGTGCCGTGCCGGAACTCTTCCTTGAAGACGGTCCTCCCGTCGCCGGGCACGGGGTGAGGCCCGATGTTGAACCACCGCCTGAGGTACCGCTTCTTCCCGAAGGGGTGCTCGAAGGTCACCTGGTGGAGCCGATCCCACCTCCAGGTGGAGGAGACATTCCCGAGCCGGTGCGTAAGAAACGCCATCGCGTCCAGGAGGGAGCGGGCAGCGAGGTCGTCGAGCGTCTCCCTGTAGCCGGTCTCCTTGTTCGCGAGAAAGGGGGAGTCCCCCCGGTCGATCGCCCGGTCCATCGCGTTCCAGAGGAGGCGCGAGGTTCGGGTCATCTCCTCGAACAGTTCCTCCCCCAGGTCGTCCCGGAACGCGTTCTCGATCATCTTTTCGTAAAACACTTCGTACAGAGTCGCTCCGGTCCTGTCCCCGGATACGCGCAGGTCCCAGCCGGAGAGGATCCGTGCCGCATCCCCGAAGCCCTGCGACTCCCTCTCCCGCTGCCTCGCCACCCGGACCGCGAGGGAAACCGCCCGGGCCGCATCCGGCCGGAATACGTCCTGCTGCATCCGCTCGAACTTCTCCACGGAGAACTTTTCTCCCTCCGAGAGCATCCCGATGATCCTCTTCCCCCGATCCGGCGGCTCGTAGAGCCGGGAGATGTAGTGGCCGTAGGAATTTCCCGCGGGGGGAAAGTTGGCGGCGGCGACGAAGCCCTCCGGCGGGTTCCACACCCTCGGATTCCCGGAGAACGGGACCGTCCCGGTCCACTCCCATTCGCCCGAGTCGCCGGGAACCGGGAGAAGGCCGTTTCCCCCTTTGCGCACCGGAATCCTTCCGGCCGTCACCACACCGATGTTCCCCTCCCGGTCCGCATAGACGATGTTCTGCGCCGGGTGGGAAAACCCCGAAACGGCCGCAAGAAACTCCTTCCGGTCGCGGGAACGGTTCAGGGCGTGGAGCGCGCCCAGCGGGTCGCCCCCGTCAAACCCTACCCAGCGCAGCGACAGCGCAGCGGAAGACCCGGCAAGGACCGGGGAAAGGAGGGGGCCGTGCGGCGTCTCCCACACGGTGATGGTCTCCTCCTTCCGGCCCTTCACCCGGATCTTCTCGACGCGCTTCGTCATGGGGATCCATTTCCTGCGGAACATCACCCGCTCCCCGTCCACCCGTTCGATGAAAAAGTCCGCGTCGTCCAGCATCACGTTGGTGAATCCCCAGGCGATCTCGGGATTGTGCCCGATGACCACGCAGGGAGCCCCGGGGAAGGAGACCCCGTACACGTCCACGCCGGGGGCGACCAGGTGGTTCTCGTACCAGAGGGAGGGGCAAGGGAGCAGGATGTGGGGATCGTTCGCCAGGAGAGGCCGCCCCGTAGTGCTCTTCTCCCCCGAGACGGCCCAGGCGTTCGAGCCTCCCGCACGGGGAAGATCCCCCACCGACCGGCGAAGCGAGGCAAGCCCGTCGGAGAGGACCGAAGGGGAAATCCCCGGAGGGGCGTGGGCGACGAACGCCGGAGCAACGACGGGGGAATCGGGGGACACCCGGGGCATCAGGTCCTCCGCCATCTCCCGGGGAAGCATCCGCCAGGCCCTGTAGAGCGCCGCCTCCTCCACCCACTGGGAGAGGCCGAATGACTTCAGCAGGCCGATGGCGACGATGTCCTCGGGGGTGAACTTCCGCGGCGCTGCATCGAGGAGGCGCAGCTCCACCGGCCAGGCGCGCAGCGACTCCATCGCCGCGTTCACCCCCTCGCAGTAGGCCCGGGCGATCCCCTTCGTCTTCTCCGGCAGGGAGGCGAACAGGCCGGGGGCCCGGGCCGCGAACCCCAGGTGCCGGAAGAGACGATCGGCAGGAAGCGCGTTCTCGCCGAAGATCTCCGCCAGCTCCCCCCGGGCCAGCCTCCTCTCCAGATCCATCGGAAAAAGACGGTCCTGGGCGTGGACGAATCCCTGCGCGAAGTAGAGATCGTGGTCGCTCGACGCGGTGATGTGGGGGATGCCGTACGTGTCCCGCACGATTTCGACGGGAGCCGACAGTCCGGGGACGGCAAGGGAGCCTTCCCTCTGCGGCACGCTCGTCTGGAAGAAGGACGAACAGGAGGCCAGCAGAAGGGAGGCGGCGGCGAGGAGGCGGCCGACCCCTCTGCGGAACGGCGCGGGGGAAAGGATCCCCCCGTTCATCGCTTCTCGAATACCCGGGCCTTTACGTTCGCCAGTACCTTCTCGAAGACCTCGCCCGTGTAGGTCCGGATGTGCCGGCGCATCTGGATGAGGTACCGCTCGATCTCCGCCCATTCCCGGACGATGATCCGCATCTGGTCCCGGTACACCTTGTCGTAGTCGGGCTGCATCCTCGCCTGGAGGGCATCCCGCTTCCCCTGGTCGTCGGGATACGCCTTCCGGGGGAGGAAATCGTGGATCGGCTCAAAAATCCGGACATCGGTGTCGTTCAGGTGGAACAGCTCGATGTTGTCGATCATGAACACCTTCTTCCCCGGAGACGCCACGTAGTGGCCGTACCGCAGTGCCGTCCCGATGCAGTCCCCCAAAGCGTCCTGCCTCGCCGCCCCCTCCACCCACCAGGTCCACTCCCGCAGGATCCGGGAGGCCGTGACCCCCTCGTCCAGATAGATGTTCACCCCTTCTTCCTTCGGCTTCAGGAGAATCTCCTCGCCCTGGGGAGTCACGTGATGGACGACGGGGAGAACGGGCAGGCCGACCAGCCCCGGCAGACCGCTGTAGATGTATTCCCCCAGACAGCCGAAACGCGAGAGGTAGAGTGACAATTCCTTTCCTTTTTCGTCGCGCACCCGGAAGAGCGTGTCCTTGTGCACCTTCTCCACGAGCTGGACGTCGGTCACTTCGAAGTCCCGCGGGGCGTCCTCGGTCATCCGGGAAAGAAGCTGCAGGATCGCCTTCTTGAGTCCCGTGGACTTCAGCTTGGAGGAGAAGATCTTGACCCGGGCGCCGTCCGGCATGAGCCGGATCGCGCCCCGGACCCAGTTGACGTAGGAATGGGAGATGCTGATCGGGAGCATGTCCGTGCACGTGGGGTCGAGGAGCTCGTCGATCTTCACTTCCCAAAGCGGGATATGCATGGTGAGGAACTCGAGCGTATTGTCCACCCCGACCACCTTGAGGATCTTCTCCCTGTCCTTGGTCTTCCTCGAGGAGGCGGGAATCTGGAAATACCGGTGAAGGGCCCGTTCGTACTTCGCAAGATCGGCCTGGGCGGCGGAACGCATCGGAAGCCCCTCCCGTCAAGCGTGGAGTAACGGTAGAATATGCGGGAAGACATGCTCATAGTATCACGCTGCCGGGAAATTCCATGTTCCCTTTCCCCGGCCCGTTGCAAATCTCCCCGTCCGTCCCGGGACTGACGGGATCCATTATAGGAGGTGCCATGCCGGAAGCACCCGACAGCTTCGACAGGATCGTGGAACAGTGCATCCTGATGGAGATCCAGGCGATGAGTCTGTACACGACGCTCGCCAACCGCGTGGAGGACGAGGAGACGGCGAGGGTGCTGCGGTACCTCGCCGAGATGGAGGAGTCGCACGTGGGGCGCCTCGTGGAGATCTTCTCGGGGGCGAGGCGGAACGCGGGGAAGGCCCTCTCCCATGTGGATATCGTCAAGGCCTTCCGGTCGGAAGCATGGAGGATGCACAAGGCCCGACTGGCGGGGGCCGGCCTCACCGAAACGTCGCCCCTTGCCGACTACCTCACCTTCGCGATCGTTTCCGAGGCGCATGCCCGCTCCCGCTACGAGCACCTTTCCGCGGAAGCCGGGGATCCCCTGGCGGCAGAGATCTTCCGGACGCTGTCCCGCGAGGAATCCGCGCACGAGGAGCAATTGAAGCGGATCCAAATGTCGTTCCGGGAGAAACGCTGAATCGGGGTGCCGCCCCTACCCCTGCCCGGCGGGGCGGGACAGGACGGATAGCGCGTCCGCCAGAGGGGCGTGGCCGCCGAACAGAACGAGCTTGTCCCCGGCCGCGAGAGGCTCGCCCAATCCCGGCTGGATGATCGCCCGGTCCTTCCGCAGGATCGCCAGGAGGACGATCCCCGTGTCGTTGCCCACCGGGAGGTCCCCCACCGATCGCCCCCCCCAGCCCGAGGAGGGCGCCACGTAGAAGACCTCGATCACGTTACGGCGAAGGAACTCCTCGAAGCCGGCCAGGACCTCTTCGCTGCGCACAGGGCCCCGGTCGCGGAGGATCCGGTACGTTCCGCTCCGGATGATCTGTTCCTGCTGGCGAATCACATGATCGGGAACGTGGTACTCGGCCAGAACACGCGAGAAGATCTCCACGGACGTTTCGAACTCCTCCGGGATCACCGCGTTCGCCCCGAGCGCAACCAGGTCGTCCACGTCCGCCGCGTACCGCGTCCGCACGAGGATGAACAGGGCCGGGTTGCTCCTCCTTGCGATCGCGACGGCCCGCCGGGTGGCCATCGGGTCCGAGATGGCGAGCACCAGGATCCGGGCCTGCCCGACGCCCGCCCGGTCGAGGATCTCCGGCCGGTTCACGTCCCCGTAAAACATCGGCTCCCCCGACGCCCGCCCTTCCCGGACCTGAGCGTCGTTGATGTCCACGACGACGTACGGGACACGCGTGGCTTTCAGAACCCGGGCGAGGTTCTTCCCGTTCATCCCGAAACCGGCGATGATCACGTGGTTCTCCCTCCCGTTTCGCCGCAGCCCCTGCTCCTCCCCGGTTTCCGGAAAGGAGGAAGCCCCCGTCACCCACTGCTCCCACCGGGTTGCGATTCCCGGGCCTGCGTTCATCACGAACGGGGTCGCCACCATGGTCAGGATGGCGATGGCGAGAAGGGACTGGTACTGGATCGGCCCGATCAGCCCGATGCGGTACCCCTCGGACATGAGGAGGAAGGAGAACTCGCCGATCTGCATGAGGGAGACGGAGACGATCACCACCAGGCGCCAGGGGTGCACCAGTGCCCGGATCGCAGCGCCGGCGGAGAATGTCTTGAGGAGGGCCACCGCCGCCACCATCGGCAGGATGAGGAGCAGGTTGCGGGCGAGAAATGGCAGGTCGAGCAGCATCCCCACGGAAATGAAAAAGACGCCGGTGAAGACGTCCCGGAACGGCATGATCTGCGCCGCGATCTCGTGGACGTAGTCCGACTCGGAGATGACCAACCCCGCCAGGAAGGCCCCCAGCCCCAGGGAGAGCCCCCACCGGTTTGCGAGGAAGGCCGTCCCCATGACCACCATCAGCACCGTGAGGCCCAGGATGTCCCGGCTGTTGAGCCGGATGACCTCCTTCAGGAGCCGAGGGATCAGGACCCGGGCCAGGACGAGCAATGCCCCGACGCCCATTCCCGCCTTCGCCAGCGTGAGGAGCACCTCGGTCGACTTCGCCGTCTCCCACTGCCGCAACGAGGGGATGAGAAGCATCATCGCGATGACCGCCATATCCTGGAAGATCAGGATCCCGACGGCGATCCTCCCATGGCTGGTGTCGATCTCCATCCGGTCGGTGAGCACCTTCAGGACAATGGCCGTACTCGAAAGGGAGACGACGAACCCGATGAACAAACCTTCCGGAACGGGAAGGCCCCAGAGCACGAGGACCAGCAGGGTGAACAGGATCGTGGCGGAGACCTGCGCCCCGCCCGCCCACAGCACCTCCCGCCGCATCCTCCCCAGGTCCGCCAGGGAGATCTCGAGCCCCACGGTGAACAGGAGGAGCACCACGCCGATCTCCGCCAGGGACTCGACCATCCCGATCTCCGAAACCAACCCCGCCCCTGTGGGCCCCAGGATCGCCCCGGCCACGAGAAAGGCCGCCACCACGGGAAGGCGAAGCCGACTGAAGACGAGGGCGACGACGGTGGCGATGGCGAGCACCACGGCCAGGTCGCGGAGAACGGCAGTGAGTTCCAAGGGACCCCCGGACCTTCCAAATTGAGCAGGGAATGAGTCTATCAACGGCGGGAGGAATTCGCCAACCGGCCGGCTTCCCGAAAATCCTTTTCCGCTAAAGTCCGGCGGGCGGCCTGCCGATAGAACCGGTAGGAAACCAAGATGCGCACCGGCTGCCTCTTCTCCCCGAAGAGGCTTGCTCGCCCGCTACCCCCGCCAAGGATACCGCGGGCGACCTTGCGACCCCCTGGGGCTCCCTCCTTTGCCCCAGGGGGTTTTCGTTTGGCCGGACCGATCCCTACAGGACCCCGCGGGCGTGAAGGGAGATGATCTCCTCCCCCGTCATGCCGAGCCGAGTGGAATAGACCTCGTCGTTGTCGGCTCCCGGCTTGCGGCAGACCGACCGGATCCTGGGCGGAGTCCCGCTCATTTTCCACGGGGGAGCGGCGAGCAGGAGGCCCCCGTACACCGTCCCGGCGACCCGGGAGAAACAGCCGCGCTCCCACCAGTTTTCCTCGGAGAGCGTCTCGAGAGGCCGATTGACCCGGCCCGTCACCACGGCCGCCCCGTGCCCGCTTTTTTTCGACGTGTACTCCTCGATCTCCCGGAGGATCTCTTCGGCCGTCCGCGATCCCGACCACTCCTCCAAGATCGCGTGGAGGTCCTTTTCGTTTTCGATTCTCGTACGGTCCGGCCCGGTGCAAAACCTCGGGTCGTTCGCCAGCTCCGGCCGCCCGATGATGTGCATAAGCGACTCGAACGCCTCGTTGTTGTAGGCCGCGATAAAGGTGTATCCGTCCTTGCACCGGATGTAGGTGTAGGGGAAGACGGCCGGGTCGAACCTGCCGGTCCGCTGGCGCTCCCGTCCGGCGGTATGCATCCAGGTGATGTTGTAGTCGACGAACTTCATCATCGCCTCCGCGCCCGCCACGTCGACCACCTGTCCCTTTCCCGTGGCGGCCCGGTGCGCAAGCGCCACGAGCACGCCGAAGGCCCCCCACAGCCCCTGGGCGAACCAGCCGTGCCAGTTCCCGGTCCTGGTCGGGACCTGGTAGTCCCGCCCCGGCCCGTTCTCCTCCGGGTCGCCCGTCACGTACGGGACGCCGGAGAGCGCCTGGCACAGGATGTCGGAATCCGTGACCCGTCTGCCGGCGTCGGGCCCGAAGGCCCCGTAGGTCGACAGGGTCAGATAGACGAGCGCCTTGTTCTCCCGGGAGAGGGCTTCGTACCCCAGCCCCAGGGAGTCCATCCGTGTGCAGCCTACCGTCTCCACCACCACGTCCGACGTCGCGGCAAGTCGCCGGAAGATCCCGCGCCCCTCTTCCGTCTCGAGAGAGAGCGTCACGAACTTCCGGTTACGCGCCTCGGAAAGGAAGGGAAGGCCCGTCCCGGCGATCGTGATCCCCTCCGGCGCGAAGCTTCGGGCGGGGTCCCCGCCCGGCGGTTCGACCTTGATCACCTCGGCGCCGAACTCGCCCAGGACCGATGCGGCCACCATCCCCCCGAAATGACCGGGGGAAAGCTCCAGGAGGCGCACCCCCGGAAGCGCCTCCGGTTTTTCTTCGGCGTTTTTCGGATAAGTCGCCTCTTTCGCCCACTCCTCGAAGCCGCTCAACGCGAAGTCCCTTCCTTCTTCCCCCGGTCGGCCGGTCCGGCAGCTGCCCCGCGGGGAGGCCTGGAACCCGGGACATCGGCCCATTGCCCGATGACCTTCTTCCTCTCCAGCTCCTCCCTTTCCTCCCCCGACAGCCCCAGGAGGCCCCCGAACACCTCTTCGTTGTGGTACCCCACCGGCTTCGCGGTCCACTTGATCCGTCCGGGGCTTTCGGAAAGCTTCGGGACGGGCCCGAACTCGTCGATCCGTCCGTACAGGGGATCGTCAAGCTCCCATACGGTCCCCCGCGCGCGCAGGTGGGGGTTGTGGTACTGATCCCGGCCGCCCTGAACGGGGGCGGCGGAGAACCCCGCCTCCTCGCCGGCGCGGACGATCTCGGCGCGCGTGCGGGGGGCGGCAAAGGATGCCACGGCCTCCGCGGTCGCCGTCGACACCCCCAGGGTATTCGCGAGGGCGGCGCGCTCCGCTTCGTCCCGTGCGGAGACGGCGACGAATCCGTCCGCGCAGCGGTAGATCCCCGACGGGGGAAACGTCACGTCCCGGTTTCCCGCCCGCTCCCTGTCCCGTCCCGTGATGTCGGCGTACAGCCACGTCCAGTCAAGCGCGCGGATCAGGGCCTCCGCCTGCGCAAGGTCGATCAGCTGCCCCTCCCCCGTCCGGCGGCGGGCTGCAAGAGCGGCCAGGATGGCGATCGCGGAAAAGAGCGAGCCGGTGAAGTCCCCGATCCACAGCCCCACCCGTACCGGCGGATGACCGGGGAACCCCGTGATGGCCGACATGCCGGAGACCGCCTGCGCGGTGGCGTCGTAGGAGGCGCGGCCCTTCGCATACGGCCCCCATTGGCCGAACCCCGAGTTCGCGGCATATACCAGGCCGGGGTTGTTCTCCGTGAGCTGCCGGTAGCCGATCCCCCACCGGTCCATCGTCCCGGCGCGCAGATTTTCCACCACCACGTCCGACTTCTCCGCGATCCGGGTGAACAGGTCTCTCCCCTCGGGGAGCCGGACGTCTACGCCTACGTGGAGCTTGTTCCGGTTCTGCGGAAGAAACGCCGGGGAGATCTCCTGCCAGTAGAACCCTTCCGGGGCGACGTACCGCATGAGGTCGCCCGTCCCGGGCAGTTCGACCTTGATCACCTCGGCCCCGAATTCGCCAAGGTAATCCGCCGTAGCGGGCCCGAAGATCCGTGTTGCGAGCTCGAGGACCCGGATGCCGCGCAGGGCCTCCGGTTTGGAAGGGAGGGAGGCAAGGGAAAACGCTCTCTCGAAAAAGCCTTGGGAACCGGTCAACCATGCCCCTCCCGTTTTGTTTTCTTCTTCGTTCCCCGTCCGACCCGTAAGGGGAGGGGAACGCCTTCCTTCTAAGCGCGCGCGATCTTTGTGTTCCCCAATTGCTCCAGCACCAGCATGAGCGCCTGCGTGCCGTTGCGTCCCCCGCCGTTGGCCTGCAGGGCCACGTACATCTGGTGGACGAGCGCCAGGCCCGGGAGCGCCAGGCTCATGCGTTTCGCCTCATCCAGGGCGATTCCCATGTCCTTGACAAAGTGGTCAACGTAGAACCCGGGGTCGAAGTTCCGGTTCAGGATGCGGGGAGCCATGTTGTCCAACGCCCAGCAGGCTGCCGCGCCGCCGCGAATGCACGAGAGCATCACCTCCAGGTTGAGTCCCGCCTTGTGCCCGTAGATCAGACTTTCGCAGACCCCGATCATCGTGCCGGCGACGACGATCTGATTGCACATCTTGGTGTGCTGCCCGGCGCCCGCTCCCCCCTGATGCACGATCGTCTTTCCCAATGCCTGGAAGAGCGGCATGACGGCTTCCACCGCCTCCCGGTCTCCGCCCACCATGATGGACAGCCGCGCCTCGCGCGCACCGATGTCCCCGCCCGAAACCGGCGCGTCGACGGTGTGGACACTCTTCCTTTTTGCGGCAGCGTAAATCGTCTGGGCCAGATTGGGCTCGGTCGTGGTCATGTCCACGAGGATGCTCCCTTTCTTCGCGCCGGAGAGGACCCCACGCTCCCCGAGATACACGTCCCGAACATCCGATGGAAAACCGACCATGGTAAACACGACATCCGACGCTTCGGCAACCGCCCTGGGAGAATCGGCCCACACGGCTCCCTTCTTGAGCAGCGGCTTCGCCTTGTCTTTTGCCCGCGTGTAGACCGTCATGGAATACCCTTTGTCCATGAGGTGACCGCACATCGGGCCTCCCATGACACCGGTGCCGATCCACCCGATCCGGGTTTTTCCGGGTTCCACCGTCAGCATCTTGATTCCCCTCCTTTCTGTGGGCCATGCTCAGGGGACGGCCCCCGAGAGCCACATTCCCGTTTTGTCCTGCACGGAAGTTACCCCGTTCCCTCCGGACGCCGTACGAACCGAACGGGCTTCCTGGACCGCCGCAACACCCGGTCCGCCGTGCTCCCCATCATGACGTCGGCCACCCTGTTCGTATTTTCCCCCTCGCCTGCAGCGAGGATCTCTTCCCCGGGACGCCCGTTTCCCTAGGCTTTCCTGCCACCCTGTCATGGGAGAAGAGGGAGAAGAAATCGAGTCCCCGGCAGTCTACACGGCGAGGTACTTCTCCTTGATCTCCTCGTTCCCCAGCAGATCGGATATCTTCCCCTCGTACTTCACCGACCCCTTGTCGATCACGTATCCCCGGTCCGCGACCTTCGCGCAGAAATGCAGGTTCTGCTCGGCGAGCAGGACCGTCACCCCCTCCGCGCGGATCCTGATGATCATGTCGGCCAAAAGCGCCACGATCATCGGCGCGAGTCCCTCCGACGGCTCGTCGAGGAGGAGCAGGTCGGGGTTCGTCATGAGGGTGCGTGCGATGGTGAGCATCTGCTGCTCCCCGCCCGACAGCTGGCTCCCGAGGTTCTTCTCCCGCTCCTGGAGACGGGGGAAGAGGGAATAGACCTTCTCCACCGTCCAGGGGGAGGACGTCTGCTTCTCCCGCCGCACGGCCACCTCGAGGTTTTCCCTGACCGTCAGGTCCGGAAAGCACCGGCGGTCCTCGGGCACGAACCCGACCCCTTTCCGACAGATCCGGAAGGCCCGCATCCCGGAGATGCGCTCTCCCTTGAAGATCACTTCTCCCGTCTGCGGGGGGGTGAGCCCGATGATCGAGCGGAATGTGGTGCTTTTTCCGGCGCCGTTGCGGCCGAGAAGGCTCACGACCTCCCCCTTCCCGACCGAGAGGGATACGTCGAAGAGGATGTGGCTGCGTCCGTAGAACGTGTTGACCGATGCAAGCTCAAGCAGCGCCATTTTCCACCTACTCCGCGATCTCCTCCCCGAGGTACGCCTTGCGCACCTCGGGGTTCGCCTTGATCTCCGCCGGCTCCCCGTCCGCGATCACCATCCCCTGCTGGAGCACCGTGATCTTTTCCGAGATGCCGAAGACGATGTCCATGTCGTGCTCGGTGAAGACGAGGGTTAAGCCCTGCTCCCGGGAGATCTTCTGCAGCAGGGCGATCGTCTCCCGGCTCTCGAACCGGGACATCCCGGCGGTCGGCTCATCGAGCATCAGGAGCCTCGGCCGGCACGCCAGCGTGATCGCGATCTCCAGCCTCTTCTGGTCCCCGTGGGAGAGCACCGACGCCGAGGAGTCGAACTTGTCGGCGAGGCCGACCAGCCCGAGGACCGCGAGGACCTCGTCCGTCACCTCACGGAAATTCCGCGCGAGGGTCAGGGCGGACCGGTTTTCCCTGTGGTGGGAAAAGAGGGCCACCTGGACGTTTTCGAAGACCGACATCCTCGGGAAGATGTTCGTGATCTGGAAGGACCTCCCGATCCCCTTCCGGATGACGCGATAGGGGGGGATACCGGAAATCCGCTCCCCGTCGAAGCGCACCTCCCCCGAGTCGGGGGAAAGAAGCCCGGTCATCACATTGAAGAGGGTCGACTTCCCCGCGCCATTCGGCCCGATAATCGCGCGGATCTCCCCTTTCTCCACGGAGAGGGAGACGTCCTGGAGGGCCCGCAGGCCTCCGAAGGACTTTACGATGTCGCGGACTTCGAGAAAAGCCATCTGCGTATCCAGCCGCTCCGGGTCAGGTAGTCCCGCGCCTTCTCGTTCACGAACCCGATCACACCGCCCGGCAGGAGCAGCACGAGCAGGAGAAGCACCATTCCGAGCACGAGCGCCCAGTATTCGGTCCACGCCACGATGTAGGAGTTGAGCACGATCAGGACCACGGCGCCGACGGCGGGGCCGACGAACGTATAGATCCCCCCGATGATCGTCATGAGCACCGGGTCGGCGGATTTTGTCCAGTGGATGATCTCCGGCGAGATCGATCTTTCCATCAGGGCGAAAAGCCCCCCGGCAAGCCCCGTGAACGTCCCCGCGATCACGAACGCCGTCCACTGGTACAGCGTGACGTTGATCCCGAGGTACGAGGCCCGCTGCCCGTTCTCCCGGATCGCCTTGAGCGTCGCGCCGAAGGGGGAGGAGCGGACGCGCCGGAGGAACGCCACCGCCAGGCCCGCGACGACGAGAACGAAATAGTACATCGATTTCGTCGAACCGATGTCGAGGAGGCCTAGCCCCGCCAGCGGGATCTCCCGCACCGGGATCCCCTGGATGCCGTTGTCCCCGCCGGTGAAGCCGTACCACTTGAACGCGATGGCGAAGATGAGCTGCCCGAACGCAAGGGTCAGCATGGCGAAGTGGACCCCCGTCAGCCGGACGCAGAAAAACCCGATAACGGAAGCGGCGACTGCGGAGGTGAAAAGCGAAAGTCCGAGGGCGGGCATGGTCCCGGTGCCGGTCTTCGTGAGGAGCAGCCCCACCGTGTACGCCCCCACCCCGAAGAACGCCGCCTGCCCGAAGGAAAGCAGCCCCGTCGTGCCGAGAAGCAGGTTGAAGGCGACCGCCATAAGCGCCGCGACGAAGATTTGCGTCAGCAGGTACTGGTAGAACCTCCCCGCGAACGCCGGAAAGATCAGGAGCAGCACCACGGGGATCACCCAGAGCCAGGGGCGGGAGGAGAAGTGGACCGGCGAGATCTCCTGGGACTCGAAGCTTAAGTTCTTTTCCGAGAGCGCCTTGATCTTCAAGGGCTTGCCGAACAGGCCCCAGGGGCGGACCACGAGGACCGCCACCATCAACAGGTAGATCAGACCCATCTCGAACTCGGGGAAGACGATGATCCCCACCGTCTCCAGGGCGCCGATCAGCAGCGACCCCACAAGCGCCCCCCAGAGGTTGCCCAGGCCCCCGATCACGACCACGACGAAGCACTCGATGATGACCTCGGTTCCCACCCCGGGGAAAACCGTGCGGGCGGGGCCCGCCAGCGCCCCCCCGAACCCGGCCAGGACCGCCCCGAAGGCGAAGACCAGCGTGAAGAGAGCCTTCATGTTGATCCCGAGCGCGTCGGCCATCTCCCGGTCCGAGGAAGTCGCCCGGATCACCTTCCCGGTCTTCGTCCGGTACAGCAGGTACCAGAGGAGGGCCGCCACGGTCGGGGCGATCACGACGACGAGGATCGTGTACGTCGGCACCGTCCCCCCGAAGAGGGTGATCGCCCCCTCCAGAAAAGCCGGCTTGGGGATCGACTTGTACTCCGCCCCGAAGACGATCTTGGCCAGGTCGTCGATGATGAGCACCAGGGCGTAGGTGAGCAGGAGCTGATAGATCTCTTCCTGGATGTAGATGCGCCGCAGGAGACCCATCTCCAAGATCATCCCGATGAGGGCGACCCCGAGGGGCGCCATCGCCATCGCCAGGAAGAATCCGCCGGGTCCCGTTACCTGCGACGTCACCCAGAACATGAAATACGCCCCGAGCATATACAGTGCACCGTGGGCGAAGTTCAAGATGTTGAGCACCCCGAAGATCAGGGTCAGCCCCGACGATATGAGGAACAGGAATGCCGCCAGCCGCAGGGCGGATAAGACCTGCACCGTGAGGAAGGAGATGTCCAGGAAGCCGGTCATGCCGCTCCTGCGTAAAAAAAAGGGATGCGGGCCGCCCTGTGCGGACGGCCCTTTATCCCGTCCCGGATTACTTGTTCGCTTCCTGGGCCTTCTTCCACTCCTCGATCGAGTAGAGGACTTCCTCGGCCTTGAACACTTCGGTGTTTCCGACAATGGCGAAGGGATACGCCTTGTCGAACACCGTCTCCCCTACCATGAAATCGCTTGAGAGCTGGTGGTCCTCCTTGCGCAACGTGGCCTTACCGCGCGGGGCGTCGATCGAAAGCCCCTCGAGCGCCGCGATGACCTTGTCGGTGTCGAGCGAGCCGGCCTTTTTGACCGCCTCGGCGAGGAAGGTGACACCGTCATACCCTTCCGCCGCCCAGGCGCTCGGGTAGTCGTTGTAGTCGGCCTGGTACGCCTTCACGAATGCCTTGTTCCGCTCGGTGTTCGGCCAGTGGAAATAGTACCGCTGGTCGACGATCAGCCCCGTGGGCATGTCGGTCCCCAGCGCCTTGGCGACGGTGATGTCCCCGCCGGTGGCGATGATCCACTTCATCTTGTCGAAGATCCCGTAGGGTTTGGCCTGCTTGATGAACGCGACGAGGTCGCCGCCCCACAGCGAGCAGAACACGGCGTCGGGCTTCGCCGCGAGGATCGCGTTGATGTACGTCGTATAGTCCGGGATGAAGAGCTTGGGCCACTGCTCCCCGATGAACTCCGCCTTGGGGTTGACCTTGGCGGTCCGTGCCTTGAACAGCTCCCACATCGTCCGGCCGTATTCGTAGTCGGGGCCAAGGTTGTAGAATTTGGTGAGCTTCGGGTACTTCTTGGCCGCGTAGAGCGCCAGGGAGTTGGCCTCCTGGGAGTTGCAGGTGCCCGCACGGAAGGAGTACCGGTTCCACTTCTCCTTGGTGAACGTGTCGGTGGAGGCGACCGTGTCCATGAAAATCACCTTCTCCCGCTTGGCGATCTCGCCGACGGTGAGGGCCCCCGCGGAACTGACCACGCCGAAGAGGAAGTTCACCCCGTCCTTCTGGATGTACCGGTTGGACAGGGAAGAAAGTTCCTGCACGTTGGCCTTGGAGTCCGCCATGAGCAGTTCGAACTTCTTCCCGAGGACGCCCCCCTTCGCGTTGATCTCCTTCACCGCCAGTTCCGCCCCCTGCTTGCAGGTGATCCCGAGGTCCGCCGCCCTTCCCGAAAGAGGGAGCATTCCCCCCAGCTTGATCGTGTCCGCGGCAAGCCCCGTCGTCGCGAACAGAAGAACCATCCCAAGCACCAGCACCGTCTTTCTCATCTCTTCCCCTCCTTTTTTCGTCAAGGGTTCCCTTGTTTTCCCCGCACCGATCGCGGGGGAACGATAATCGCCTCGCCTTCGAGCACCACTTCCTTCCGCTGGTTGATGCACTGCGTCTTGAGTTTTAGCCGCTTTTCGGAGATCACCTCCATGACCTCCGCACGGGCCGTGATCTCGTCCCCGATCTTTACAGGACCGAGGAAAGAGAGGGTCTGGGACACGTACAGGGACCCGGGCCCCGGGAGCTTCATCCCGAGCACCGCGGAGATGAGCCCCGCCGTCAGGATCCCTTGGGCGATCCGTTCCCCGAACCGTGTCTTCGCCGCGAACTCCTTCGAGATGTGGACCGGGTTCCGGTCGCCGGTGATTCCCGCGAACAGGAAGACGTCCTCCTCGGTGATGACCTTGGTCATTTCCGCAGACTGGCCCACCTCGTACATCAGTGTCCCCGGCATTTTCCTTGGCGTGACTGTCCGTTGTGCAAAGGCGATGCCCCCGCAAGGCCCGTTGGCCCGAGGGGCTGAAAACAACAGAAAATAAAGAACGGGCTTATCTTTTTCCATTACCGCCGGGAGAGGGATCCAAAGCCATATTGTAACCCAAAAGGTACGCTCATGGCTGTCCCGTGGGGCCCCTGCAACAAATCCCGTTGTGAAAGAAAGCGTTGAAGCAAATGTACCAAAAAAGGTGCATATACCGAATTAGGTACACGAAGAAAATGGAAACCGATTCGGATGGGGGCCTTCACCCCGGCGAGGAGAGGATGCCGTGCCGCTTCATCTTCTCGTACAATTTGACGCGGTGGATGCACAGAAGGGAGGCGGCGCGGGACTTGTTCCCGTTCGCTGCTTTGAGCGCCGCCACGATCGCGCCGCGCTCGGCTTCCGCCTTCACCGAGGCCAGCGACCCCGGGATCCCCTCCTTCTCGCCTGCGGCGACGGCACGGAGAAGGGACGCGGGCAGGTGCTCCGGGAGAAGAAGGGAGTCGCGGGACATCGCCACGGCGTGCTCGAGGACGTTGTGCAGTTCCCGCACGTTGCCCGGCCAGGCATACGAAAGGAGGATCTTTTTAAGCTCCGGGGAAAGATCCCGCTTCGGCTCCCCGCCCTCCGAGGAAAGCTTCGCCAGGATCCGGTCCGCGATCTCCCCGATGTCCTCCCTCCGGTCGCGCAGGGGGGGGATCCGGATCGGGATCACGTTGATCCGGTAGTACAGGTCCGCGCGGAACTTCCCCTCCCCGACGAGTTCCTCGATGTTTCGGCTGGTCGCCGCGACGACCCGGATGTCGACCAGCCGCGTGGCGGTCCCACCGACCCGCTCCACCTCCTTCTCCTGCAGGGCCCTCAACAGCTTCGCCTGCATCGCGGACGGCATGTCCCCGATCTCGTCGAGAAAAAGGGTCCCCCCGTTCGCCATTTCGAACTTCCCGGGCTTCCCCCCCTTCTTCGCGCCGGTAAAGGCCCCCTCCTCGTAGCCGAACAGCTCCGACTCGAGGAGCTCCGCGGGAACGGCCGCGCAGTTGAGCTTGATGAACGGGCCGCTGTTGCGGGGGCCCGATGCGTGGATCGCGTGCGCGAAAAGCTCCTTCCCCGTCCCGGTCTCGCCCCGGAGGAGGACGGTCGAGTCCTTCCGCGAGGCGCGCAGCGCCTCCTCCTTGGCCGCCGTGATCGCGGCCCCTTTGCCGACGATGTTCGCAAAGGTGTATTTGGCGCCCCGCAGGTGGGTGAGCTCCTGCTCGTAGTATCGGACCTTCGACTCGAGCAGGTGGAGCTTCCCCGCCAGTTCCCGGAGCTGCTCCACGTCCTTGAATACCACCCGGCCGTACGCCCCGACGATCCGGTCCCCCTCCTTGAGCGGGATCCGGTTGACGATCACGTCCCTCCTTTTGATCTTCTGGGTCTCCCCCATCTCCGCGACGCCCGTGCGGGCGACGATGTGCATCCGGGTGTTCTCGATGACCTCGGTCACGTGCCTGCCGATGGCGTCCGGGACGGTCACCCCGTTGAACCCGGCGTACGCCTCGCTGATCATGGTGATCACCCCCGCGGCGTCCACCACCACCATCCACTCGCCCGCTCCCGCCAGCACCTCCTCCAGCGTCCGGACGATGGTCTTCGTCGAGTCGAGCTCCCGGGAGACCTTTTCCATCTCCGTGATGTCCTGGAAGATCGAGGCGGCGCCGATCAGCTCGCCGTCCCGGAAGATGGGGGAGCGGTTGGTCAATACGGTGCGGGTGCCGATCGTCTGGGGCCGCCCGACCTCGGGCTTCCCCGTGCGCAGCACGTTGACCAGCCCGGCGTTCGGGACGATCGCCAGGAGGTTCTTCCCCAGCGCCTCCTCCTTCGGATACCCGAGGAGGCGTGAGGCGGCGGAATTGAAGACGACGATGTCCCCCGCCCGGTCGATCGCGATGACCCCGCTCGCCAGGGAGTCGAGGACGGTCCCGGGAATCTCCCTTCGCTCAGGCACGCGAAACCCTCCCCACCGGGCAGGCCGCCTGGCAGGCGAAGCAGTAGTAGTAGTTCCCCGTCATGAAGTTCTGCCAGAGCTCGAGGGAGATCTGGCTGGCGGTCATCTCCCTCCGTTTCTCCGGCGGGGCCTCGATCAGGTCGAGGAGGAATTTCCGCCAGGCCCGGTACCCGCCGGAAAAGATCATTTCGCCGCATTTCTTCTTGTCGACCATCCCCCCGCCGGACAGCGCGCCCGTCGGACACGCCTCCACGCACCGGTTGCAGCGGGTGCAAGGCGTCCCGGGAAGGGGATCGCCGGGAGCGATCACCGCGTCCGTGAGCACCCCGCCGAGCCGCACTGCGGGTCCGAACCTCTGCGTCACGAGCAGGCCGCTTTCGCCGTACCCTCCGATGCCCGCCATGGCTCCGGCGTCCCTCCAGTCGACCGCCCCCTTCATCCCGTGCTTGGGCGGCGACATGTCGATCGGGATGAAGGCCGGCACCGCCACCGCCCGGTGCCCCTTTCTCTCGAGCCACCGTGCCAAGGCGTGCGATGCCCGTGCGGCCTCCCCGTACACGTGGATCGTGTCGTACTGCGCCGCCTGCACGTCCCGCGACTCGAGAGCGCTGCGGGAGTGAGGCGCCGCCAGCACCACGACGGAAAGAGCGCCGGGAAGGATTCTTTCGATGTCCTCCCTGTCGGCGGAGAGGCCCCCCGCCCTCGCCGCCCCGCACAACGGGGCCCCACAGCTTCTTGCGATCTCCGCCAACTCGGACAGGGAAACCATCGCCAAACCCCCCTGGGAGAGATGGAGTACCCTATTCTACCTGTTCTCCATCCCCCCATGTAGAGGGGACACTCTTTGCGAGGGAGCGGACCCCGGAGGCCGGCCTTTCTTGGACCAGGCCCCCTGGCTCGCGGGGGGCTTCCCCTGAAGCTACGCTTCGCGACCTTCGCCCGCTCGCTGCCGGTTCCGCTCGACGAGATTTCTTCCTCGCTCCACAGGCCGCTTCGGGGAACCCCCCACATCGCCTGGGGTCCCCGGTGCCGGGTGAAGCGGACGCAGGAGCGGCGGGGGACACTCCTCGAGGTTGTCGGTAGTAT
>LDXO01000001.1:0-128927 GCA_001443455.1 Deltaproteobacteria bacterium CSP1-8 | reverse complement strand
AGTGTCCCCCGCCAGCCTCGACGCATTTTCAAGACGGTACGCTATAATCGATGCCTGACCGAACCGGAAGGAGGAGCGGAGACATGGCGGAACGTGGGGAGCGGGAGGTCCGGGCCTGCCTAGAGGCGTACGGCGTCCGCGGAGAGATCCGCACCTTCGAGGAGTCGACCCACAACGCGGAGCTCGCCGCGCGGGAACTCGAGGTGGAGCTGGGTCAGATCGCCAACACGATCCTGCTCCTCGTCGACGGGGCGCCCGTGGTCGTGGTGATCTCGGGGGACCGGCGGATCGATTTCAAGAAGGTTAAGGCTCTTCGGGGGGGAAAAAAGGTGCGGCTGGCGGGCCCCGACGACGTGGTCGCCCACACGGGGTTCGCCGTCGGCGCCGTCTCGCCGGTGGCGCTCCCCGAAGGGGTGCCGGTCTACCTCGACTCCTCGCTCCGCCGCTACGGGACGATCTACCCCGCGGCGGGCGAGACGAACAACATGTTCCAAACGACCCCTGGAGAACTTGCCGTCCTCACCGGGGCCAAGGAGACGGACCTCGCCAAAGCAGAGAATCCAGAACAATAACCCGGTTGGACAACAATCACCATGTCGGTGGTTTGTGGAATACCCCTTTCCCGTCCTGCAATTGCGTGGGGAATTGGCTTATGGAAAGGGCACCCTTGCGGATTTTCTTTATGAAAGAAGCATACCTGACCAGCGCACGACTTGGTTTAGGATGCGGGTTGAGTATCCCGACACGATATTTCAACTCATCCGTTATGATTTTTATCGGTTCCAATAAATCAGAATCGTTTGTGATCAGAACTGCCTCCTGAAAATTCCCCTTGAAACCGTCGTAGAGCAAATGCGTCGCCAGATTCACATCCGATCCTTTTTCTTCCGTCTTTACAACGGACGCGTATTTTTGTTTGCTTGACGGGCATCCTGCCAACGGCATGCTTACAACGTTCGTAAGAAAATGACCGAATATGATCTCCACGTTGGGAAGTGTTCGCAACGCCCTGAGGTAGATTTCCTGTCTCATGGGCTGTCCCGGATCGTTGGGGCGTGCGCTGACCCTGGCCGTGAAGTATTTGATCCGGTTTATCGAATGGTTCGGAAGCAACAAGCGGCAGAGGCGGTCAATATTGAGCCACTTGTAGGGGGTTCCCTTGACGGCCCCGTAATAAAGATTGAAGCCGTCGACGTAGATGTTTGTAATCATCATGCAGAGGATACAAATGCAGAGGCCGCACCCAAAGGCACGGCCTCGCGCCCTGTCCCCGAGGAGACAGGGGGGATATGCTCTAAGCTCAAGTTACCCAACCGACGGCTGCTTGTCAACATATCCCTCTCATATCTCTCTCCTCTCATTACGGGGGAGAACACCGCTCTTGCCTCGTCGTTGCTTTTTCTATGCATTTCCTTGTTTCCGATGGGTTTTTTGCGACTTCGTAAATCCAAACATCGTAATTCCCGTCCGCGTTCACGGCGTCCACCCACCGTTTCGCAGCCTGGGCCTTGACCTCCTCCAGGGGATCGAACCCCTTCGTTTCCAGGATGAGGTGGAGGGGGACTTCCCCCTTCAGTCGGACGATGAAGTCCGGCTCGTAGTCGTGCGGCTGGCCGTTGTGCAGATACGGGATTGAGAATCCGAGCCCTGCGTTCTTCACGAAGGCGTCGACCTTGGGATGAGTATCGAGGGCGTAGGCCGCCGACTGCTCCCACCGCTTCGTGTCCGCCACGACGAAGTTCACGTGGCTCTTCATCACCTCCCGGACATCCCGGCTGGTCCAGAAATCCACATCCGCGGTCGAGCCCGGCCCCCGGCTGGTCTCATAGCGCGGCACCTCAGGCGCCTCACCCTGAGAGACATCCGGCACGACGGCTGCCACGAGCCGTTCGATGACCCACCCGTAGTAGGGCGATAGGAAAATGTCCCGGATGTCGGCCGGCGGAATAGGGACGACTTTCTCCCTCAGGTATCTCTCCACGATCCTGGCGATCTGTGGGAAAAGGACGTGCACCGGTGCCTGGCAGCTCGGCTGCGAGACGTAGTCGCGCGTCAGCGCGCCGGCCAGTTCGAAGACCAGTTCCTGAATACGGAATTGGGAACGATACGGGTTGAGATCCACGCTCTCGATCTTTCCGGGCCCGCGCAGCGAATACCGCCCCCGGTTGTTCGGAAGAGTGGCCTTCATCTCCACCTCGGGCGGGATCTTCATGGGATCGAGCTGCAAC
This sequence comes from Deltaproteobacteria bacterium CSP1-8, assembly GCA_001443455.1. Taxonomy (GTDB): domain Bacteria; phylum Desulfobacterota; class Deferrimicrobia; order Deferrimicrobiales; family Deferrimicrobiaceae; genus CSP1-8. The sequence continues at coordinate 126,699 of LDXO01000001.1, read as the reverse complement.
GTGGCCACCGCGTTCCAGTCGATGGAGACGCGGTTCCGGATCGCCTGCTGGTATCCTTCCACCCTGGGGAACTTGATCTCGTATGCCTCCCGAGTCGGCAGGGCGAAGACGTGGTGCCGTTTCGGGGGCGACGGGGCAGGACCTTGCGGGCTCTCCTTGAAGGGGATCACCTCGAATGGGACGCCGAAGACCTTTGCGACCTCCTCCGTGAGCAACCCGTCCGGACCGACCTCGTAGCTCGACCGCCGCAGCCCTCGGCCTACGACCTGTTCGCAGAGAAGCTGGGACATGAAAGGGCGCAGGCCGACGATGTACGTAACCGTGTTGCAGTCCCATCCTTCCGTAAGCATCCCGACGCTCACGATGCACCGGATGTCTCGCCCGGGCGGGTGCAGGGGGCGATCGAGTTTCTTGGCCAAGTCCTCGAACCCATCGGGGTACAGAGGGCGCCCCTGACGATCCTGTGGCCAATCGAGTTTCCCTACGGTGTCGAGGATCCGGCGCATCCAGGTCATCTCGTCGCTTTTGGCCTGGTCCGAGTCCGTCTCGTGGACCACTTTTGTGTCCACGCGGATGGTCCGCTGGACGTCGTCACCGTTGAGGAACCCCTTGATCCGGGCCGGGGGGATGCCCGCGGGCGTGTTCTCACCGGTCAGCCATTCGTGGACGACCTTGGCGATCTTCGTGTTCTTGCAGACGATGATGAACACGGGCGGCCGGGGATCGTCCTTGACCTCTTCCCACGCCTTCCGCAGGTCCTCCCAAAGACCGGCCAGCATGGCCATGGGGGTGCAGGCATACTTGAGGACGGCCTCCGGCTTGGGGTTCGCCTTTTTTCCGCCCCGTTCGGCCGGCGTCAGCTTGGGCAGGATCCAGCGCCAGATGTTGAAATAGCCCGGGATCTGGGCGCCCGTCGTGTCGCGCACGGCGAGCTGGGGGATCTTGACCAGCCCCGACTCGATCGCGTCGGTCAGGCCGAAGTCGCTCACCACCCAGGGGAAGACCCGGTTCGTATCCTGGCCTACCCTGCTGAGGAAATAGGGCGTCGCGGAGAGGTCGAGGCAGAAGTTGATCCCGCGCAGCCTGTGGATCCGGTCGAGACCGTCCACCCAGACGGTGGCCTCCCGGAAGAATTCCTCGACCTCCTCCTCTTCCCCGAAAAGTTCCCCCTCCATCTCCTCCGGCTCGGGTTTGCGGATGCGGTAGGCATGGTGGGCCTCGTCGTTGAACACGAGGATATTCCGCTTCCCACCGACCTCGCGGCCGAGCACGCGGTTGACGAGGGATGTGTCGCTCTCGACATACTTGACCGACTCGACGACCACCTTTCGCAGGTTCCCCTGCTTGTCCTGGTCCTCGGCCTTCACCTCGATGAGACCGGCCGCGACCTGCCGGTCCAGTTCCGCGGGGGTGAGGTACCGCTTCCCGCGGGCCGTCGTGGTCTTCATTCCGATGGTGATCGTCTCCTGGACACGGACGGCAATCCCGGCCTTCATCACCTTCGCGCTCACGCCGCCGGTCTGGATCCCCTGGGGTTCGAAGACGTGCCAGTTGGTGACCAGCACCCGCCCCTTGTTGAGGTCGGCCATTAGGTGCGGGGGAACCAGGTCCCGCTTCCGGTAAAGACTCGCCTCCCCGCCGGCAGGATCCAGTTCCTGCAGCCGGTTGCGGATCGTCACGTTCGGACAGACCACGAGTACGACATCCGAGAACCGGGCGTCCCCGCGGCCGTTCACCTTGTTGAGGATGCTCCAGGCGGCGAGCATCCCCATGACCGTGGTCTTTCCCGTCGCGGTGGCCATCTTGCAGGCGGACCGGCGGAACGCCGCGTGCCCTTCGGCCTTCCGGTCATCGCTCGGTTCGTCCGATGGGATGTCGATCCCCTGGCGAAAGTCGGCGCGGGCCTCGGTGAGGAAGATGATCGTCTCGGCCGCCTCTACCTGGGCGAAGAAGAGCCGGTGTTCGCGACCCTCCCGGCGCCAGTAGTGGAGCAGTTCGAGGGTAGTTCGAGTGACCCCCGGATAACCCTGCCCGCGCCACTCCTTGATCCGTTGCCGGATCAGGTTCACGAGGGCCAGCGGGACCCATTGGCCGCGAACGTCGTCGGCTCCCTCGGCCACCGGCACCCGGGGGTCTCGGTAGAAATATCCCGCGTCCCGTCGTCCCAGGCGCCGCTCCGCATCGCGTCCCTCCTCGATGAACCAGTGTTCTTTGGGTTCCCCGAAGGGGGAATTGAGAATCGGTTGAGGGACTTCGAAGCCGCTCATCGCTTCGCCTCGCGTAGGCTCTTCACGACGACGAGCTCGTTCCCTCGGTCGTCGATGACCTTGACGGCCACCTGTCCGTTCTCCCCCGCCTCGAAGGGCGCACTCTTCGTCCCCGCGAGATGGTCCCACACGGACTCCTCGTACGTTCCCTTGAGGGCTTTTTTCAGGCTCTCCCAAGCGCCGGTCCGGGGGAAGAACGCCTGGCTGACGTTGAAGCAGAGGCCGTTGTAGTCGGCATCGAGGAACCAGGCGGGCAAATCATCGCCTTCCCGGTGTTCCGTCTTCATCGTCGCCGGATCGAAGACGTCGAGGCCCAGGAGTTCCACATGGTACATTTCGGGATCGCCCTTGCGCTCGGGCTTGACCTTGTGGATCTTTACCTCCGGCAGTCCGCAGACGCTGAAGATCTGGCTCGAACGCATGTTCTTGAGCAGGTCCCCCATCATGAGGTCCGGGGTGGCCTGCACATAAGTCGCGGGCACGCCGATGGCCGCCTCGCACTCCTCGACGAGTTGGCGGGCGTTGGGCTGGATGGCGAAGCCGATGACGTAGAGGTGGCCGTAATTCTTCGCATGCGCCTCCCGGGCCGCCTCGTAGACCAGTTTCTCGCTGACCGCCCCGTTCTCGGGTCCGAAGACCATGGCCACGGATCAGTCCGCCCCGTTGACCACGGCCGCTTCCGCCGAAAGCGACAGCGTCTTCGCCGGCAACCGGACGTTCTTGAAGGTGACGGTCTTTCCGCCCCCGATGTGCAGGACGGGGGATTTCCGGAGGACCTCGATCATCCGGTCCACGTACGATCCGTGGGATTCCCCTGCCCCGGCGCCCGAATCCTCCACGCCGTCCCCCTCCCAGTCCACAGGCGTCGGGATGGTCGCCTCGAAACAGAAGGGGCCGGAGACGCGGGTGATCTTCGGTTCCACCTCCGGCCGGTCGACGAGGATTTCCTCGTCAGGCGGCTGGTTGTTCGCGATGCTCTTGAGCGTGATGTGCGGAACGATGCCGCCGACCTCCTCGCCCTTCCTGTTCTGCTTCCGGAAATATACGAACCCGCTCCCTGGCCCCCGCTTTTCGTCCTTGAGCTGGTAGTACGGGAATGTGGCCGTCAGGAGCCGCTGCCGGGCGAGGGCCAGCGGGACACGGCTTGTGTCGATCGTTATCCAGCGACGGCCCCATTGCTCGGCGACGTATGCCGTTGTCCCGCTTCCACAAGTTGGATCGAGGATGAGATCACCGGGATCGGTGGTCATGAGAATGCATCTCCGGATTACGCGTTCCGGGGTCTGGACCACGTAGAGCTTTTCGTCACTCACGAAGCCGCCGAAGGCAACATCTGTCCACACGTCATCAAGGTTATATACTGGGAAATCATTGAAGTAGCGAACGTATCTGAGAGAGTTGCCTTTCACAGCAAGTCGATTTTTTTCCTTCAACACCTTCATTCCGGGAATGGTTGTCTTCCAATGGGATCCCTTTGGTGGTCTCCATTTTTTCCCTGCGAACTCGAAGTCGATGACATCCCCCTGTAATTCACCGGATGAAGTTATTCCGCTCAAGGCACATAGTTTATGGACTTCGTCAAGGAGGGTATTTATGTTTACACGGTCTGATTTCGTTATCGGGCGTAGACTACCTTTTGGGTCCTCCAGCCAGTCGTATGCGGAATCCAAGGCATCATCCAACTTCTTCTCCATGTAGAGTTGCCTAAATCTCAGCCGATCTCTTTCCCTTCCGTACCACACAAGGTAATCCTTTGTCTGGGGGAGAATTGTGCTTGCCTGGCCCGTTGTCTTGTAGAACGCGATTATTGATACGAAGTTCTCTGGCCCGAACACCTCGTCCATCACTTCCCGGACGTGGTGCAGATTCTCGTCGCCGATCTGGACGAAAATGCTTCCGCTCGGGCCGAGGAGATCGCGGCAGAGGAGCAACCGGTCCCGCATGTAGGTCAGGTAGGAGTGGAGACCCAGTTCCCACATGTCCCGGTACGCCTTGACCATCTCCGGCTCGCGGGTCATATCGTCGTCGTCGTTGTGCTTCACGTCGCGCTTGCGGACGAAGGGCTGAAAGTTGCTTCCGAACTTCACCCTCTAGGGCGGGTCCATGTAGATCATCTGGACCTGTCCGCCCAGCCCCTCGTAATGAAGGAGGGAGTTCATCACGACGAGCGAGTCGCCGAGGATCATCCGGTTTACCCATTTGTCCCGGTACTCGTAGGCGCGAAGGACCTGGTCGACGATGGAGTGCCGCGGATCGCCGAAGAGGTTGAACATGTCGAGCTGCTTGTCGCTCTTATGGCGTTTAAGCGTCTCGATGATCGCCTTGGTGGACAGGCGCTCGTGGACGAAGAGCGGCAAGGTGGGCACGTCGAAGGAGAGACGCTCGGCCTTCCCCGCCCAGTTGAGGAACGGTTTGCTCAAGGCCTCGAGTTCCGCGGCGGCGGCCCTTGCCTCCTCGATCGTGGCGGCCTCGCGAATCTTCCGGATCAGCGCCTCGCCGTGTTCGCGCATCAGATTCTGTCCGTCCCAGTCGAGGGCGGGGGACAGGGAAGAATCGTAGCGGTACGTCTTGGGGGGCTTCTTCTTTCGAAACTGCGATTGCGTGCCCGCGTCGGGCCGGAGAGGATTGGTCGCCTCGGAATGGCGGTAGGTCTCGGCGCGCCGGCCGGTCTTGGGGGTACTCCCTTGCCGTTTGCCCCTTGGCATATCGTTCTTCCCTCCGCTTCCGGGGGATGGAATTCGCCGTCTCCCCTTCTTATGCGCTTTGCCTTTCCCACGCAAGCCGGATTTTCAGATCGTTGAAATAGCTTTGCGGGATGATCTCGTCATGCTGAAGGCGCCCGACGACGATTCCGGGGGCAATCCCCAACCGTTCCGCAAAACGGCGGATTTCGCCCTGATTTCGTAAGCCGCGTTCGACGAATTTCCGATACTCGCCCGCCGGAATCAGAACGTTCGAAGCGAAACGATCCGCCTCTTTTTCCTTCCCGTCCTCGCTCTTCTCCCCCTCCAGAAAAACCTCCCGCTTCCCGTGCAGAAGAATGTGGCCCGCTTCATGGAAAAACGTGAACCAGAGATGGTCGTTGGTCTTATACCGGAGACTCAGCTGGATCAGTGCTTTGTCGGGCGACAACCAGCGAGTGGCGCCGTTGACCCGCGTACCGGAGAGCTCGGGAGTGAAGATCACCGCAACTCCCGCCTCCGCGCACAGGCGGACCAGCTCCGGCTGAAAAACCTCCGGCGATTCTACCGTGAGTGCACGGATGCTGCTCAATGCCGCCCGGAACTTGCTCTCGTCATAGGGGGCATAACGGAGGCGATTTGCGTCCACCTCGCCCTTGCGCAGCCATGCCGCCACTGCGCCAGGATTGCTCCGGAAAGCGGCGGACTTTCGAAAGGCGATCTCTCCCCCGCTCCATAGCCCATGCCACTGATCGGGCGATGCGACGCCGAAGAAATTCAGCAATTCCTGAAGCTGCCGGACCCTGTCCCGGTATTCACTAACCCATCCCAACATGACCATGGACCGGACAGGCAACTCCCTGAGCCACTTCCCCTGACCCTTCAACCGTTCTCTTTCCTCCCGGCGAGCCATGACCTCCCGGTAGTTCCGCTCCCGGTTATTCCAGAAACTCGCCGGGACTCCTAGGGCGCGCTCCAGCTGCAGGGCGGTGTCCGGCCGGATCGGCGCCTTCCCCTTGACGATCTCGTTGATCGTCTTCAGGGTGCGGCCGGTTCTCGCGGCAAGATCCGCCTGCGTCATCCCGAGCGCCTCGATCGTCTCCAGAAGGGTCTCCCCGGGCGGAACGGCGTAGTCGGGCGAGTACGCGAGATCTTTTTCAGCGGCCATGGTAATCCTCCACTCCCAGAATACGGATCCGGGTGATCTTGGTCAGGTCGATGCCGCCATCTTCCATCCGTGGAACCGGATCGTTCGCAGGCTCAAAGATGAGGCGATAGGGTTGTTGAACGTCGACGGCGAATTGTCCGGCGCGGTCGCCTTGCAACGGGTGACATCGCACCGGAGGCAGCGTGCTCACTTCGGCAAGCGTAACGGCCGCCTGCAAGTCGGCGAGTCGCCGGCGAATCTTCTTGGCGTTTTGAGCGCCCCACTGTCGCTTCGACTCGCGCTCGATACTGCATGCCCTCTGCAGCTTCGGCGACCGGAACACGATTTCCATCGCCACCTGTCGTCAATTTTTATTAACGTAACAGGTTAATAAATTCAAGATACCACATCTGCCGGTGGAATGGTCAAACGATATATTCCCGCGCAGAAAATAGGGATCTGGAGGCCGACCTCGCCCAGTGAGCCGGCGCACCGCGGAGCCTCCGGTCGAGGGCACCGGGATCGGGGCCCCGCAGCGATGCGGGGGGTTCCGCGAAGCGGCCTTTGGAGCGAGGTGCCGGGTCAGGCGAGCGTAGCGGATGCGGAATCCCCGCGAGCCAGCGGCCCCATCCGAGGCGGGTTGCCGCGGTCAGGGCTCGACCTTGAGGACGCGGATCAGCCGCGAGAGATAGGTCGGCTGGAGGCCGAGCATCTCGGCCGCCTTCGTCTTGCTCCCCCCGGACTTGCGGATCGCCCGGAGGATGATCGCCCGCTTGTGGTCCCGGACCGACTCGTGGAACTTCTCCTCCTCGGGCGTCGCGACCTCCTCCCCGGCATCCTCCAGGGCGATGCAGAGGTCGGGCGGGGTGATCTCCTCGCCCTCCGAGAGAGCCACCGCCCTCCCGATGGCGTTCTCCAGTTCGCGGACGTTCCCCGGCCAGGAATGCCGCTCCAGGATCTCCGTCGTTTCCGCCGAGAGTTTCCTCGCGGCGACTCCCATCTCCGCGCAGGCGCGGGAGAGAAAATAGTCCGCCAGCGAAAGGATGTCCTCCCGCCGCTCCCGCAGGGGGGGAAGATGGACGGGGATGCCGTTGATCCGGTAGTAGAGGTCTTCCCGGAATCTTCCCCGCTCGGTTTCCTTCTTCAGGTCGCGGTTCGAGGCGCAGAGGAAGCGGACGTCCGCGGTGAGCGTCTTCACCCCGCCCACCCGCTCGAACGCGCGGTCCTGCAGGACCCGAAGAAGTTTCGCCTGCATGGCGAGGGGGACATCCCCGATCTCGTCCAGAAAGAAGGTCCCCCCGTCCGCCAGCTCGAACCGCCCCGGCTTCGAGAGGACGGCCCCGGTGAACGCCCCCTTTTCGTACCCGAACACTTCCGCCTCCCACAGGGGCGGCGGGATGGCGGAGCCGGTGATCTTGATGAACGGCCCTTCCCCCCGCCCGCTGATCCGGTGGATCGCCCGCGCGACGAGCTCCTTTCCCGTCCCCGTCTCCCCCGTGATCATCACGGAAAGCGGGGAGGCGGCCGCCTTCTCGATCACCTTGCGGATCTCCCTCCATGCCGGGGAGCTCCCCACCATGCCGAACCATCCGCCTTCCCCGCCGCCGCCCGCTCCCTCCCGCGCGGCCGCGACCGAGGTCCGGGCCGCGTTTCCCACGACGCGCAGCAGTTCCGCCTCGTCGAACGGCTTCGAGATGTAGTCGAACGCCCCGGACCGGATCGCCTCCACCGCATCGCCGATCGTCCCGTACGCCGTGATCAGGATGACCGGGACATCGGGATGCCGCTCCCGCACGTGCCGGAAGAGGGCAAGTCCGTCCATCTTCGGCATCCGGATGTCCGTGATCAGGACATCGGCGCGGCGCCCGGAAAGCCACGCGGATGCGGCCTCCCCGTCCGCCGCTTCCGCCACGTCGTACCCCTCCCGGACCAGCATCGCCCGCAGCACGCGCCGCAGGTTCCGGTCGTCCTCCGCCACGAGAATGGTCGCCTTCATCCGCTCATCCCTCCGGCAGCTTCACCGTGAAACGGCTCCCCTTTCCTCTCACGGTCTCGAACGCGACGGACCCGCCGTTTTCCTCGACAATCCTCCGGCAGATCGCCAGCCCCATCCCCACGCCGCGCTCCCTCGTGGTGAAGAAAGGGCGGAAGAGGTGCTTCCGGTCCGCCTCCCCGATCCCCGTCCCGGTATCCTCGACGACGATCCGGCTCTCTCCTCCGTGGGAGGAAATCCGCACGGTGAGATCCCCTCCGTCGGGCATCGCTTCGACCGCGTTCGTCAGCAGGTTGAACACCACCCGCTCGATCTCGGACGGGTCGGCGGTAACCTCCGGAACCGGCTCGCCGACATGGATGTGGGGGCGGACCCCGTTCATCCCGTTCGCCCTTTCCCGCGTGAGCCGCGCCACCGCGCGCTCCACGGGATCGCGCAGGGAGATCCTCTTGGGGATGCGGTTCCCGGGCCGGGCGTACTCCAGGAACTCCGTCACGACGCCGTTCAGGCGGTCCGCCTCCTCGACGATGATGTCGAGGAACTCCCGGTCCCGGGAAGAGGCCCCGCGGGAAAGGAACTGCGCCGCCCCCTTGATCACACCGGCCGGAGTTCGCACTTCGTGGGCCAGCCCCGCCGCAAGCTCGCCGACGGTGGCGAAGTGCTCCTTCCTCTGGATCCTCTGTTTCTGGCGGATATTCTCCACCGCCAGCCCGATCCCTTCCAGGAAGGGGATCAGCAGCTCCAGTTCCCGGAAGGACGGCGTCTTTTCCTTCCAAAGGAACAACGCCACCCCTGCCATGCTCCCCCGCAGGAAAATGGGGAAGGAGGCATCCCAGGAGTCGTCCCAGATGGCGACGTCCGCCGCGCGCGATCCGCCGTGCTCCATGAACTTCAGCATGGGGAACCGGGCGGAGAACCGCCCGAGTGCGCGCAGGTACTCGTCGGGGCGGACCGGGAGAGACCCGATTCCCTCGTCGGTCCCGCCCTCCGGGCGGATCCAGAGGGAGGCGCGTGCCACGAACGGCACCTGCCCGAGGCCCTCCTCCACGATCCGGGCGATCTCGGCCTGCGACGTCGAATCGGGGAACCTCTTCGCGAAGTTGCCCAGGCCGGCCTGGATGGTCCGCGACTCCCGGACGAGCAGGTCGGACGATATCCCCCCGAGCTTCCGCATCAGGACGGGGTAGAAGGTGAGAAGGAAAAACGAGATCAGGAAGGTCCCCGCCAGGGGGAACCAGAATTTCCGCCCGGACACGACTTCCAGGATCCCGAACACGACGGCGAAGGCGAACACCTGGATAACCAGGATGATCGCCCTCCCCACGATGTCGGGGAATTCGAAGAAGTGGAGATGCAGGATCCCCGTCGCCATGAAGTAGAAGAATAGGAGGATCGCGAACGACGCGAGCGGCGGGAAGGAGATCCCCGTCCCCGGGAGGAAGTTGAGCGGCGCGACGAGGCTCGCGATCCCCCCCCCCACGAGAAGGAACTGGAACTTCTTCCGCTCGATCGAGGACGGGTTCGCCCGGAACCCGTGACGGACGACGATGTGGAGGGAAAGCGCGAGGTAGGGGTAGACGTACAGGAGCGCCGCGACGTTCCACCAGGGGGAGAAGAACAGGCGGTTGCTCGCGATCGTGGTCGCGAAGGCCGCGCTGATCCATATCCCGGCAACGAACGCGACCGGGTACCACCTCGGGCGGGTCCGCACCGCCGAACCGCTGTACCGCAGCACGAAGGGAGGGATGAACATGACCGCCGCCAGGGCGGCCCGGTGCCAGAACACGGAGTCGAGGGTCTTCCAGAGGTACTCGGGGAAGCACCACAGGAAGATCAGGAACGACAGGCTTGCGAACGCCCGTGCCTCCGCGTCCTCCTTCGCCCACACGCGCAGATATCCCGCGATGGCAAGAGCCACCACCGCGGCCACCAGGCTCCCTTGCGCGTAGTAATCCAAATCCCGCCTTCTCCTCCCGGAAAAAAACGGGCTATTCCGGGATTGTCCCCGAATAGCCCGAAACGTCCCCCGGGTGCCGGTAACCCCTTCGTTTACTTGAGCCTCGCCTCGGCCGCCTTCCAGTCGATGTTCTTGAAGAACGCCGCGATGTAGTCGGCTCTCTTCAGGCCGTAATCGGTCATGAAAGCGTGCTCGAAGACGTCCATGACGAGGATCGGGGTGGCGCCCGCCGGATGACCCACGTCGTGCTCGTTCACCCACTGGTTGAAGAACCTCTTGCCGGTGGCGTCCTGGTAGAGGACCACCCAGCCGATCCCGCGCATCGCACCCACAGCCCGGAAATCGGTTTCCCACTTCTCGACGCTGCCGAACTCCGCGGCGAGCGCTTTCCCGAGCTTGCCTCCCGCGTCGAGAGCCCCCTTGCCGCCCAGGTTTTCGAAGTAGTACTCATGGAGGCGCATCCCGTTGAACTCCCACCCCAGTCTCCTTTTCAGTTCCGCATACTCGGGGGTGCCGGTCTTCCCCTCCGAAAGCATCGCAGTCAGGGCGTCCAGAACCTTATTCGTATTCGTGACGTATCCCTGGTACAGCGTGAAATGGTTTTTCAACAGGGTCTCGCTCAACCCCTCCATCCCGATGAGTTTCCCGTAGTCCTTGGCCGCATAGGGCATTGATGTCCTCCTTTCCGTAAACAACGGCATGGGTTTTCTGTTTGCCGTGGCCTGCTATTTCCCGCGCTTCTTCCGCCCCGCGGCGAGCTTCTCGGCAAGCCCCAGCTTCTGAGCGATCTTCTTCTTGGCTTCGGAGTAGTTCTTGGCTACAAGGGGCGTCTTGGTGGGAATGTTGAACCTTTTCCGGTAATCCTTGGGCGTCAGGTTGTGGCTGACCGCAATGTGTTTCTTCAGCGTGGTAAACCCTTTCCCGCATTCCATACAAAAGACCTGCGCGGCCCCGAAAGCCGCATTCAGCGGTATCGCCGGCTTTACTTCCGCAGATACGCCGGCCGTTGCCTCACCTTCCGCCCCGACAAGGACATTCAACTTCTGGAAGACAGCCTGAATCTCGTCCAGTAGATCCTCCCTGCTCATTTCATTAACAGATGCATGGGCGGAAACAATTTCGGTCGTCAGCTCAACTAAGACTCTCTTGTCCATAAATATTCCTCCGAATGCGGGATTTATCTCCATCTTCCCTACGAAACAAAGATTTTGTCAACTGTATTTATCATATTTCTAAAGGCAGTGAGGTCCGGCAAATCGGGATGGGTCCCCTTGCAAAGGATAAACCAACGCCGCGGTCAAAAAAAATCCTGTATATTCTTGGGGGAAACCCGTATCTACGTTTTCTTCCTTCGGCGCTCCGTCACCGTGATTCCGCCGATCCCCCAGTTGTCGGTGTCGACCTCTTCGATGATCACCAAGGTCGTTTCCGGGTTTTTTTTGAGGACGTCCACGAGAACCTGCGTCATGCGGCGGATCACCTCCGCCTTCTGCTCCGATGTGGCCCCCTCCCGCGTGATCCTGACGTTCACGTATGGCATCCCCTCCTCCTTCGTGTCTTGCGGGTCCGTCAGACGAAAAAAAGCAGCTCCCCTCCCCCGCGACGCAGGGTCTCGACCCGGATGCGGCAGACGGTCCCCGGGCCGAAGACCAGCCTCACGGGCTCGCCGGAGGAAAGAAAAAACGAAGCGACCGCGGCGATGGACGGGAGATGGCCGACGCACAACAGGCGCTCCCCCTCTTTGCAGCCCTCAAGGAATGCGAGGAACATCTCGGGGGTCGCGTTCGGAGCCAGGGCGGCGGTTTCCGCGATCTTCCCGGCAGGATACCCCGCCGCTTCCGCCCATATCGCGGCGGTCTGAATCGCCCGCTGTTTCCCGCTCGCCGCAACGAGATCGAAGGATCCCGTCTTCCCCGCGAGGGATTCGACTATCGCCGAGACGTCCCGGGCCCCCTCCGGGGTGAGCGGGCGCGAGGGGTCCTGCCGCTCGGGCACCGCCTCCCCGTGTCGAACAAGCCACAGGTCCATCAGCGCAGATCGAACCTTCCCGTAAAGTACCGCCCGAACGCGGCGAGCACCAGCCTGTGATGAACTGCGCCGTCCCGAAGCGCCCTGGCCGCCTCCCGGCGGGACAGAGGGACGGTTTCGATCCGCTTGCTGGTCGACAAGACCCGGAGGGACTGCATGGTCATCCATATTACACCCGAAGAGACGGTTGTTCCATCGACTAGCCGGTCGGGGTAGAATACGGCCCAATCACGCAAGGCATGGGTCGTGCACCCCCGACACCGTGCCTCCTTTTCGAAGAGAAAGAAGCGGTTATCCCCTTGAACGGATTCGCCGCCCCTGCCCCCGTCTTCGTCGCCTGCGCCCTTTCGTTCATCCTGTACCTGGGTGCCTACATGCGGCTTCCCCTTGTCCCCCTGTTCGCCAGCGACCTCGGGGCGACCACCGTGCAGGTCGGGATGATCAACGCCGGCTTCATGGTCGCCGCGGCGCTGCTCTCGTTACCGCTGGGCCTGGTCTCCGACCGGCTGGGCCGCAAGCGTCTCATCCTCTCCGGAATGGCGATTTCCGGGCTCACCTCGCTTTTTTTACTCCTCGTCCGGACCCCCCTGCAGGTGGGCGCGGTCTATCTCTTCGCCGGGGTCGGCCTGGCCTGCTTCTCCCCGTCCATGATGTCGTACGTCGGCGACGTATCCCCGCCCCATTTTCTGGGGAGGGCGTACGGTTGGTATACGTCCTCCCTCTATCTCGGGATGGCGGCCGGGCCGGGGCTGGGCGGCGCGATCGCGGACGGGGGTTTCCGGACGGCGTTTCTCTTCTCCGCGGCCGTCATCGCGGCGGGGATCCTGGTGGGCGGGCCGCGCATGCCCGCCCCCCCAGCGGTCATCCGCCCCGCGACCACGGACCTCGCCGCGGACTTCCGGGAGATCGTGGGCAACCGGGCCGTCCTCGCCTGCTGGACAGCCACCTTCTTCTCCACATACGCGTGGGGCGCGCTGTTCGCGTTCTTTCCCCTCTATGCTCGCAACGCGGGGATCTCCGTCACCCACACCGGACTCATCTTCACTTGCCAGGCCGCCGCCAACGCGGCGATCCGCATCCCGGTCGGGCACCTGGCGGACCGGACGGGGAAGCGGGAGCGGTACATCGTCGCCGGGAATCTTTTCTTCGCGCTATGCATCGCCCTCATCGGAGCGTTCCGGGGCGCCGTTCCCCTGTACCTCCTCTTCTTCGGCATCGGGGGGGGAATGGCGGTGGCGTTCACGGCCATCGGCGCGGTCTTGTCCGAGGCGGTCCCCACCCGCGTCCGGGGGCTCGCCATGGGCGGGTACAACACGTGCATCTATGGGGGATTCGCGGTCTCCGCGGCAACCCTCGGCGCGGTGATCTCCCGTTTCGGGTTCGCCGCCGGGTTCGCCGCCGCCGGGGGACTGTGCGCCCTTTCGATCGTCACGTTCGCGCTTCTTTTCCCCCCCTCGCCGGCCCGCTGAACTTCCCGGAACACCCCCGTCGCATTGCGGACCGTCTTGCGGTATGCTGATCCCGATATCGAACTCCCTCTCCGCACGACCGGGCGAAACACTCGCCAGAAGGGAGGAATCCCCCGTGACCACCTCCCTGCGGGAATCCCTGGAGATGTTCACCGTCCATCACCACGTTGCCCTCTTTCACCGGGATCCCGGCGACCTCCGCGCCGCCGTGGTCCCCTTCCTTTGGCTCGGCCTCGGCCGCCGGGAGAAATGCCTGCTCTACTGCGATCCTCCGACCGGTGACGGGATCCTATCCGGCCTCCGGGAACACGGCATTGACGTCGGGAGCGCCCTTGCCAAGGGGGCGATCCTCCCCACACGGACCGGGGAGGGAGGGGCGAGAAAGGTGTCGTTCGACCCGGACGCTCTCGTCTCGTTTTTCCGCAAGGCCGCCCACCAGGCCCGGGTGGAAAAATACTCCGCGCTCCGCATCTGCCTGGACGTTTCGTTCGCCCTCGGGAAGGGACGGAGGAGGGTCCGCATCCTCGATCTCCAGAAAAAGATGCACTCCTTCCTCGCCGAAAGCGACAGTCTGTCCCTCTGCCTGTACGGCATGGAGGAACTCCCCACCGAGATCCTGCTGGACGCCCTGCGAACCCATCCTTTCCTCATCTGGAAGGGAAGGGCGCTGGAGAACCTCTCCTTCGTCCACCCCGGCGCCGATCTGTCGGAGATGACGTCCGCCCGGGAACTCCGGGAGCGCCTCGACCTGTTGGCCGAGCGACACGCCCAGACGATGCACATCCGGAGACAGACCATCCGGCTCAAGCAGATGCAGGACGTCACCGTCTCCCTCCTTCGTTCTGCGGCGGTTCCGGACCTGCTGAAAGGGATCAGCGAAGGGGTGATCTCCCTGGGGTACCAGATGTGCTGGATCGGAATGGCGCGCCCCGACGGCTCGGTGGAGCCCGTCGCCAGCTGGGGGGACAAAAGGAAGTACCTCGACGAGGTACGGGTGAGGTGGGACGACACCCCCCTCGGGAACGGTCCCGTCGGGTCCGCAATCCGGAACGGCATACCGGACGTCATCCGGGACGTTCTCCGCTCCCGGCGGTTCGCCCCCTGGAGGGAGAGCGCGCGCTCGCAGGGGTTTTTGTCCGTGGCCTCCGTCCCTCTCACGGAATCCGGGAAGCCCGTGGGAGCCCTGGCCGTGTACGCCAACACCCGGGACGCATTCGACCGCGGGGCGGTGGAGGAACTGACGGCGTTCGCCCTTCAGGCCTCTTTGGTCCTCCAGTGGGCGCGGGAGTTCCGGAAGCTTTCTCTCTCGGAAGAGCGTTTCCGCCGGCTCTTCGACCATATCCCCGCCGCCTGCTTCACCTTCGACCGGGACGGGATCATCCGGCACTGGAACCTGCTTTGCCGGACCCTGTACGGGTACTCCCCCCAGGAGGCGGTCGGGAAACCCGTCCATCCGCTGATCGTTCGCCCCGAAGACCGGGAAAGCACGGCGGACATCCTGACACGGGTCTTCGCCGGCGAGTCGTTCTCCAGCCTGGAACGGGAGAACCGGTGCGCGGGGGGCGGCACCCGGTGGCTCCTTTCGAACGTCTTCCCCTACCGGGGCGTTTCGGACGAGGTGGAGCTCGGGATCAGCGTGAACGTCGACATCAGCGGGCAGGTGGAAGCAAGACGGGCCCTCGTGGAGTCCGAAGCGAAGTTCCGTGCCGTCGTGGAGGAGATCAACGTGCTCATCGTCGAACTCGACGATGACGGGAGAATCCGCCTGTTCAACCGCGCCACGGAGAGGATCACGGGGTATGCGGAGGCGGAAGTCCTCGGGAAGGATTACTTCCCCCTGTTCATTCCCGAAGAGGAGAGGAAGCGGGTTACGAACACCTTCCGGGAAGTCCTCGCGGGAAAGGAGGTGGAGGGGTATGTGAACCCCATCCGGACGAAGGACGGCGGGGAAAAGACCATCAGTTGGAACACCAAGGCGATTCGCAACGCCAGCGGGGGGGTGCGCAGCGTCGTCGGGCTGGGAGTCGACGTCACGGAGCGCCGGAAAATGGAAGAAGAGAAAGAGCACCTTCGGCGCACCCTCACCCAGGCGCAGAAGATGCAAGCGATGGGCTCCCTCGCGGGAGGAATTGCCCACGACTACAAAAAGATCCTTGGGACGATCCTCGGACACGCCTCCCTCCTGCAGTCCCGGATGGAACCCGACAACCCTTTCCGGGGGACGGTGAGAAGCATCGAGGAGTCCGCCGAGCGCGCCGCCTGGCTCACCACGCAGCTTCTCGGGTTCGCCCGCGTCGGAAAAACCGTTGTGGAGACGTTGTCCCTCAACGACGTCGTGGGAGACGTCGTCGCCATCGTCTCCCGGAGCTTCGACCGGTCCGTTACGATCCGGACCGATCTCGAGCCCGCTCTCCGGGCTGTCGAGGGAGACCCGGAACAACTCCGCCACTCCCTCTTCAATCTGTGCATCAACGCCCGGGACGCGATGCCGTCCGGGGGGACGCTCTTCCTGCGAACGCGGAACGTGATTCTGTCCGCCGGGGAGGCTACGCGGTACCATGTCGGCAAACCGGGCGCTTATGCGGTCCTTACGGTCACCGACACGGGGGAGGGGATGACGGAGGAGGTCATGCGACGTCTCTTCGAGCCGTTCTTCACCACGAGGAAGGAGAAGGGACTTTCCGGGATGGGGCTGCCGATGGTGTACGGCATCGTCAAGAACCACAACGGCGGCGTTCACGTCGAGAGTTCCCCCGGGAAGGGCTCTTCCTTCACGATCTACATTCCCGCACAGTGCCCTTGATTCCCGGGAAACAAGATGAGATCCTAATAGGTACATGGAGGGCAAAACCGCAGAGAAAGTGAGCCCCGCGATAGGGCCGCTGGTCCTGGCTCTTGCGAAAACCTTCCACTGGGCCGGGCTTTACGGGACGAACCACCCGATTCTCGCCAAGCGCGTGGGCGAGTTTCACGCTGCCCTTCTTGCCCACCTGTCCCATGAGCCCGAAAACCGGCTTTTGATCGGGATTGCACGCGACAAGGTTCTCTACCGGAATGAGTTCCTCGGAGAGGGACAGGAACTTGTCGTCCGCCTGACGGAAAGCCTGTACCTCCGCCAGATCGCCACGGTGGGGTTCGACCCGGCCGTCACACCGGAAGGCCTGCTGTCGTTGTTCCGCTACCTCCACGAGTCGCAGGGAAACGAGACGGCGGTCTCTCCCGAACAATTCCTCCAGGAAAGCGGAATCACGGGAATCTCCCTCTCCCCCTACAATTACAAGGAGCTGCTTTCGAGGAAACTTTCGGATTCCCAGGCTCCCGCCCAAAGCGAGAGTCGCGAGAAGGAACTCTGGCGCCTGCTTCTTGCCGACGACTTCACGAACAAGAACGTGGAGAAGGAAATCATGGAGGAGCTCCTCCATGCGCCGGCGCTTCTTCCGGCGATCCTTCGGCGGGCGCGGGAAGCGGAGAGCAGGCAGGAACCCGCCTCCGGGAAAGCGCCGATTTCGGGGGACGTGTTGCAGAAAGTTGCGGGCCGTCTCTCGATGTTCATGAAGAGCCTCCCGCAGGAAAAGATAAAACAGTTCCTCCACTCGCTGGAATCCGGCCCGGGGGGGCCGGAACCCGGCGGTGAAGGAGAGAGCAGCGAAAGCGACCTCCTCCTTGCGAGGTCCCTCACGGAGGGGTACACGGACGATGAGTTCCTCGGTCTTGTCGCAACCCTCGTTTCCGTGGAGAAAAAAGGAGGGACAAGGCTGCGTGCGGCCTTCGCCATCCTCGCAAACGAGCGCAACGCGGGAAATTCCCTCCTTCCCCGCGTCGCAGAACGGGTGCGGGAGAAACAGAAGGTCAAGGACTATTATGCACAGAAGACGTGGGAGGCGGTCGAGAAGCTCCTTCTCTCCCGCAGCGAGGAGAAATATCTACGGGACGACCATCTGCGCTTCATCGAGGATATTTCCTCCCTCCGCAAGCCGTACCTCGCGAAACTGGGGAAAAAGACGCCCGGCGACCTGGGAATCCACAAGGCGTTCGAAGATCGGGAGATCCGCGGGAGAACCCTCCGGATTTTCCTGGAGCTCCTCAGGAACGAGCAGAGGGAGGAGGTGTTTTTCGACCTCCTCGAGGATATCCGGAAAGCCATCCCCAACCTCATTTCCCTGAAGGAATTCTCTCTCCTTCACACCATTCTCACCTCCCTGGGATCGCTCTCGACGACCGCCCGGGAGGAGTGGCAGACCCGGGTGCGGGACGTTATTGCCGAAACCGATTTAGGGCAGATCGTAGACCTTCGCCTTTCCGTCGAGGTCGCCGCGGGAGACATCGAAGCCATCCAGGATCTCCTGTCGGGATTCGGCGCGGTCGCCGCACCACCGCTCCTCGACCGGCTGCTGCTCGAACCGGAGGCTTCCCGGCGCCGGATCCTGATCCGGCTTCTCGTCAAGCTCGGGCACGTCGTTGTCCCGGAAGCTCTGGACCTCCTGTCGCACCCGAAATGGTATTTCGTTCGGAACATCTGCACCATCCTAGGGGATATCGGCGACCGGCGGGCCGTGGAACCCCTGATTCAGGCCACCTCGCACTTCGACAACCGGGTGAAACGGGAGGCGATCCTGGCGATCGGAAAGCTGGGGGCTCCCGAGGCGGTCCCGGGGCTGGGAAGGATCCTGGTCGAAGAGGGCCTTTTCTCCTCGAAAAATGACGACCAGACCCGGATCGACGCAGCCAGCGCGCTTTACCGGATCGGCGGGACCGAGGCAATCGCCTTCCTCCACCGGGGGAAGGGAGCCAGAAGGTCGGCGGTGCGATCCCATTGCGACGGTCTGCTGCGCAGCATGATGGAGGCCCCATGAAGAACCGGCAGGAACTATTCGGCGTGGTCCTGGATCTCGCTCAGACGATCCAGGCGGCGACCATCTATCCCGAAAACCACCAGCGCGTCCAGCAGCTCCTCACGCGCCTGCACAATCGCATCGGGCAGATGGCATCCTCCCTCGGCACGATCCACATCGGCATCATCGGCGACCACTTCGTCGTTGACGAGTTCCCCTTCCTGGAGATGAACCCCGCATTGCGGAAACTTCTCCAGGACATCCGCGAAAAGGGAATCGAGAAATTCTCGATCCGGGAGGGGCTGACGTACGGGGAGCTGAAGCGGTTCGTCTTCTTCCTCGCTACGGGGAAGGAGGACGCGCAGGGGACAAGGTTCGAGTCCATCGACCACGGGATCATCCAGTCCATCGGGGGGGAAACCCCCGAGATCGGCCAGGAAAACGCCACGTTTTCCCGATCGCATTTCCTGTTCGGGGCAGCCGATGTCCTGAAAGATCTCTTAAAATCCATGGCGCAGGGAGGCGTCGCATCGGTGTCCGGCGCCCGGGATATCGTAGCCGGCATCATGAAGGGGATCCGCCAGGACGTGTTTCTCTTTCATCGCCTCATGCAGATGCAATCCCACGACGACTACACGGTCACACACTCGATGAATGTCTCCGCGATCGTCGTGGCCCAGGCTGCGGCTCTGGGCCTGCCGGAAAACCGTCTCCAGGAGATTGGTCTCGCCGCCATGCTCCACGACATCGGCAAGGAGATGGTCCCCTCCGAGATCCTGCAGAAGCCGGGAAAGATCAACCCTTCGGAATTCGCCACGATGGCGGAGCACCCTGCGATGGGAGCGAAGGTGCTGAAAAAGATGGACTGCGGCTCCGATCTCCCCGTGATCGTCTGCTTCGAGCACCACATCAAGTACGACGGGTCCGGCTACCCCAAAATCTCGTCGGGGGGGCCGCTGCACCCCGTCTCCTACATCACGCAGATCGCCGATGTGTTCGACGCCCTGCGCACATACCGGCCGTACCGCGACAGCCTGGACCTGAAAACGACACTTTCGATCATGGAACGGGGGCGGGGAACGGAGTTCGAGCCGAACCTTTTCGACAATTTCCTCCGGGTCGTGCTCGCCGATCAGGCCGGCGCGGGAGCGTAAACGCTCTCGGCCTCGGCAACGAGGCGGTCGATCAGCTCCCGGACCGTCGGGACGTCCTTGATCTTCCATACGTTCTCCCCGGCGAACACCAGCCCTTCCTCCGTGTCCCCCTCCCGGGACATGTCCAGCCGGTCGATGATGCAGAACGTATGGTCGCAGCTCTTCAGGCAATTCCTCTTGCACTCGCCGTCGTAGACGCTCTCCCCCCTGAACAGCCGGTTCAGGAAGCGGTTCCGGATGGCCCTGCCGGGAAGTCCCACGGGCGAGTGCATCAGGAAGATGTCCTCCTTCCTCGCGTTCCGGTAGGCGTTCTTGAAGGAATCCGGAACGTCGCACTCCTTCGTCAGGACGAACCGCGTCGCCATCTGGACTCCGTCCGCCCCGTATCGCCCGACCATCTCGGCGATCTCGTAGCCGTCCGTGATCCCGCCCGCGGCAATGAGGGGAACCTTCTTCACGACTTTGCGGATTTCCGGGAAGAGCTCGCGAAGCGGCCTGTCGGTCCCGAGGTGCCCCCCTGCCTCCTTCGCCTCCACCACGATGGCGTCCGCCCCGCACCGTTCGGCGAGCTTGCCGAATTCGGGGGAGGAGACGATGGAAACGATCGGGACGTCGTGGTCCTTTCCGATCTTGAAGACGTCGCGGGAAAATCCTGCCCCGGTGACAATCATGTCCACCCCGGCCTCGATCGACGCCTTCACGGTCTCCATGAACTGCCGGATGGCGAACATGATGTTGACGGCGACGATCCCGCGGGTCATCCGCTTCGCCCGGCGGATGTCCTCCTGCAGTTCCCCGATCGGGATGCCCGATCCTCCGATCGTCCCGATACCGCCGCACTCGGCCACCGCCGAGGCGAGCGATGAGGTCGATACGCGCACGGACATCCCCCCCTGGACGAGCGGGATCCGCGCAGTAAACCGGCCGATGTTCAACTCCGGAAGTTTCACCCGTCCCCCCCGAACATGATTTCCTATTCTAACGGGAAAACTCCTTCCATGTAAATTCTTCGGATGAAGATTCAGACCGAGCAGGAGACGGCTCTTCCCCGCAGAAGACCCGTCCGGAAGGAACGCTCAAGGAGTTGCGCCTTTTCTAGCGCGCCCGCGATCGCCTCCACCGCCGCCCCGGTGCGCCGGCCCGCAAGCGCAGCCCCCATCCCGAACTCGGTCTCCCCGAACTGCCGCAGCGAGGCTGCGGTTCCCCAGTAGTAGAAAGGGGGCTTCTCCAGGTAGACGACGCCGTTGAGATGCGGGGTCACGAAGTCCCCGGAGACGAGCATCTCCCGGGGGATCTCCGCGTACCTGCCCTCGTCCGGTTCGAGAAGGGGGATGGTGCCGAGCGCGGAGAAATAGAAGACGCCCACGGCGAGACAAAAGAGAAGGAGCGTGCGGTTCCTCACCGGCCGCCACTTTTCTCCCGCGGATCCATGAAGGCGGATTATACCACCGGGGCCCGACGCCGGCCACTGAAGGGGATCGGACCCTTCTGTTCCGGATGCTGGTATAATACCGCAAATCGAATGCTCTCCCGGAGAGAGCGGAAAGGGGAAAGATCATGCGGTCGTTTGCTCCCCTGGCAGTCCGGTTCCTCGGTGTGTTTCTTCTGGCACTTGCGCAGCTTCTGCCGATCCCGGCGAACGCGGGAAGCGATCTTGCGTCCCCGATGTTCGGCGTCACCATTCCCGAAGGGTACCGCAACTGGCCGGTCGTGGCCTCCTCCCATCGCACGGACAAGGACGAGATCCGCGTCATCCTGGGGAACGACATCGCCATGAAGGCCTACCGCGCGGGAACCCTCCCCTTCCCCGACGGGTCGATCCTCGCCAAGTTGGCGTGGAAGCGGGTAAAATCCGCCGAGTTCGAGACCGCGTTCGTCCCCGGGGAACCGCAGCGGATCGAATTCATGGTCAAGAACGCGAAGAAGTACGCCTCCACCGGGGGGTGGGGGTTCGGACGATTCGTGAACGGGAAACCGGCGGACGAAACGCAGCACGGCACCTGCTTCCCCTGCCACCAGTCGCTTGTGAAAGGGAACGACTTTGTATTTACCAGATACGCCCCGTGATCGCCCGGGTGCGCGATGCGGTATAAAGAAAAGAAGGGAAGGTCGGCAGGGTCGTGCTCGCCCGGTTCGACCACGGAGAGCAGGTCGTGCCGTCGCTCACCGCCCTTTGCGAAACAGAGGGGATCTCCTCGGGGTGGTTCTTCCTTTTCGGGGCGATCCGGGGAGGCAAGATGGTGGCCGGGCCCCGGGAGGCAACCCTCCCCCCGGACTCGGTCTGGCAGGAGTTCACCGATCCGTTCGAGATCGTGGTGATGGGAAGCATCGCCGCGGGCAACGGCCCGCCCTCGATCCACCTGCATTCCTCCCTCGGGAGGGGAAAAGAGGTCCTGACCGGGTGCATCCGGAAGGAGGGCGAGGTGTTCATCGTGATCGAAGCGATGATCCTCGAGATTTCAGGCGTCTGCGCTACGAGATCACCGGACGAACGATCCGGGCTGGAGCTTCTGACCCTTGAGTAGCGGATTCGCCGTCCGGCCGCTGCGAAGCGGCAGTTCCGGGAACCTCATGCTCGTCGAGCACGGAGGTACGGTCCTGCTGGTGGACGCCGGGCTTCCCTCCCAGCGGGGGCTCGCCCAGGCGCTCTCCGAGGGCGGGTACACGTGGGAGGACATCGATGCCGTGCTGGTCTCCCACCTCCACGGGGACCACATCCACCCGTCCGCCGTCGCCTGCTGCGCACGTCACGAGGTGCCGATCCTCCTGCACGAAGAGAACGTCCGGCCGTTTACCCGCCGGATCCTCTCCCGGTCCGCCCTGTCGGGGCCGGTTTGCACCTTCGACGCGAAGGAGTTCGCCGTCGGGGCCATAGGCGTCCGCCCGTTCCCCGTTCCCCACGACGCCGAAGGGGTGACCTGCGGTTTCCTCCTCTCCGGCCGCGCGGCGAGCCGGGAGATCCGCGTCGCCGTCGCCACCGACCTGGGGCACGGCGGGAACGGCCTCTTCGAGGAGTTCGTCGACAGCGACCTCATCCTGATCGAGTCGAATTACGATCCGGGAATGCTCGCGGCAAGTCCCCGCCAGGATCGGACGAGGGTGGACTCCGAAGTCGGGCACCTGTCCAACGAGCAGGCGGGAAAGTTCCTCGCCCGGGTGATGCTCGAGAGCCGGACCCTGCCGCAGACGGTCGTCCTCTGCCATCTGAGCGCAGACCACAACACCCCCGCGAAGGCGGTCGGAACAGTCCGGGAGATCCTCTCCCGCTACGGGTTCGGGCACGTCCCCGTCCACGCCGCCCGCCGGCACGGCGCTTCCCCGCGGTTCTTGGCGGTGGATATGCCGGGGTGATGAATATATACTCGGGGGGTAACGTCTCACTGGTTGCAAGGGGGTTCCCGATGAGGAAGTTCCTGTGCTTCGGCGTCGCTTTGGCCTTCCTTTCGGCAGTCCTTCCGGGCTGCACCGGCATGGACCAGACCGTCCGCGACAACCCGAAGACGGCCATCGGAGCCGGAACCGGCGTCCTGGGGGGCGCCGTCGTCGGGGGGCTCATCGGGGGGAAACGGGGTGCGTTGATCGGCGGTCTCCTCGGAGGGCTGACCGGCGGCGCGATCGGGCACTACCTCGACCAGCAGGAGAAGGACCGCGCGCAGACTACCCGGGAGTATCGCTATTCGCCCGCTCAGGGAACCCAGCTCAAGATCGAAACGGTCCGTGCCAACCCTGCCGCCATCTCCCCCGGGGAAACGGTGAACATCAACCTGACCTACGCCGTCCTCACCCCCGCCGCCGACACGCAGATCCTCGTCAGGGAGACCCGGGAGATCCTCCTGAACGGCAGTTCCGTGGGGAAGACGTCGATCGAGGTCTCTCGCGAGGGGGGAACCTGGAAGAGCACGGTCCCGATCACCTTGCCGGCCAACGCGGCACCGGGGAACTACCGCGTCATCGCCTCGATCGAGTCCCGAGACGCCGGTACGGACCGCGAGGAAACGTCCTTCCAGGTCAGCCAGTAGGAACCGGTTCCGGAAGCATGGCGTGCACCCGCCCCGGCGCTCCCACTGAACCGCCCGGGTTTTTTTCCCCCCAGAACGTGCCGGAGACATGTTTCCGCCCGCCTGCCCGATCCCCCGCTTCCCCATCGCCGTTGCCTGGGGAGGATCCTCCCCCTGTACAATGGACGAGATGACGGGAACCGCACGCAAAAAGGATATCGAGCGGCTCGCGGAAGCGCGTCACTGGGACCCGTTCTCGGTCCTCGGCCCGCACGTCGTCGAGTTCGGAAAGGAGCATGCGGTCGCCATCCGGGCGATCCTGCCGGAGGCCGCGCGAGCGTTCGTGCTCCCTCACCCGGGCAAAGAGCCCGGAACGGAGATGAGGCGGCTGCATCCCGCCGGGATCTTCGAGGCGATCTTCCCCGGCAGAGAGGACCCGTTCCCCTACCGGTTCGAGATCGAAAACGACAAGGGGCACCGCTGGCAGCAGGAGGACCCGTACGCCTTCGGCTGCGTCCTTTCCGACTTCGACATCCACCTGCTCGGGGAGGGGACGCACCTCGATCTGTACCGAAAGCTCGGGAGCCACCTGGCGGAGATGGGAGGGGTGCCCGGGGTCGCCTTCTCCGTGTGGGCACCCAACGCCGAGCGGGTGTCCGTGGTGGGGGATTTCAACCACTGGGACGGCCGCCGGACGCCGATGCGCAACCGGGGGGAGTGCGGAATCTGGGAGATCTTTATCCCCGGGCTGGGCGAGGGGGAGATCTACAAGTACGAGATCCGCTCCCGGGAGGCGGAGACCCCGTTCCTCAAGACCGACCCCCACGCTCTCCGGTACGAGGTCCCGCCGAGGACGGGCTCGATCGTATGCGACATCGACCGGTACTCCTGGGGTGACGACGAGTGGATGGCCCGCAGGCTCGCAGCCGATCTTCTGGAAGAGCCCATCGCGATCTACGAGGTCCACCTCGGGTCGTGGAAGAGGAAGGAGGGGGAGAAGCCCGGCTACCTGTCGTACCGGGAGCTTGCGGACGAGCTTGTCCCCTACGTCCGGGGGATGGGGTACACGCACATCCAGCTTCTCCCCGTTTCCGAGCACCCGTTTGACGGCTCCTGGGGGTACCAGTCGCTCGGGTATTTCGCCCCCACCTCCCGCCACGGCCACCCGAACGACTTCATGGCCTTCGTCGACCGGTGCCACCGGGAGGAGATCGGGGTCCTCCTCGACTGGGTGCCCGCCCACTTCCCGAGGGACGCCCACGGCCTGGCCATGTTCGACGGGACGCATCTCTACGAGCACGCCGACCCGCAGAAGGGGGAACACCGGGACTGGGGAACCCTGATCTTCAACTACGGGCGCCGGGAAGTGGCCAACTTCCTCCTCTCGAGCGCCCTGTTCTGGCTGGAGAAATACCACATCGACGGCCTGCGCGTGGACGCGGTGGCCTCCATGCTCTACCTCGACTACTCGCGCAACCCCGGGGAGTGGATCCCGAACGAGTTCGGCGGGAACGAGAACCTGGAGGCGATCTCGTTTTTGCGGCGGATGAACGAGATCGTGCACTCCCGGTACCCCGGGGCGGTGACGATCGCGGAGGAGTCGACCGCGTGGCCTGCCGTCTCCCGCCCGGTCTACCTGGGGGGCCTGGGATTCACCCTCAAGTGGAACATGGGGTGGATGCACGACATGCTCGAATTCATCCAGAAGGCCCCGATCCACCGGAAGCACCATTTCGGAACGCTCACCTTCGCGCTCCTCTACGCGTTCCACGAGAACTTCGTCCTGCCCTTCTCCCACGACGAGGTCGTCCACATGAAGCGCGCGATGCTGGACAAGATGCCGGAGGCCGACCTCTGGGAGAAGTTCGCGAACCTGCGGGTGCTCTACGCATACATGTACGCCCACCCCGGGAAGAAGCTCCTCTTCATGGGCGGCGAGTTCGGCCAGTGGGAGGAGTGGAACCACGACCGCTCCCTGCAGTGGGACCTCCTGCGGTGGGACTCCCACCGGGGAATCCAGCGATTCCTCCGGAATCTGAACGGGCTGTACCGGTCCTGTCCCCCCCTCCACGAGATCGACTTCCGCCCGGAAGGATTCGAGTGGATCGACTTCCGCGATGTGGACAGCAGCGTCGTCTCCTTCCTGCGCCGGGGGAAAGCCCCCGCCGACATCCTCGTGTGCGTGTTCAACTTCACTCCCGTGGTCCGCGAGTCGTACCGGATCGGCGTGCCTGTCCCCGGCTTCTACCGCGAGGTGATCAACAGCGACGACGCCGCGTACGGCGGAAGCAACGTGGGCAACGGCTACGGGGTCGAGGCGGAAACCGTACAGTGGATGGGCCGCCCCTTCTCGGTCTCTCTCACGCTCCCCCCGCTGGGGGCGCTGTTCCTGCGGCCCGGAAGCTGAATGCCCCACCGGTCGTCCCGATGAGAACGGCCCTCCCGCCGGAGATCCAGCCGGCGCACGCCTCCACCTTCCGGGCGCTTCGTCACCGGAACTTCCGTCTCTGGTTCTTCGGCCAGCTGACCTCCCTCGTCGGGACGTGGATGCAGACGATCGCCCAGAACTGGCTCGTCTACCAGCTCACCGGATCGGCGTGGGACCTCGGGGTGGTGAACTTCGTCGGGGCGATCCCTCTGGTCCCGCTCACCCTGCACGCGGGGGCGATCGCCGACCGGTTCTCCAAGCGGCGGATCATCTTCCTGGCGCAGGCGTCGATGATGACCCTCGCCTTCGTCCTCGCCATCCTCTGCTGGATGGGCGTGGTCCGGCTCTGGCACGTGATCGGGCTGGCGTTCCTGCTCGGTGCGGTCCAGGCGATCGACACCCCCGCGCGGCAGGCCTTCGTCATCGAGCTCGTGGGGAGGGAGGACCTCGCCAACGCCATCGCGCTCAACTCCGGGACGTTCCACGGCGCCCGCGTCGTCGGCCCGGCGCTGGCCGGGATCCTCGTGGCGTCCCTGGGGGTCTCCGGCGCCTTCTTCCTGAACGGAGTGAGTTTCCTCGCGGTCCTGGGAGCGCTTTTCCTGATGGATGCGGCGCTCATCCACCGTGCGCAACCGGACAGGAAAAGCGGGAACGACCTGTGGGGAGGGGTCCGGTACATCGCCGGGAACAGGGCCCCGCGGGGGATCGTTCTCCTCATCTCCCTGTCGGCCCTCCTGGCGATGCCCTATTACGTCCTCGTCCCCATCTACGCCAAGGAGGTGCTGGGAGGAGGGGCGGGGGTCTACGGAGGGCTGATGTCGGCCGCGGGGGTCGGCGCCGTCCTCGGGTCGCTCTATGCCGCCACGGGAGGAGCCGTCCGAAGGAAAGGAGCGGTTCTCACCGCAGGGAGCCTCTCCTTTCCCCTCCTTCTTATCGCCTTCTCCTTTTCCCGCAGCTACCCGCTCTCGTTATTTTTTATCGCCGCCATCGGGTTCGCCTTCGTCATCCAGAACGCCCCGGCGAACTCCCTGCTCCAGTCGCTCGTTCCCGACCACCTGCGCGGCAGGGTCATGGCCATCTACGTATCCCTGTTCCTCGGGTTGATGCGGCTGGGCAGCCTCCTGGTGGGGCTTCTCGCCTCGGCCACATCCGCCACCACGGCGCTGGCGATCACGGCAGCCGGGAGCCTGGCCGCATGCCTTCTGGTGATCGGGAAGTTCCCGGAACTTCGCAGGATGGAGTAGCGCCCCGGCGCGCACGATTGCGGCGGCGGACCGTAACGGGGCATGCGGGATCCGGGTGGGCTTGGGGTAGAATACAATAATGCGTCCGAAAAGGATTCTTCCCTTCCTGCTGGTCCTCCTGTTGTGGGGGCACGGGGCGTTCGGCTGGTCGTTCGGCGTGTGCGGGGACAGCCGGGACGACAATAACGGGGTGCTTCCCCGCATCCTTGCGGCCGTGGAAACATCCGATATGGAGTTCCTGATCCACACGGGGGACCTGGAACGGCCCGGGGGGGCCGCCGCCTGGCAAACGTTCCGCGAGAAGACGAAAGAGTTCACAAAACCCCTCTTCCTCGTGATCGGAAACCACGAATTGCAAGGGGCTACGGCGGAGGAGTTCGCAAGGTTTTTCGGCCTTCCCGACACCTCCTATTCCTTCACGCACAAGGACGCGCGTTTCGCGATCGTCGACAACGCCTCGGGCTCCCTGCCGGATTCCCTCCTCGACTGGCTCGACCGGGACCTGGCGGCGCACCCCAAGGGGACAAACGGGATCCGCTACCTGGTCGTGGCGATGCACATCCCGCCGCGGACCGACAACATCTTCCCCCACGGCACGGCGAAAAACTACGACACGCAGAGCGAACGCTTGCGGAAGATCCTCGAAAGGCGCGAGGTGGACCTATTGCTCTGCAGCCACGAACACATGAACCAGGTGGACGAGTGGGGGGGAACCAAGGTGATCGTGTCCGGGGGGGCCGGGGCCCTGATGGTCCCGTTCCAGCGGTTCGGATTCTACCGGATCGACCTGGAGAAGGGGCAGGTGAGGGAGAAATTCCTCCGGATCCGACCGGGGAGGATCCCCCGCGCCCCATAGATGCCGTGCGGGGCGGGGACACTCCTCAACATAAAATTCGATACGGGAATGTCCCCCGTGGGAATGTCCTCCTTCGGCTTGCTGCTCCGCTGACCCCATTCCCGTGACCGGGGACCCTGGCTCGCGGAGGGGTCCCCTTAGGCTACGCTCGCGACCGTGCGACCGCTCGCTGCCGTTCCGCTCGACGCAATTATCTCCTCGCTCCACAGGCCGCCTCGTCGACCCCCCCGCATCGCCTGAGGGTCCCCGGTTGCCGGCGGAGCAGCCGAAGGATGGGGCGGTGGGAGGCCGGAGCGCAGACTTGCGGGTTCATCGCGAGTCGAGCGACGAAGCGAGCGACCCCCCTCCGAGGCTGCGAAAGCCGGCCATAACGCCCCGCACCAGGGCGCGCAGATGTTGCGCCCGCCGCAGGGAAGATCGAGTTCTTAGGAGCGCTACGTCTCCTGGGGGTTTTTCGCGAACTCCTTCCACGCCGGGAGAATCTTCAACAGGACGGCCAGAATGACCAGGGGCAGCGCGAGCAGGCCAAGGGCGTAGAGCAGCCCCTCGATCCCCCCGAACTCCATCTTGTACGTCGTGAGTCCCCGGAAGCTCTTGGAGAACATCTGCCCGCCGATCACGACGTTCCACCGGGTGGCGAAGATCCCCCCCTGGATGAGGATCAGGGAGACGAAGTAGAGCAGCTTCCGGAGCTCCTCGCTCTCCCGGAATCGCCGGAAGATCTTGATGGCGGAGAGGATGCCAAGGGGGAAGAGCATCCCCATGAGGACCTGGACGATGGCCAGGCTGAAGAAAATCTTGTTCATGACCAGTTCCCCGAGGATCTTGATCTCCTCCTCGCTCTGATAGATCCGGTGGATGAAGTCGACGAACTCCAGGGAGAAGTCGACGATCACGGCGTAGAAGAGGAAGGACATCCCCTTGTCGACGCACTTCATGTCGATCTTCCCCCCCATCATGGGGTAGATGATCATGTACAGCAGGATCACCAGCGCGATCCCGGAGACGATCGCGGAGAACAGGAAAACGATCGGCATGAGGACGGAGCTCCACCACGGGTTCGCCTTGATCGACCCGAAGATGAAGCCGACATACCCGTGGAGGAGGAACGCCGAGGGGATCCCGATGATGGTGATGACCTTGAGCGCCCGGTTGTCGAACCGGAGCGCCTCCTCGCTCGTATCCTTCGAAAAGAGGGAGAGGACCCGGTGGACGTGCTTCATCACGCCCGTCTCTTCCTGCGACCAGACGATCATGTCCTTCCGGTAGTCGAACCAGATCTCGACCAGGAGGACCACCATGAGGTACCAGGCGTAGACGAAGCCGAACATCGCCATCGCGGAGCTCGTCTGCGGGGTCAGGAAGATCTCGTAGGCGCGGAACGGGTGCCCCAGGTGCGACACGAGCGACAGGGGCGCGACGAGAAGGAAGGCGAGCGCGGTGAGGAGGGCAAGCCGGTAGAGGGGCTGGACCTCTTTTACGTTGAAGACCTTGACGAGGGAGGCGAGGATGAACGCCCCCGCCACGATCCCGGTGATGTACGGGTACACGACGATGAGCAGGCCCCAGTGGACCTCGATCTCGTTGGGGTAGATGTACCCCGTGACCTGGGGCAGAAGCTCGCGCAGCTTTTCGACCATGGCCGGATTCATCGGACTTCTCCATCGATGTTGGCGTAGAGGACCTTCGGCTCGGTGTTCAAGTTCGGCTTGAGGACGAAGATCTTGTTCATCCGCTTGAACCGGGTCATGGGGCTGGCGGCACTGTGGAGGTCGCCGATGACCCTCGCCTGGGTCGGGCAGACCTCGACGCACGCGGGGAGCAGCCCCCGGTGGAGGCGGTGATAGCAGAAGGTGCACTTGTCCGCCGTGTGCGTCGCCGGGTGCAGGTACCTCGCCCCGTAGGGGCAGGCCTGGATGCAGTACCGGCAGCCGATGCAGGTCCTGTCGTTCACGAGCACGACGCCGTCCTCCGTGGAGAACGTGGCGCCCACGGGGCAGACCTGGACGCACGGCGGGTGCGCGCACTGGTTGCACAGCTTCGGGACGAAGAAGCTCCGGAAGATGGGTTTGGACGGCACCTCCGCCTCGGGGGCCAAGCCCGTGTGAATGTTGGTGACCTCCGCCTCTCCCTCCTTCGGAATCATGTACCGCTCCACCCAGGTCCGGTAGAAGAACGGTTCCTTCGGCACGTTGTTCTCCGACTTGCACGCCACCACGCAGCGCGCGCATCCGATGCACTTGTCCACCGAAACCCCGAACCCCCACAGTTTTCCGGCGGGCTCCTCCTTCGCCTGCCCCCACGCGGGGAGGATCCGGAAGAATCCGCCCAGGACGCCGCCCGACAGGGCGAGGGAGGAAAAGAGCTTCTTGAGAAACGATCTGCGGTCCATCATTCCACCTCCGGAAGGTGGGGATAGTGGCACTGCCAGCAGACGTATTTCTCCCCGTGGCTGGCGAGGTCGATCTTCGGGGACCCCTTGAAGGTCGAATCCTTCGCGTGGCATTTCCCGCAGAAGTCCCGGCTGGTGGGCTTCGACGGCCTGATGACCCTCGGAGAGACCCGGTGTTGGGCCGGCACGGTGTGGCACGAGGTGCATTTCAGCTGGACGTGGTGGGAAACCGAGAGCGTCCTTGCGATCTCTCCATGGCACGCCGAGCATTCCCGCGGGACCGTCGGCGGTTTCGGGTCGTGCGGTTCGTGGCAGGTAAAACAAGGCTTCATCGGGTTGTGGGCCACCGGGTTGATCATGGGATACCCTCTCGGCCGCGAGGGGTTGAAGGTATGGCACACGGGACAGAACTTCCGGTCCCGCGGAGCCGGCGGCTTCACCTTATCCGGGTCGTCCGTATGCGCCTTCGCGGGACCGTGGCAGGTCTCGCACGAAAGGTCCCGGTGATACCCCTTTCGTTTTTGGGCGACGACCTCCTCGTGGCAATCCGCGCAGGCGACGGCCCCGGCGTACTGGACCGGCTTGGCGGTCTCCTGCTTGATCGTGTCCGCCCACTGGATTTTCGTGTCCTTGAACCGGGGTGGGATAGCGAACTTGACGACGACGATGGTGCCGACGATGAAGACGGCAAAAACGGTGACGAGCCTTACCACTGACTCGGGCAGCTTCTGGAACGGTTTTTTCATCGACGAGGCTGTCCTCCTTGGGAACGTGACGAGGGAAGCTCTATCCGACGGATCCCATGCATGATCTTAGCATTTCAACAGATCGCTGTTTTGGCAAAGCGGGGAACATCGCAAAAACCCTTTCTTACGGAGTTCTCTTTCATTTTTCCACAAAATGGAAAGAAGACTATCCGATGAATGAAACGTTGTCAACGGCGGAAGAAGACGCGGCGGAAGAAGATATCGAACGGTAAGGAGTACCCCCCGGTAGAATGCGGCGCGTCGATTTCCCCCGAAACGATTTCATTCCATTCCGAAGACCCGTGGTCAACAATGGTTCTTGACATGACCGTCCCCAAAAGGTAAAACACTGTATCCCCTGATAAGCCAAAGGTTGGGATATTGCTTCTTCCGGCATGAATGGACCAACTCCGATTACAGCGGAGGTACGATGAAACATTGGGAACTATTTGTCATCCCCACCTTTTTCTTGTTCTTTATCAGCGGTTGTTCGGATTCGGCAAGTTTCTCCCAGCCCATTGCATACAATCATAAGAAGCATATAGAAGAAGCAGGACTTGGCTGTTTTGACTGTCACACTCAAGTGCTGACTCATCAGAAAGCCAATATTCCCAATGTTGAATTTTGTAAAAACTGTCATGAAACACCCATGACGGATAGCAAAGAAGAAGAGAAACTGGTTGGTTATATCCAGGAAAATCAACCGATCCCGTGGATTCAAGTACATCGGGTGCCCGACCATGCCTATTTCTCCCACAGAAGGCATGTCTCGCTCGGAAAAGTCGCCTGCCAGGATTGCCACGGCGACGTAAATAACATGACCCTTCCTTTTTCGAAGCCGTTTTACCCGATTAAAATGCAGTTTTGCATAACGTGCCACGAAAAAAACCGGGTAAACACCGACTGCGCGACATGTCATCGCTAGGGTGCAGGAGCAGGAAATGAAACTATCGCGTCGCGAATTTCTTCAATGGCTGGGAGTTACGGGCGCTCTCGCGGGGGGAGTCTCCCAAATCTGGGCAGTCCCGGATGAGTGGGGGGAGAAACTGCGATCCGGCCCCCGCCTCGAGACGTGGAAAATGTCCACCTGCGGGCAATGCCCGGCGGGATGCGGCATTCGCGTGCGGCTGATCGACGATATTCCGGTCCGGATTCTCGGCAACCCGATTGCCCCG
Organism: Deltaproteobacteria bacterium CSP1-8; assembly: GCA_001443455.1. Taxonomy (GTDB): domain Bacteria; phylum Desulfobacterota; class Deferrimicrobia; order Deferrimicrobiales; family Deferrimicrobiaceae; genus CSP1-8. The sequence continues at coordinate 94,332 of LDXO01000001.1, read as the reverse complement.
GTAAACAACGGATTTACCTGCCCGATGGGAGAGGCAGGACTCGAACTCCTCTATCATCCCGACCGGATAGCCCAGCCCATGCGGCGCAAGGGGAAGAAGGGAGAGAACGGATGGGAGCCTGTTTCCTGGGAGGACGCCCTGAAGCAGATCTCCCAGGCGCTCCGGGAGCAGGGGAAGGCAAAACCACCCGGCCGGTTCGGGTTCCTGATGGGAGACAGAAATACGCTGCTGACGGAGTTTGCGGGGGAATTCGCCGCCCGTTTGGGGTCCTCCCACTTTTTCCCCTGGCGCGCCCCCGCCGTCAACGAGCTGGGTTTACGGCAGGGGGCCGGGGAATTCCCACCCTTCGCCTTCGACCTGAAGCGGACGGATTACCTCATCACGTTCGGCGCGAACCTCCTGGAGGAGCCTATATCCCCGGTGTACTTCAACCGCATCTACGGGGTATTGAAAGAGGAGCGGACGCGAACGGGGCTGAAGATGGTCCATGTCGACGCGCGCATGTCCCAGGCCGGCAGAAACGCCACCGAATGGGTGCAGATCCGGCCGGGAAGCATGGGGGTCCTCGCCTTGGGGCTGGCGTACGTGATCCTCAGGGACAAGAGATACGACCAGGACTTCATTGCCCGCTACACCCAGGATTTCCGACAAGGGGGCGAGGATTTCTGGACCCTGGTCAACCGGGACTATTCCCCTGAGCGGGTTTCCGACATCACCGGGGTACCGGCGCAGACCATCCTTCGGCTGGCCCGGGAATTCGGCTCCGCCAAGGCGCCCCTGGCGCTGTCCGGGGGCACCTCGGCCTCCAGCGAAACGGGGCTGTTCTCCCAGTGGGCGGTGGCGAGCCTAAACGCGCTGTCGGGCAGTTTCTCCGCGAAAGGGCTGTGGCGCGATCCGGCGTTGCTCCCCTGGGGTCCATCCCTCGTTTCCGTCTTCAGCCCCCGAACGGGAGCTTTTTCCCGCAAGCCGCAGAACACCCTCGGTTCCGACCTGCCCGCTTCCTGGGTCGCGGAGCAGCTGCCTGATCTTGCCGCGGCCGGGAAAATCCCCGACCTGGAAATTCTTCTGATCGCGCAGGTCAATCCGGTATTCCAGGCGTCGAACCAGAAGGCGTGGAAGGCTTGGCTTTCCCGGATTCCTCTCGTCGTCCAGTTCGCCACACTGGTCGATGATACCTCTCCCCATGCCGATCTCGTGCTGCCGCTGACCACGTACCTGGAGCAGTGGGACCTGACGCTGCCGATCCCGAATCTTCCCTTCTCCCTGCTGGGCCTGCAGCAGCCGATCATCCCCCCGCTGCCAGGCGCACGCCCCCTCGGGGACATTCTTCTCCACCTCGGGAGGGAGGCAGGCATCGACCTGTTCCCGGGAAGCGGCGAGAAACCCTACGGAGAGTATGTCCAGGAACGGATGAAGAAGATCTTCGCCTCGGGGAAGGGGACGCCGTATTTCGAGGCGATATCCCTGGAGTTTCTGGAGGACTTGCGGAAACGGGGCTGGCAGGTGTACAGCTACCCGGCCTTCGCGGACTTCTGGCGTCTGCTCCGTGAAAAGGGGGGCTGGTGGGATCCGGGGGAATATCCGGCTTTGGACTGGAAGGGGAAAAAGAAGTTCCTCTTTCCGACCGCCCCCCGCCTTGCGGCCCTGCTGAAGGAAACCTCGATTCCCCGATCGGAGGGGGGAGGGGAAAAAGGGGCCAAGACTCCTCACTTGTGGCTCGAGGAGAAGATCCGGAGACCGAATGGCCACGATTCCTTTATCCTCGTCCCCTTTACGACACTCATGAACATGACCGGTGACGGGGCCAGCCAGCCCCTCCTGCAGGAGATGTTCGGGCTGCATTCACGGCAGTACTGGAAAACCTGGGCGGAGATGCACCCCGAGAGGGCCGCTCGCCTCAAGCTCAAGGACGGGGATCTCATTCGGGTTGTCTCCGGGAATGGCGCCATGACGCTCCCCGTGCGGGTCGTCCCCACGGTTTCAGCCGAAATTCTGTCCGTTCCTTTCGGCCAGGGGCATACGGAATCGGGAAGGGATGCGAACCATATCGGGGCGAATCCGATCGCGGTGCTCGACCACCGGATGGACCCCTTGAGCGGGCGCAACTCGTGGCAATCGACGCTCGTCCGTGTGGAGCAGATCAAACGATAAGGAGTCTCGCTGATGAAGTGGGGGATGGTGATCGATCTGCAGAAATGCACCGGCTGCGGGGAATGCGCGGCCGCCTGCAAACTGGAAAACAACGTGGCCATCGTGGCGCACAAGGAATCGGAGATGGGGCGGACCATGCTCTGGATGGACATGCTCACCATCTACGAGGGGGAGTATCCCCGGCTACGGGTACGGCAGATCCCCCGGCCCTGCATGCACTGCGATCACCCCCCCTGTACGAAAGTCTGCCCGGTTCGCGCCACCTATATCAACGAGGAAGGGATCGTGGCGCAGATCTATCCCCAGTGCATCGGCTGCCGCTACTGCATGGCCGCCTGTCCCTACACGGTGAAATCCTTCAACTGGTACAAGCCTTCATTCCCGCCCGGAATGGCCCGGACCACCAACCCGGACGTATCGGTCCGTCCCGTGGGCGTGGTGGAGAAGTGCACGTTTTGCATTCACCGTCTCCAAATCGCCAGGGAACAGGCAAAATCCGAAGCACGGGATCTTAGGGAAAACGACTACCAGCCTGCCTGCGGGGCGAGTTGCCCCACCGGAGCGATTGTGTTCGGCGACCTGGAGAACGCCAACCACCAGGTGAACCGCCTTGCGCACAACCCCCGCGCCACGAAACTGCTGGAAGACCTGGGAACGGAGCCGAAGGTCATCTATCTGAAAGAGGTGGATTAATATGGAATACGCTTCCGCAGAGCCCCATCCGGAGGCTGCGCTGCTGCGGCCCATAGAGAATCCCGGGAAGAGTTTCTACTATATCGTGGGCATCCTCCTGGTCATCATTCTCTACACGGGATTCGTCTATTTCCGCCAGCTCCTGTACGGGCTGGGGGTCACGGGGATGGCCCAACCCGTCACCTGGGGGTTCTACATCATCAATTTCGTCTTTTTCATCGGGATCAGCCACGCCGGTACGCTGATCTCCGCGATCCTCCGTCTGTCCAAGGCCGAGTGGCGACGGCCGATTACCCGCATGGCGGAGGTCATCACCGCGATCGTCCTCGCGATCGGAGGATTGCATCCCATCATCGACCTGGGCCGACCGGACCGGATGATGCATCTCTTTTACAACGGCCGGCTCCAGTCTCCCCTGCTCTGGGACGTCACCAGCATTACCGCGTATTTCACCGCCAGCACGGTCTATCTCTACATCCCCATGATCCCGGACATCGCCATCCTCCGGGACCGCGGGGTACAACCGCGATGGCTGTACGAATTTCTCTCCTGGGGCTGGCAGGGAACCGAAAAGCAGCACAAGGTGCTGGACCGGGCGATGAACATCCTGATGGTCGTCGTGATCCCCATCGCGGTATCGGTCCACACGATCATCTCCTATATCTTCGCCATGACGGTGCAGCCGGGCTGGCACAGCACCATCTTCGGCCCTTACTTCGTGGTCGGGGCGATCTTCTCCGGAATCGCCGCGATTCTGGTGCTGATGATCGTCTTCCGGAAGGTTTTCCGGCTGGAAGGGTATCTGAAGCATATCCATTTCAACTACTTAAGCATCCTGCTGCTGATCATGTCGCTGATCTGGTTCTACTTCACCTTCTCGGAATACCTCACCGGGTATTACGGTCATGAGCCCAACGAGATGCGGGTGTTCTGGTACAAATTCGCGGGGGATTTCGCGCCTTTCTTCTGGGCGATGATCATCTGCAATTTCTTCCTGCCGGTCGCCCTCCTTTGCAACAGCAGGACCCGCACGATCCCGGGGATCCTGATCGCCTCCATCTCCGTGATGATCGGCATGTGGCTGGAACGACTGATCATCGTCGTCCCGTCGCTGGCCAATCCCCGTCTGCCGTACCCGACGGGGATCTACATCCCCAGCCACACCGAATGGATGCTGTTCCTCGGCGGGGTGTCGGTGTTTGTCCTGGGGTACATGGTCTTCGCCCGCTTCTTCCCCGTGATTTCGATCTGGGAGATCCAAGAGGGGCGCCACGAAAGCGCCAAGGCGGTTAACGAACGCATCCGTTCCTACATGCCGGACCCGGAACCAACTTCGGCAGCGGAATAGGGAGGCACCTGTGAAAAAAGTCGCATGTCGGACACCCGGTTCTATACACTCAACGTAAGGGATTCGGAGAGCCGCCGATGAATAAGAAAATCATAGAGGGGCTTCAGATTCTCTCGATTTCCCTGATCTGGTTGTTATTCACGGGGATCGCCGTATGGATCGTCACCCTGATCAGGGAATCCCTGAAACTTCACGACGCTCCGGATGCGTCCGTCGGGATCAGCATCGTTGCGATTCCCGTCTTTTTCCTCCTCGCTTCGGTCCTGACCTACGTGTTCGTCGGTTTGAGAAAAGGGCGGAAAGAACATACGGAACGATAGGGAAAATCCGGTGGCCGGATCGCCAGGGACCGGGAAGATCGTCGAGGGGGATGACAACCATGCACGACAGGAAATCAAGCCGGATTGCAGCATGCACATTCGGAGCGCTTTGCGTTCTCTGCGCAGCCCTCCTCTTCGGCTGGGGGTGCGGCAAGAAGGAATCCGGCCCTACCGAGCGGACCATCGCGAAATCCGAGCCCTCTGCCCACAAGCCCCATCTCAACAGCGACCTCATCCAGGGCAGGAAGGTCTTCGAGCAAAAACATTGCAGCCAGTGCCACTCGATCTTCGAGCGGGAGCGGAAGATCGGGCCCAAGCTGCAATCCTCCCGGTTCTACGGAAGCTTTCTGGATGTCTTCTCGACCCTATGGAACCACGCCCCGGCCATGGCGGTGTACATGAGGAAAGAGGTGCTGGACCGCCCCCAGTTCAGCACCGCCGAATTGAACCAGCTGGTCTCGTTTCTCTACATGCTGCCCTATCTGGGGGAATCGGGTAATCCCCGGAAAGGCGAGGCGTTGCTGGAGGGAAAAGCCTGTTTCCGTTGTCATTCCCTCGCCAGAAAAGGGAAAAAGAACGGAGTACCGCTGGATGCTCTCGCCGTCTACCAGTCCCAGGTCGTCTTGCTGCAGCGAATGTGGAACCATGGGCCGGAAATGATCAGTCAGATGGTGACGGCGGGCACCGCCATCCCGACATTTTCCGGCAACGACATGACGGACATTTTTGCCGCCCTGACGGAATCGGCGCCGGAGAAAAGCAGAAAGGTGTTTTTGGGAGTCGGAAACGTGGAAAACGGGCTGAAAGTATTTACCGACAAGGGATGCAACCAATGTCACGCCATCTTCGGAACGGGGGGGAAGGATGCTCCGGACCTGGGGATAAGCGTTTCCCAGGCGAACATCACGACGTTGATCACCCGGTTGTGGAACCACGCCGGGCAGATGCGGGAAAAGTTCCAGCAGAAGAAACTGCAATGGCCGCATTTCACGGAAACGGAGATGAACGACCTGATGGTGTTCCTCTACTCGCTCAATTATGAGGACAAACCCGGGGATCCCGCGAAAGGGGAACAGGTGTTCGCCCAGAAAAAATGCGTCGACTGCCATTTCAAAACCGACGTTGGAAAACAGAAGATCGTCCGGGACATCAAGACGGCCGACGCCCTTCTGTTCGCCACCCAGATGTGGAACCACATCCCCGCCATGGAGGCCGCCATGGTGACCCAGGCCGTCCCCTGGCCGGAGATGACCGGCCAGCAACTGCGGGACGTCCTGGCGTTCCTGCACAGTCAATAAACGGGAAGGCCGGTACCCCCGCGATGGGCACCGGCCGGGTTTTCGTCCGAATTTTTAGGGCCTGCCGCCTATCGAATCGATTCCCTTATTGCGCCAGAAGATCCGGTTCTTTGTCCTGCTCCGGCTCTCCCGGGCTGCGGACGAGGAACAGCTCGTCGCCGATGTGCGGGTGGATCCCGTCTTCGCTCACGTGGAAGTCGCCGTTCATGATCGGGATGGCGATTCGCAGGAGCATGGTGTAGATCAGCAATCCCGTCCCCCAGATCCCGATGGTGACCAGCACCTCGGTGCTGGTCGGGGAGTATTCGTAGAAATCCCCGAGCACGTCGGGGACGAACCCCGGAATCACCAGCCCCATCCCCTTCTCGATATACACGCCGACGAAGATGAGGACGCAGCCGATGTTGAGGGTGATGTGGTTCTCCCGCGTCTGCGGGATCAGAAAGAGCAGGAACGCCGTCATGTTGAACAGGGTCGCGGTCCAGATGTAGGAAACCAGGTCCGAGTGCCCGTGGAGCCCCTGGTAGAGGTATTGCATCGGCGCCAGGTGGGCGGTGTCGGAGTAGTACTCCTTGAACACCTCGGCGCCGAGCAGGAACAGGTTGAGGAACATCGCGTAGGCGATGAGTTCGGCGATCTTGAAGATCGCCTCGTCCGTGATCCGGAACTTCGTCCACTTCCGGATGACCTGGAACATGAGGACCATGCCGGCCGGCCCGGAGCAGAACGCCGAGGCGAGGAACCGCGGGGCGAGGATCGACGCGTTCCAGAAGGGCCGCGCCGCCAGGCCGTTGTAGAGGAAGGCGGTCACCGTGTGGATGGAGATCGCCGCCGGAATGGAGAACAGCAGCAGGGGAGTGACGTACTTCATGTTCGGCTGGCGCCGGTAGTAATAGCTGTACAACATGTATCCCGCGATGGAGAAGTTCAGGACAAGGTACGTGTTCAGCACGACGACGTCCCATGCGAGAAGGGACTGAGGGAAGTTCAGGATCCCGATCTTCGGGATCAGGTGCCAGAACCGGTCCGGCCGTCCGAGGTCGACCGTGACGAACAGCAGGCACATCACCATCGCGGAGACGGCCACGAGTTCGCCGAGGATCGCGATCTCCTTGATCGGCTTCCACTGGTAGACGTACGCCGGGATGATGAGCAGAACGGCGGCGGCCGCCACGCCGACCATGAAGGTGAAGTTGGAGATGTAGAACCCCCAGGACACCTGGTCCCGCATGGCGCTGGTGATCAGTCCGCTGTACAGCTGGTTTGCGTACGCGAGAACCCCGATCGCCATAAGGGCCAGGAGGAGATAGACCCAGGCGTAATAAAGCTTGCTCCCCCGCCTCAGGAGGATGAAACACCCCTTGATGAATGCCCAGACTTTCTTCATCGGTTGCCTCCCCCGCCGGTCACACGGAGTAGAAGTAGTAGAACTTCGGCTGGGTGTTTAAATCCTCCTTGAGGATGAACACCCGCTTGTTCTCGATGACGAAGCGGATCTCGCTCGCCGGGTCGAGCAGGTTCCCGAACTTGCGGGCCCCGACGGGGCAAACCTCGACGCACGCCGGGTACCTCCCGTCCGCCTCCCGGGTGCGCTGCATGCAGAAGGTGCACTTTTCGACCACTCCGACGGACCTCGGCCGGTTCCCCAGGTAATGCGTGTCGGGATTCATCTCGCCCGCCGGCAGGCCGGGCTTCTTCCAGTTGAAGTGCCTCGCCCCGTACGGACACGCCGCCATGCAGTACCGGCAACCGATGCACCAGTTGTAATCCACGACCACGATTCCGTCGTTTTCCTTCCAGGTCGCCTGGACCGGGCACACCTTGGTGCACGGCGGGTTTTCGCACTGGTGGCACTGGACGGGCATGTAGAAATGCCCTTCCTCGGGAACATTCGCCGGGTTGTAGTAATGCTCGGCATGCTCCAGGTCGACCCCTCTCTCCTTTTCCAGCCTGAGCACCCGGATCCAATGGACCTGCGGGTCGCGGGACTGGTTGTTTTCCCCCACGCACCCGTACACGCACCTGCGGCACCCGATGCACCGGGACAGGTCGAGGCCGTACCCGTACAGCACGCCCTCCATGGGAGGGGTCGTCTTGACTTTCACCGGTTTGCCGTAGGTGGCACCGTATTCTTTTTCGAGCCGTGATACGACATCCCGGATCTCGGCCCTGCCGAGTTCCCGGAAATGCTTCTGGAAAAACGATTCCCAGAAGGCGGCGGATGCATCCTTCCGGGGAAGAGCCAGCGCGCCCAGCCCCGCCGCCAGTCCCTTCAACGCTTTCCGGCGCGAGAGCCGGAAGATGCGATTCCCGCGCGTTTCCCTATCCGACATGGCGTTCTCTCCTCATGGGGTCGGTGAGCAACCTATAGCCTTACCGTATGTTTTCCGCCCGCTCGGGGGGCGCCTTCGGCGGGAGCGGCTTGAACCTGGGGTTGTGCGGATTATGGCAATGAGCGCACAGCAGGTACTCCTTCCTCCCGTTCCACTGTCCCGTGCGCTTTCCGTGGATACCCATCTTCCAGTCCCGGTACTTGTCTCCGTGGCACTGGCCGCAGAGCCGGTAGCTGTGGCTGAAGTCGATCTGCTCCCCGGACACCAGCCGCAGTTTGTCGCGGTTTTTCATGTCATGGCAATCCAGGCACCACCGCTCGTTCTCGGCGTGGTTCTTCAGTTGGATATCGGTGTGCTCCTCCTTGAGCTCCCGGCGCTTCGGGTTCGGAGTCATGCCGGAGTGGCATTCGGAACAGGGGAAAATACCCTCCGTGAACGGAGGCGGCGGAACCATGTAATCCTCGGTCTCCGATTTCGGGGGCGTGAGCCAGAACTCCCGGCGCCCGGCATGCCCCGCAACCGCGATGAAAATCGTGACCGCCGCCAGCGCAAACGTAACAAGGAAGTACAACGTGCGGTTTTTCATTTCACGCCTCACTCGCTTTGAGGAAATGGGACCGGTGGTAAACGCAAGTTATTCCTATTATACACCGAAACCGCGCCCCCCTCTTTTTCCCCTTCCCCGGCTTCCGGCCCGCCACGCGCAGGGGGCCCCGCGGGATCTCCCTGCCGCGGGACGTCCCCCTTTACCCGTCCTGCATCCGGAGACCCTTGTTCTCCAGAAAATCGAGATACTCGTAGATGATGTTGAAGTGGCTGTCTTCCTCGGTCGAAAGGAGCTTGAAGAACTTCTTCTCCTGGGGATGGGTCGCGGCCTTCGACATCCGCAGGTACATCTCCCGCCCTTCCGCCTCGAACGCGAGGGCTTTGCGCATCCCGTCCGCGGCGTCCCCGGAGATGATCTTCTCCTTCCGGATCCGGCTGTGCTCCCGGCGGAACTGCCTCATCCGGGCGTCGTGGGGCGCCGAGGGCGCTTTGGGGAATTTCCCCCCCTCCTCGAGCTCCCTGGCGATCTCCTGGATGTCCTCCATGTGCTTCGTCTCCATCTGCGCCAAGAGGGCGAACACCTGCTTGGCGAAGGGGTCCGCGCTCTTGGACGCAGCCGCGGTGAAAAACCGCTTCCCCTCCTTCTCGAATCGCAGCGCCCGCATCAGCGAGCTCGCGGGACTCTTTTTTCCCTTTGCAAGACCGGCTTTCGGCATCTCCTACCCCCCTGTAACGGAAACTGGTTTAGCGTACTATTATGCCTCCCGAACCGCCGTCTTTCCAGCGCTTTTCGCAGGCCGGCGGCGGGAATTTCTCTTCCGCTTCGTGCTGTGTCCCGTAAATTACGGTCTCCTGTCGGGCCGATGCCCTGGGGTGTTTCCCCTCCCGGTGCCAAAGGGCGCAGCGGGGGGTTCCGCGGACTGGGCGGGGACACTCCTCTCCCTCATCCCGGAGATGAATCAGGAGTGTCCCCGGTGAATTGGGTCGAGCGGAATGGCAGCGAGCGGGCGCAAGGTCGCGAGCGTAGCGGAGGGGAAGCCGCCCGCGAGCACCTGGCACCGGGTGGCATGCACGTATGGATACGTTGCCGTATTTATGAAATGAACCGCTTGGCGCCCGGGCCGCTATTCCTTCCTCCGCGGGCGGCGGCCTGCCGCGAGGATCTTCTTCCGGAGCCGGACCGACCCAGGCGTCACCTCGACCAGCTCGTCCTCGTTGATGAATTCGATCGCCTTCTCCAGCGACATGACCCGGGGGGGAATCAGGCGCAGCGCCTCGTCGGCCCCCGCCGCGCGGATGTTGGTAAGCTTCTTCTCCTTGGTCGCGTTGACGTCCATGTCCACGGGGCGCGAGTTCTCCCCGATGACCATCCCCTCGTACACGCGCTCCCCCTCCCCGATGAACAGGGTGCCCCGCGGCTGGAGGTGGTAGAGGGCGTACGCGGTGGACCGCCCGGCGCGGTCGGCGACCAGCACCCCCGCAACCCGGTCCCGGATGACGCCCTGCCAGGGCTCGTGGCCGTCGAACAGGTGGTTCATGAGCCCCGTGCCCCGCGTCCCGGTCAGAAACTCCGAGCGGAAGCCGATGAGCCCCCGGGAGGAAATGCGGTACTCGAGCCGCACCCTCCCCTGTCCCGGGTTGACCATCTTCACCATCTTTCCCCTCCGGCCCCCGACGCTCTGCGTCACCGCCCCGAGGTACGGTTCGGGGACGTCGAGGAAGAGCAACTCGACCGGCTCCAGAAGGACGCCGTTCTGCGTCCTCGTGACGACCTCCGGGCGGGAGACGGAGAGCTCGAACCCCTCGCGGCGCATCATCTCGATGAGGATCGCCAGCTGCAGCTCGCCCCGCCCCATCACCGTGAAGGAGTCGGTCCCCGAGAAATCGACCCGCAGCGCCACATTGCCCAGGAGTTCCCTCTCCAGGCGCTCGCGCAGCTTGCGCGACGTGACGAGGGTTCCCTCCTGGCCGGCGAAGGGCGACGTGTTGATCGAGAACACCATGGAGACCGTGGGCTCGTCGACCGCGATCCGGGGAAGCGGACGCGGGTTCTCCGCGTCGGACACCGTGTCGCCGATGGTAGCCCCTTCCGCGCCGGCCAGCGCGACGATGTCCCCGGCGGAGGCCTCCCCGACCTCGTTCCTCGACAGCCCGTCGTAGGAATACAGCACCGTGACCTTGACCTTCTCTGCGGATCCTTCCTTCCCGCACACCGAAACCGTCTCCCCTGCGCGGACGGTCCCGTGGAAGATCCGCCCGACCGCCAGCCGGCCCACGTAATCGCTGTAGTCGAGGTGCGTGACAAGGAGTTGGAGGATCCCCGACGGGTCCCCGGAAGGAGGCGGAATGTGGGAGAGGATCCGGTCGAACAGCGGGCGAAGGTCGGAAGATTCCCCACCGTCGCGCTCCCGGGCCGTACCCGCCCGGGCGTTCGTGAGAAGGATCGGGAACTCCAGCTGCCCCTCGGTCGCATCCAGGTCGATAAGCAGGTCGTACACCTCGTTGATCACCTCGCCGATCCTTACGTCCGGGCGATCGACCTTGTTCACGGCCAGGACGACGGGGAGCTCCCTCTCCAGCGCCTTCTTGAGAACGAAGCGCGTCTGCGGGAGCGGCCCCTCGGAGGCGTCGACGAGGAGCAGGGCCCCGTCGACCATCTTGAGCGTCCGCTCCACCTCGCCGCCGAAGTCGGCGTGCCCCGGGGTGTCCACGATGTTGATCTTCACGCCTCGGTAGATCACCGAGGCGTTCTTCGCCATGATCGTGATCCCCTTCTCCCGCTCCAGGTCGATGGAGTCCATCACGCGGTCGGGGACGGCCTGGTTCTCCCGGAAGATGCCGCTCTGCCAGAGCATCGCGTCGACCAGCGTGGTCTTGCCGTGGTCCACGTGGGCGATGATCGCCACGTTCCGGATGGCGGGAGGAGGCATGTGCGGCGATTCCTTACGCGAAAGAGCGCTCGAAGAGCTCCCGGATCGCCCGGCGGCCGTTCTCCCCGAGGAACCGGGTGCCGGTCCCGGTAAACCGCGGGCTGCGGATCCTGGGCTCCCCCGCGTCCGTCACCTCGACCCACCGGTCCTCGGCCCACCGGAACCATCGGTCGGCATCCTGGTCGAAGACGAAGATCGGCTTGTTGCAGAGCTTCGCGAACTCGGCACCCCACCCCGTCCCGCCCCGGACGGTCCCGTCCCCGAGGATCTTCCCGATCACGTAGATCTCCTGCCCCGCGTTGACCTGGTACCAGATCGTCTGGAGGACCTTGCGGATCCGGGGGGCGTCCGTGTAGGTCCGGTTCATCAGCCGGGAGACGTAGGAAAGACTGACGTCCCCGTTGCGGAGTTCCTCGCGGCTCAGAACCCGGACCCCCCGGGTCCGGGTGATATCGCTCCCCTCGTAGGTGAAATGGATCTCCCCGATTCCCAACCGCTCGGCCTGGACGCCGAACTCGTACTCGGCCCCGTTGGCGCCGCCACTGTATAGAATGCACTCTTCCCGTTTGGGCATCGTCCCCTCCTTGCCGTGTCGAGACCGGACAAGCTGCTTACTATAGCACGGCCGTGGGCGGGGACACTCCTCTCCCGCATCCCGGAGATGAATCAGGGGTGTCCCCGGTGGACTGTGACCGGGGGCCCGGGGCGATGCGGGGGGGTCGACGAGGCGGCCTGTGGAGCGAGGTACGGATTCCAGCGAGCGGAACGGCAGCGAGCGGTCGCAGGTCGCGAGCGTAGCCGAGGGGACCCTTCCGCAAGCCAGGGTCCCCGGTCCCTACCCCGGAAGGAGGATCGTGGACAATGCGGGGACGTAGGTGATGGCGAGAACGCCCAGGAGCAGGATCAGGAGGAAGGGGATCACCGACCGGGTCACCTCCCCGAGGGAGCGGTCGAATCGGTAGGCGGAGAGGAAGAGGTTCATCCCCACCGGGGGCATCAGGAACCCGAGCTCGAGGTTCGCGAGGAAGATGATCCCGAGGTGGACGGGATGGATGTCGAAGGCCGCGGCGAGGGGGGCGATGATCGGAACGACGACGACGATCGCCGAGAAAATGTGCATAAGGCACCCGACGACCAGCAGGAAGCCGTTCAGGATCAGGAGGAACGCGTATTTCGAATGGATCGTCGCCCGGACCCACTCGAAGATCGCCTGCGGCACCCCGGCATCGACCAGGTAGCCGGTGAGCCCCGTGGCCGCCGCGAGGAGGATGAGGAATCCCCCCACGAGCCGCGCCGATTCCGCGCCCGCCTCGGGGAACTGTCTCCGCAGGTCGATGTCCCGTTGGACGAACACCTCGACGCAGAAGGCGTACAGGACGGTGATCGAGGCCGCCTCGACCATCGTCGCGAACCCCCCGAAGATCCCGAGGAGGACGATCACCGGGAGGAGGAGGTCCCATTTCGCCTCCCACGCCGCGGCGCCGAGCTCCCCGAGGGAGAACGGCGTCCGCCGCGTCCCCGCCCTCTTCCCTCCCCGGACGGCCCACGCCGCCACGATCGTTACGAGGAGAACCCCCGGGAGCAGCCCCCCGAGGAACATCTGGTCCACCGCGATCCCCGCCACGACGGCGTAAAGGATCACAGGCAGGCACGGCGGGAACAGGAGCCCGAGCGACCCGGAGGCCGTGAGGAGCCCGAGGCTGAACTTCTCGGGATACCGCTCGGCGAGCAACGCGGGGAGGAGAATGCCGCCGAGCGCGATGATGGTCACGCCCGAAGCGCCGGTGAAGGTCGTGAAGAAGGAGCACACGAGCACGGTGACCACGGCGATCGCTCCGGGCATCCAGCCCACCAGCGCCCGGAAGAATCGCACCAGCCGGCGGGATACGTTCCCGGTCGTCAGGAGATACCCCGCGAAGGTGAACAGGGGGATGGTGGGGAGCGTCGGGGAAGTCACCAGCCGGTAGATCTCCACCGGGATGGAGGCGATGGGCACGTCGGCGTGCAGGAAGAAGATCACCGCCAGCCCCCCCAGCCCGACGAAAAGCGGCCCGCCAAGAACGACGGCCGAAAGGAGCAGAATCAGCGAGACCGCGAAGGGAGCCGGGCGCAAAAGAAGGCCGGAGGAGAGGAAGACGACCGCGGCGGCCGTCCCGGCCCCCGTCGCCGCGCGCCCCGACCACGACGGGGAGGAGTGGCGAATGAGCCTCCAGGCGATGAGCCCGAATCCGGCGGGGATGACGCTCTGCGACACCCAACCCGGCAGGTACGGCATCAGGAGGCTTCCGCCGGCCCGCTCCAGCAGGACCATCCGGACTCCGGCCCAGGCAAGGATCAGCGTGATCGCGGCGGAGACCGCCGAGAAGAAGCAGGTGCCCGCCCCCCGGAAGCGCGCCGGCAGCCGGTCGGAAAGACGCCCCAGCGAGAGGTGCCGCCCATCCCGCGCCGCGAGCGCGCCGCCGAGAAACCCGATCCAGAGGGTGGCGTGCTGCACGAACGTCGTGGAGCCGGGGATGCCGGTCCGCCAGAGCTTGCGGCCCACGACCTCGGCGAGGGGAAGAGCCGCCATACCGCACAGGAGAAAGATCGAGACCGCGTTCTCGATCTTGTCGAGGAAAGACCTCGCGCCTCCGCCCGGGACGGAACCGGCCGGCGCGTCCATCGCCTCCCCGGCGGCCGTCAACGCGCGGAGGCCTTTGCCCCGCCGTGGGTCGCCCGGTACTCGTCCCGGAATTTCCGCACCTCGTCGAAGACGTCGGCGGGGATGATCTTCCCCCGGATCTGCGGGTGGATGTCCTCGACCATTTTCCGCCACTCCGCTTCGGCGGAAGGGGAAACGTGGGTTACCTTCAGTCCGTTTTTGACCATCGCCTTCATCGCTTCCTCGTTCAGGTTGCGGATCTCGCGCTGGAGCCGCCTGCTGGCGTCCCGGGAGACCTCCAGGATCTTCGGCCTCATCTCCTTCGGGATCCTTTCCCAGGCCTTCTTGTCGATGACCGTGGCGCCGGTGAGCGGCGCCCACCTGAGGTCGGCCATGTTCGGGGCGAGGGCGAACCACTGGAAGGCCAGCGCGACCAGGGGCGTCGCGTTGAATGCGTCGATCAGGCCCGTCTGCAGGCCGGGAAGAATGTCCACGACCGAAATAGGCACGGGCTTGAATCCCGCCTCCTTGTAAAGCTGCGTGAGGGGGACGTCCCCGGCGCCGATGTACAGCTTCATGGCCTTCATCTCCGAGGGATGCGTGAAGGCCTCCCTCGCGAAGAAGTGGACCCAGCCCGCGTCCCCCCAGTTGAGGACGACGAACCCCTTCTCCTCGAGGCGCTGCTCCAACAGGGGGGAGAGGCGGTCGCGGACGTAGTCGAACTCCTCGTCGGAGGCGTACATCATCGGCACGTGCAGCCCGTAGAAGGAACGGTCGAGGAAGGCAAGGCCCATGCCCGTGATCGCCGCGGCCTGCAGCTGCCCTACCCGCATTTTCCTGAGCATCGCGTCCTCGTCTCCCGCCACCCCGCCGGGGTAGATGCGCAGGACGACCGTTCCCCCGGAGACCTTCTTCCAGTCCTCTCCCATTTCCAGCAGGACGCGGTGCCACGACGATCCCTCCGGGGCGAGGGTCGCCATCTTGATGACCGTGGGCCCGGCGTACGCCGCGACACGGAAGGAGAAAAGGAAAAGAAGGGCCGCGGCGCCTGCCGCCGCCCTATTCCAGAAAGAGTTCATCCACCCTCCCCATCAGCCATCTCGCCTTGCGCTGCGCCAGAAGATTGGCAAGGCGGAACTCCGGGGCCTCCCCCCGCGCGTCGAAGGCGAGTGCCCGGGAAAGAAGCCCCAGGAACTCCTGCCTGTCCTGCGTGCGCACGGAGACCGTCTCGGCGAACGTCACCAGGGGGGAAATCTTCCTCCCGCCTCCGAGTTCCATCGCGCGCTCGAAGTGGCGTTTCGCCTCGTCCAGGGATCCCCCCATCGCCTCGGGGCGCCCCCCCTCGAACGCGACGAAGTACTCGTGAATCGCGCCGTGGTCGTAGTTCTCCTGCAGCGCAAGGGCTCTGCGCATGAGCGATTCGCACCGGGGCAGGTCGGCGAGCATGTGGGGGTCGACCCCCGAGAGGGAGATCGAAAGGCTCCAGGAAGCGGCGGTCCAGAACAGCAGGGGGACATCCTCCTTCCCCGTCATCGCTGCCGCCGCCTTCGGGTCGGCCGGAAGCCGGTTCCCGAAACCGGGATGTGCGGCCTCGAGACCCCTCATGCCATACTCCTTCGCCCGCAGGAGGAGGCGTTTCGCCCTGTCCGTGCCGGCGTCCGCCCGCTCCCTGTCCCTCTCCTCCAGCGCGTCCTGCAGGACGAACGCGGAAGCGTATTGCGTGAACCCCCGGCTCAGGGAGGCGAGCAAACCCCGGTGGGCGGGCTCCTGCGAGAGAACATACTCCTCCGCCTTGAGCGCGAAAGGAGCTGCCTCCCGCACAAGATCCGGGTCGTCGTCGGTGCTGAAGATCTCCCCCCCGGACGACAAGACATTCGCCACCCGCTGTGCGATATAGGTCCGGGGGGAACATCCCCCGGTCGCCCCCAAAAGGAGCAGGGCGAACATTGTCGAGAACGCACAGAACCTATTTCCCGTTGGATGCCTCCTCCCGGGGAGCGTTTCCCATCGCCTCGCTTACCTTCTGGCCCAGTTCCCGGCGCCGGAACGGTTTCTGGAGAAACCCCGAAAATCCCGAAGCCACGACTTCCGCGATCCTCCCTCGATCGTCGTAGCCGCTGGCCAGGACCGCCCTGGCGGAGGGGGAGATCCGGCGAATCTCCGCGAACGCCTCTTCCCCCGTCATCCGGGGCATCATCATGTCGAGCAGGACGAGGTCGATCTCCCCGCCCCGCTTCCGGTAGAGGTCGACCGCCTCCCTCCCGTCGCAGGCCTCCAGGACCCGGTATCCGAAGGACTCCAGCATGGCGCGGAGCATGGCCCTCACGTCGTCCTCGTCTTCGGCGACCAGGATGGTCTCCGTCCCGCACAGGGAAAACGTCTCCTTCCCCTCCTCCGCGGTAGGCTCCCCGGCCGCAGCGGGGAACGAGACGACGAACGTCGTCCCCTTGCCCGCTTCCGAGGTCACCCGGATCGATCCGCCGTGGCCCTCCACGATGCCGCGAACCGCCGCCAGCCCCATGCCGCGCCCGGGGAACTTTGTCGAGAAGAACGGCTCGAAAATCCTCGATACCGTTTCCGCATCCATGCCGCACCCCGTGTCCGACACCTCGAGCACCGCCTTCGTCCCCGGGGAAAATCTCCCGGAGCCGGTCGTCCGTTCCGCCCTGCTTCCGCCGGACGCCCCGGGGAGGGCCCCGCCGGGGGAATCCTCTTCCGCCCCCCGGGTCCGAAGGGTGAGAACCCCGCCATCGGGCATCGCCTCCGCCGCGTTCAGGCACAGACTCATGACCACCTGCTTCAGCTGGATGACATCCGCCAGGACCGCGGGGGACTCCCGGGCAAGGTCGAGGGTCACCTCCACCGACGGGGGAAGGGCCGTCCTGAGCGCCGGGATCTGCTCCTGGACGATCCGGTTGATCGACAGGACCTCCGGGCTGTGTTTCCCCTGGCCGGCGTATGCCAGCAGCTGCCGCGTGAGTTCGGCCGCACGGGTTCCCATCCGGTCGATGATGGCGAGATACCCGGCCGCCTCGTCGTTCCCCGCGAGCAGCAGGGTGAGCATCTCCGCCGTCCCGGTGATGCCCAGGAGCAGATTGTTGAATTCGTGGGCCACCCCCCCCGCCAGCATTCCGATCGTCTCCAGCTTCTGGCTCTCGAAGAGGCGGCTCTCCATCACCTTCCTCTCCGTAATGTCCCTCGTGATCCGGAGGATCCGGGGCGCCTCCCCGCGGCTCCCCGGCACAACCGAGGAGACCGTCTCCACCTCCGCGTATTCCCCGCCCTTCTTCCGGAGGCGGTGCTGCATCGTCATCGCAGGGGTTTCCCCGGCGACAAGGCGGCGGATCGCTTCGCTCATTCTTTCCCGATCCTCCGGGGGCAGGAACACCTCGCTCCCGCAGCCGACCATCTCTTCGGGACGGTATCCGAGCATCCGGTGCGCTGCGGGGCTCGCGTAGAGATACTTCCCGGACGCATCGTGCAGGGAGATGAAGTCGAGGGCGTTGTCGGCGAGGAACCGGTAGCGCGCTTCGGAGGCCCTAAGCCTCTCCTCCATCCTCCGGCGCTCGAGGGCCGCGGAGAGGATGGAGGCCACGGCTCCCGCGATGCGAACATCCTCCCGCCCCCATTTCCGGGGGGAGCCGTACCCGTGGAGGGCAAGCAGGCCCACCAGGCCGCTGCCGAACTTCAGCGGGGCGAGAAGGAGGGACCGCACGGAGTGCGGTTCATGGAGGGCCCGGACCGGGTCGTCCGGCGGCAGGGCCAGGACATCGTCCACCGCCAGGATTCCGTGGGCGCGCAGATTCCCGAGCGCGGCGTCCCAGAGGGAGCCCGGCCCGTACACCGCCCGGAGGTCCGGCCAATTCCCGGAACCGGTGAAGTGGCGGACCTCCGCAGCGCCGCCCCTCTCCCGGTACGACACGAGGTAGCACGCGTCGACACCGCACAGGGCCACGATTTCCCGGCAGGTTTCCCCGAGAAGTTCGTCCAGGCCAAGCCCCAGCGCACAGATCCGCGCGATTCCCGGTACGACCGCGGCCGGAATCTCGAACACCGACGGTTCGGCGTCGTTCCGGGTCCTCCCGCGAAACGGGATCGGGTCTCCCACTGGCAATCCCTCCGATGCCGGATCATCCCCAATTTCCCTATTATGTATGAAAGGCGGGGGAATGTTGTCAACAAACCGGCCGCAGGAAATCGAAGGGGAAACCCGACCCGCCACACGGCGAGGGATCCGTTTTTAGTTGCCGCGGGAAAAATCCCTGCTTCAATATAGAGAGATCATGAGCCCTTTCCCCCGCCACGACCTCCTGGGTGCCCTGCTGTCCGGTATCCCGGCGTTCGTCTTCACCCTGCGGCCCGGAAAGTTCGGGCTGCTTTCCGTCACGAACGGGGTGAAGGTCCTCACCGGGTTCGAGGCCCGGGACCTCCTGGCCAACCCGGGGCTCTTCGCCTCCCGCCTGTTCCCCGACGGGCGGGAGAACCTGGAACGCCTTTGTGCGGATCTCGCGGAAGGCGAAGTGCCGATGTGGGAATTCCGTTTCCGGTGCGCCGACAGCCGGGCACGGTGGTTCCGGGCACACCTCACGAAAGCGCAAGGCCCCCCGGGAGACCCGGAAGCCGTCACGGGAATCGCCTTCGCCACCGAGGAGGAACGAAGGGCCCGCAGGAAAGCGCACGAAGGGATCTCCATCCTGCAGGCCGCCGGCGCCGTGATCTTCTTTGCCGACCTTAAGGGAACGATCCGGCTGTGGAACGACGCCTCCGAACTCTTCTTCGGCTGGACCCGGACGGAGATGGTCGGGTCCACCGTCCACCGGCTCTTTCCCGTTCCTCCGGAAGCTGTCGACGCGATGGTTCGCACGGTGCGCAGCGGGAATGCGGTCTCCCAGGAAACGCGGCTGAACACGAAACCGGGGGGCGAGGCCGACTGCCGGGTGACGGTCTCCCGCGTGACCGGGGAGGGGGGCGTCCCGGCGGGAATGGTCGTCACCGTGCAGGGCACGGGAGAGCGGAAGGGCCTGGAGAACCAGCTCCAGCAGCTGATCACCCGGCTTCGCACGATCGAGCGGGTGAACCGGTTCATCGCGTCGGACTGGGATATCGGGAAGGTCCACGAGCGGATCGCGAAGGAGATGGAAAAACTGATCGACTTCGACCGGACCTCCGTGGCCGTCTTCGAGGAAGGGAAGGACCCCATCCTCATCCGTGCCTACTCGAAGGGACATACCGATCTCGGGACAGGAATCCGCGTCCCGCTCGACCGGTCGGCCCCCGGATGGGTTCTCTCCCACCGCATGACGCGGCTGGACGCGGACATGGCGGCCTCCCCGGACCAGTTCGCGGAGAACGAGGTCCTCGTGAGGGAAGGGATAAGGTCCCGGCTCATGATCCCCCTCTTCGTCGGGGAGAGGATCGTGGGAACGCTGAACTTCAACAGCCGCCGGAAGGGAGCGTACTCCCTTGCGACGGTGGAGAGGCTGGGGAGCATCCCGGACCAGATGGCGATGGCGATCGAAAAGTACCGCATGGTCACGCGTCTTCGCGCCTCCGAGGAGAAGTACCGCCTCCTGTTCGAGCAGGGCCCTCCTGCAGTCACGGTGGGGAAGGACGGGCGATTCCACGACGTGAACGAGGGCTGCCTGCGGCTCTACGGATACCCGAGAGAGGAATTCCTGCGCCTTGCCGTTTCCGATCACGCCGTTTCTCCGGGAGAGGATGACCCCTACGAAAACGTTCTGCGCACCGGTCGGCCGGTGGAGACGGAAGTTCTCCGGAAACGGAAGGACGGGACGCATTTCTGGGGTCTGCTCGACGTCTTCCCGGTTTCGGAGGACCTCGCGCTGGGACAGATCACCGACATCACCCGGCGGAAGGACGCCGAGGAGGCCCTCCGGAGGGAAAAGGACTTCTCCTCCAGGATCCTGGCCGTCGCGAACGTCCTGATCGTGGTGATGGACCGGGAGGGAAGGATCCTGCTCTTCAACCGGAAATGCGAGGAGTTGACCGGGTGGCGGGAGAGCGAGGTCCGGGGAAAGCGCATCTGGGACCTCCTTCTCCCCGAGCGGGTTGTCGCCCCGATCCGGGAGGCGTTCTCCCAGCTTGGCGAAAAGGACATCTTCCCGTACTACGAAAACCCGTGGCGCATGCGCAACGGAGGGGAACGGAACATCCGCTGGAACAACTCCGTCACGAGAGATGAACGGGGCGAGGTGGTCTGGGTAATCGGGACCGGAATCGACATCACCGAGCAGAGACACCTCGAAGAGCAGCTGCGGAACATCCAGAAGATGGAGGCGGTGGGGACGCTCGCGGGCGGGATCGCCCACGACTTCAACAACATCATCCAGGCGATCATGGGATACACCTCGCTGCTCAAGGCCCGGATCGGGGACGCGGGGGCGGAGGAGATCGAAGCCATCGAACGGGCGGGGCTGCGCGCGTCCGACCTCACCACCCAGCTCCTCGGGTTCGCGCGGGGCGGCAAGTACGAGGTACGGCCGGTCGACCTCAACCAGGTCGTGGGGAAGGTCGTTTCCATGATTCGCCATACCTTCGACCGGTCGATCGAGATCCGGACGGAGTTGGCCGATGGCCTTTCGGCCGTCGAGGGGGACGCCGGCCAGCTGGAGCAGACGGTCCTCAACCTGTGCATCAACGCCCGCGACGCCATGCCCGATGGCGGAATCCTCACGCTCGGGACGCGCCACGAGACGTTTTCGGGAGACGAGGAGGGAGCCCCCGAGGGGGCGCCGCGCGGGAAGTACGTCTTGCTCCTCCTCTCCGATACCGGCATGGGAATCCCTCCGGAAAACATCCCGCGCATCTTCGAGCCGTTCTTCACCACCAAGGAACCGGGGAAAGGAAGCGGGATGGGACTGGCGATGGCCTACGGCATCGTGAAAAACCACGGAGGGTACCTGGTCGTCCGGAGCACCCCAGGGGAGGGGACGACGTTCCGGGTGCTGCTGCCCGCCTCCCCGAAGAAGATATCGCCTTCGCCTTCCCCCGTCCCGGAGGAACCGGTCGGCGGAACGGAGACGGTCCTTTTCGTCGACGACGAGGAGTCGCTGCGCCAGCTCGCGGTGGAGATGCTCGGCAGGCTCGGCTACCGGGTCCTCACGGCCGGGAACGGCCTCGAGGCCGTGAAGACCTTCTCGGAGAAACGCGGGGAGATCGCGGCGGTCATCCTCGACATGATCATGCCCGGGATGGGCGGGGAGGAGACGTTCCACCGGCTGAAGGAGATCGACCCCTCCGCCCGGATCCTTCTCTCCTCGGGGTACGCCGTGGAAGGAGGGCCCCAGAGCCTCCTGTCGGCCGGGGCCGCGGGGTTTCTCCCGAAACCGTACCGGGTCGGAACCCTCGCGGCGGCCTTGCGCAGGGTCATCGGGGGCGGGGACCCGTAAACCCTGACGGGAGACGCTTTCCCCCTCACTCCTTCCAGTGGGCCTTCTCGTAGCGCCGGATCTTCTCCACCCGGCGGCGATGGCGCCCCCCGTCGAAGGGGGTCGCAAGCCACGTCGTCACGATGCTGCGTGCCCGGCGGGGCGGGACCTCGAGGGCGCCCAGGACGAGCACGTTGGCGTCGTTGTGACGCCGGGACAGCAAGGCGTCCGGCACGGTCGACACCAGCGCCGCCCGCACGCCCTTCGCCTTGTTCGCCGCGATCGCCATCCCGATGCCCGACTTGCAGAGGAGGATGGCCCGGTCGGCCTCCCCCCGCCGGATCCACGCGGCGGCGGCGAATCCGTAGTCGGGGTAATCCACCGGGTCGGGAGTGTCCGTCCCCAGGTCCCGGACGACGTAGCCCTTGCCCGACAGGAACCGGAGAAGGTCCGCCTTCATCGCCACCCCCCCGTGGTCGGAGGCCAGCACGATCCTTGGGAGCCTGCGGGTCTTCGTCAACCGGCCACCCCCTCCCCCGCGAAGGCGAAGTGCGCCGCTCCGAGCAGCGCGGCCTTGTCGTCCAGGATCACCTTGACCGGCACTCTCGAGAGGAACTGCCGGAATCTCCCCTTGGAGAGGAACGATTCGAGAAACGTACCTTCCGAGAGGATCGGGAGGATCGAGGGGGCGATCCCTCCTCCCAGGGACACCCCTCCCGTCGCCATCATCTGAAGGGTGAGGTTTCCCGCCTGCGCCCCGTAGAGGGACGAGAAGATCCGCAGGGCCTCGCGGCAGGCACCCGACCGCCCGGAAAGCCCCTCCTGCGAGATGACGTGCGGCGGGTCCTCCGCGGCGAGGAGCGCCTCGATCTCCGGGGATTCCGCCATTCCCTCGGACTCGCGCAGAAACCGGTAGATCGCGTGCAGCCCCGGGCCCGACACCGCCCGCTCCACGCTGACGCGACCGTGCCGCCCTTTCAGGTAATGGAACAGCCGCACCTCACGCTCGTCCCTTGGAGCGAAATCGGCGTGCCCTGCCTCCGAAGCGACCGGCAGGTACCGCGTTCCTGCCCACACGAGGAACGACGCGCCGAGGCCGGTTCCCGCGGCGATTACCGCGACGTTCCCCCGCGGGTCGGCCTTCCCCCCCTGGAGGACGGCCAGGCTCTCGCCCGGGAGATACGCAACGGAAAAGGCGGTCGCCTGCAGGTCGTTGATGAGGAAGGCGCGCGGCGCCCCGATGGCGGTTTTCACCGAATCCTCGTCCACGACCCACGGGAGGTTGGTCACCCGGCTCCGCCCGGACACCACCGGCCCCGCCACGCCGATGCAGGCCGCGTCGACCCCGGGTTTCCCGGCGAGAAACTCCGTGAGGATCGATTCCAGGTCCGGGTACCCGCCGCTCGGGAACGACCGGAGTTCCTTCCGGCGCAACGTGCTTCCTTCCCGGAGAAAGAGCGCGAGGTTCGTTTTCGTGCCCCCCACGTCTCCCGCAAGGATCCTCATCCGGTGCCGTCCTCCTTCCCTCGTCCATTCCCGCCTGCCCTGCGGGCCGGCGGGGACTTCCCGCCAAGGAGCGACGCGGCGGCGGCATCGGCAAGGAAGGTGACCTTTCCCCTGCGCGGGGAAACCCGGGAGGCGGGCAGTTCCCCTCCCCTTCCCGACAGGACCTCCCCCAGAACCCGGGCCTTCTCCTTCCCGCTCACCAGGAAGATCACCTGGGAGGCCGCGTTCAGCACGGGGAGCGTCAGGGTGACGCGGGGAGCGGGTGGATCCCCCCCCTCGGTCTGCACCACCCAGGCGGTTTCCTCCTCCAGAGCGACGGAACCGGGGAACAGCGATGCGGTGTGCCCGTCGGCCCCCAGCCCCAGCAAGATCGCGTCGAACCGGGGGAAGTCACCGGGGGTCCCCCGGAAAGCGCGCCGGAGCGTCTCTTCATACCTGCGCGCTCCCTCCCGCGGGTCAGGCAGGGAGGTGTCGACCGGGTGGAAGTGATCCGGGGGGACGGGGGCGCAGGACATGAGCGACTCCCGCAGCATCCGCTGGTTGCTCGCCGGGTCGCCGGGGGAAACCCAACGCTCGTCGACCTGGTAGAAATGGACGAGATCCCACGGGAACCGGTCCCGGTACGGCTCGGAGGAAAGGGCCGCAAGCGTGAGGCGGGGGGTTCTCCCTCCGGAGAGGGCCAGGGAAACCCTTTTCGTCCCTTTCCCGGTCCGGCCCAAGACTGTCGCCCGCTCCCGCGCGATCCCCCAAAGCCGCCCCGCCGCCGCCCGGGCCAGCTCCTCCGGCGAGGAAAGCACGAAGAGCCTGCCGGACGGGTCGTCCCCTGCATGCGTCACGGGATCCGCCACTGCCTCCCCTCCCGGCCCAGGATCTTGTCGGCCTCCCGGGGGCCCAAGCTCCCCGCCGGGTAGAAGAACAGGTCGCGCCCCGGGTTCTCCTCCCACCGGGAGAGGAGGGGGCCAAGGAGCGACCAGGAGATCCTCACCGTGTCGTCCCTGGGGAAGAGCGTCGCATCGCCGAGCATCGCGTCGAGCAGGAGCCTCCCGTAGGCGGGCTGGCTCTTGGCCCCGAAGGCGCGCTCGTAGGTAAACTGGAACTCCACCGGCTTCACGCAGATCGAAGGACCCGGGGACTTCGCCCCCACCTTGAGAAAGATCCCCTCCTCGGGCTGGATGTTGAGGACCAGGACGTTCGACTCCAGCTGGCCGCACGCCGTATCACCGAACAGGAGATAGGGAACGGGGCGGAACCGGATCGCGATCTCGGAGACCCCCCGGGCCAGGCGCTTCCCCGTGCGGAGGTAGAACGGGACCCCGCCCCACCGCCAGTTGTCGATCGAGAGTTTCAGGGCGGTGTACGTCTCGGTCAGGGACCCGGGGGAGACGTTCTTCTCCTGGCGGTAAGATGCGACCCTCTGCCCGCCGACCTCCCCGGTGGTGTACTGTCCCCGCACGCACACCTCGCCCACGGCCTCGTCGGGGATCGGATCGAGCGAGCGGAGGAGCTTCACCTTCTCGTCCCGCACGTCCTCGGCGGAAAGCGAGATCGGGGGCTCCATCGCCACGAGCGCGAGGAGCTGCAGCAGGTGGTTCTGGATCATGTCCCGCACGGCCCCCGCCTCCTCGTAGTAGTCCCCCCTGCTTTCCACCCCGAGCGTCTCGGCCACCGTGATCTGGACGTGGTCGATGTAGTTCCGGTTCCAGATCGGCTCGAAGATCTCGTTGCCGAACCGGAAAACGAGGATGTTCTGGACCGTCTCCTTCCCGAGGTAGTGGTCGATCCGGTAGACCTGGTCCTCCCGGAAGACTCCCGAGACCACTTTCGTGAGCTCCCGGGCACTCGCCAGGTCGCGGCCGAACGGTTTCTCGATCACCACGCGCCGGTAGCCGGGCAGGTCCTCCGAGGCGGCGGCAAGCCCCGCCTCCCCGATCCGTCGGATAAGGGGGTCGTAGAACTTCGGCGCGACGGAGGCGTAGAAGATGAGGTTCCCCGGGATCCCCCGGTCTTTCGCAACGGCGCGGATCCGCGCGGCCAAAGCCTTTGTGCTCTCCGGGTCCCCGATGTCCCCTGGCTGGTAGTAGAGCCTTTTCGCGAAGGCGTCCCAGGAGGCGGGGTCGAACTTCTCCGGTTGGAGATCCCGGATCCCGTCCCGCAGGTGGTCGCGGAACGCGTCGTCCGGGTACGGGGTGCGCGACACCCCCAGGACGGCGAACCCCTCGGGAAGGAGTTTCTCCCGGAATAGCCCGAACAGGGCCGGGACGAGCTTCCGCTTCGTCAGATCCCCCGAAGCCCCGAAAATGACGAGAAGGCACGGGGGGGGGATCGCGGCGGCTGATGCCTCCTGGGGAAGGGGGGCCGCGGCCGGTCTTTTCCCATCCTCAGTCATTCCGCTTCCCCTTCTTCGGCCGGGCAGACGCCGTCTTCACCGCGTGGCCCCCGAACTCGTTGCGCAGCGCAGCCAGCATCCGCATCGCGAAGGAATTGTCCTGCCGGGAGAAGAACCTCATGTAGAGTGAAAGTGCGATGGACGGGAGAGGAACTCCCGCCTCGATGGACTGCTCGACCGTCCAGCGCCCTTCCCCCGAATCGTCCACGTACGGGGAGAGCCCCGAGAGACCAGGGTTTTTTTCCAACGCCCGTTCGGCAAGTTCCAGAAGCCAGGACCGGACGACGCTCCCCTGGTTCCACAGGGAGGCGATCGCCCGCAGGTCGAGCGAAAAGGGGGCGGATGACAAAAGTTCGAACCCCTCGGCGTACGACTGCATCATGCCGTACTCGATGCCGTTGTGGACCATCTTCACGAAATGGCCGGCTCCGTGCGGTCCCATGTGGGCGTATCCCCCGGGCGGGGCAAGCGTTGCAAGGATCGGGTTCACGACACGGAAGGCGTCCTCGTCCCCCCCGACCATGAGACAGTACCCCTTGGCAAGCCCCCAGATCCCGCCGCTGGTCCCGGCGTCGAGAAACCGGACCCCGCGCTCGGCAAGACGCTTCGCCCGTCGGGGCGCTTCCTTGTAGAGCGAGTTCCCGCCGTCCACAACCACGTCCCCGGCCTCGAGGGTCCCGGCGAGAAGTTCCACGTTCTCGTCCACGGGCGGACCGGCCGGGACCATGAGCCACACCACCCTCGGGGGGGAAAGGATCGCAACCGCATCGGCGACCGACGCAGCCGGGAGGGCCCCCTCGCGGGCGGCCTCCCTGACCGCATTCGCGGAGCGGTCGGCGGCGACCACTTCGTGCCCTCCGCGGAGCAGCCGGCGGGTCATGTTGAGACCCATCTTCCCCAATCCCACCATCGCGATCCGCATCTGTCGACCTCCGGCAATTCCGCTTCAGGGGTTTTCGGTTCAGGCCACCTTCGCCTCGGCGAGCTTCTTCTCGATCGCCCCAAGAAGCGCGCGGTAGGAGTCCGCGAAGCTGCGGACGCCGTCCCGGACCAGCTTCTCGCATACCTCCTCGATCCCGATGTCGAGGAGCCCGAGGTCGTCAAGAACCTCTTTCGCCTCCTTCTCCTTGCCTGTCAACGTGTCCGTGACCTTCCCGTGGTCGCGAAAGGCGTCGATCGTCGCCAGGGGCATCGTGTTGACGGTGTCGGGTCCGATCAGCTCCTCGACGTAGAGCACGTCGGAGTACTTCGGGTTCTTCGTGCCCGTGCTCGCCCACAGCGGTCGCTGCACCCTGGCCCCCTTCGAGGCAAGTGTTTTCCAACGGGGGGCAGAAAAGATCTCCCGGAACTTCGCATACGCCAGCCCCGCGTTGGCCACCGCCACCTTCCCTTTCAGGGAGATCGCCGTCTCGGCCTTGGGCGAGCCCGGCCACCGGGGGATCACCTCGTCGAGGAGCTTGTCCACCGCCGTGTCCACGCGGGAAACGAAAAAGGAGGCCACCGAGGCGACGCGAGCAGGGTTTTTTCCCTGGGCAGCAAGCCGCTCTACACCGCGGATGTACGACCCGGCCACCTCCTCGTACCGCTTCACGGAAAAGATGAGAGTCACGTTCACCGGAATGCCCCGGGCGATGGTCTCCTCGATCGCGGGCAGGCCCTCCCGGGTGCCGGGGATCTTGATGAGGACGTTCGGGCGCGAAACCGCCCGGAACAGTTCCTCCGCCCTCGCGATCGTCCGGTCGGTGTCGTACGCCAGGTCCGGGTCGACCTCGAGGGAGACGTAGCCGTCCGCACCGGAAGAGGCGTCGTAGACCGGCCGCAGCACGTCGGCGGCATTCCGGATGTCTTCCGCCACGATCTCCTTGTACGCTTCCATCACGCCGGTGCCCCGGTCCGCCAGGGCCCGGATCTGGTGGTCGTATTCCCGGCCCCCGGAGATCGCCTTCTCGAAGATCGTCGGGTTGGAGGTGACCCCCGTGATCCCGTCTCCCGACACCATGCGCATCAGCCCTCCCGAAGAGATCAGCCCGCGCTCGATGAAGTCCAGCCACGGGCTCTGGCCGAGCTTCCGCAGTTCCACGAGAGGATTCGTTCCCATGCACGCTCCTTTCCCGGGAAAAATTCGATACCGGTTCCTTAGTGCAGCGTATCGTAGTTACGGCCTCGTATCGTGCCCGGGGCCCGCGGGCGGCGATCGCTCCGCAGCCTCGGAGGGGGGCTCCGTTCGTGGCTTAACCTCACTGCGCCCCCACTCCTTCGGCTTGCTACGCTTTTTCGGCACCCGCGAAACTGCGCCCGCTCGATGCGATTTCCCGGGGACCCTCCGGGGACATTCCTATCTCAAGTTACACGTTGAGGAGTGTCCCCGCCCACCGGGATGCGGGAGAGGAGTGCCCCCGCCCATGCTTCGAGGAATCCCCCGCCGCGCCCCGGGTCACAGTGCCGTATTTCGGAAAGCACAGCACCTCTACGCTTTCCCGAGCAAGGCCTTCGCCAGGGCCGCGACGTTTTCGGGTGTGATTCCCAGCTCCTGAAAGATGCGCGCCGCAGGCGCCGAGGCGCCGAATCGGTCGATTCCCACGGAGGCACCGCCGCCGCCCAGGTACCGGTCCCACCCGAAGGTCGCCGCCGCCTCCACCGAAACCCTCGCGCGAACCGACGACGGAAGCAGGGACTGGCGGTACAGGTCGGGCTGCTCCTCGAACCGTTCCCAGCAAAGGAAGCTCACCACCCGCGAGGATATCCCTTCCGTCTCCAGGAGTTCGGCGGCCCCCAGGGCAACGTGCACCTCCGAGCCGGAGGCCAGCAGAATCACCGCGGGATGGCCCTTCCCCCCTTCTTTGAGGATGTACGCGCCCCGGTATACGTTTCCATCGCGGAACACCTCCTCCGGGGGAAGGATCGGGACGCTCTGCCGGGTGAGCGCGATCGCGGAGGGTCCCGTGGACCGCTCCATCGCCATCTTCCACGCCGCTGCCGTCTCGTTGGCGTCCGCCGGCCGGAAGACGTACAGGTTCGGGATCGCCCTCAGCGACGGCAGATGCTCGATCGGCTGGTGGGTGGGGCCGTCCTCGCCGAGCCCCACGGAATCGTGGGTGAAGACGTAGATCACCCGGACACCCGAAAGCGCCGCCAGGCGAATGGAGGCCCGCATATAGTCTGAGAAGATCAGGAACGTGGCCCCGTACGGGATCACCCCCCCGTGGCGCGACATCCCGTTGAGGATCGCCCCCATCCCGTGCTCGCGCACGCCGAAGTGGAAGTTCCTCCCCCCCGGAGAGGCGTCCGGGAGGAACTCCCCGCCTCCCTCGATCAGCGTCTCCGTGGACGGGGCGAGATCGGCCGACCCCCCCGCAAGCTCGGGGACCCTCCGGGCGATCGCATTGATCACTTTCCCCGACGCCTTCCGCGTCGCCATCGGGCCGGCCCCGGGGGAGAAGGAAGGGAGGTCCTTCTCCCAACCCTCCGGAAGATCCCCCCACATGACCCGTTCCCATTCCATGGCCAGGTCCGGATGGGCGCTCATGTATGCCGCCATCTTGAGGCGCCACTCACGCTCCATCGCCTCCCCTCGGGGAATCGCCTCCCGGAAGTGCGCCAGGACATCGACGGGCACGAAAAAATCCGGCTCCTTCGGCCAGCCGAGCGCCTCCTTCGTGAGCGCCACCTCCTTCTCCCCGAGGGGGGATCCGTGCGCTTCCGCGGTGTCCTGCTTGTTCGGGCTGCCGAAGGCGATGTTCGTCCGTACGATCACGAGCGTCGGTCGCTCCCTCTCCGCAAAGGCCGCCCCGATCGCCGCCGAGGTCCCCTCGAGATCGGTGTTCCCGTCGGCGACCGTCAGGACGTTCCAGCCGTAGGAGCGAAACCGGCCGGCGACGTCCTCGCGAAACGCCAGGTCGGTCGACCCCTCGATCGTGATCCGGTTGTCGTCGTAGAAGGCGACGAGGTTGCCGAGCCGGTGGAACCCGGCCAGCGACGCGGCCTCGGAGGCAACCCCCTCCATGAGGTCCCCGTCGGAGCACAGCGCCACGATCCGGTGGGACACGATCTCGTGCCCGGGGCGGTTGAACCGGTGGGCCAGCAACCGCGACGCCATCGCCATCCCCACGGCGTTTCCGATCCCCTGCCCGAGAGGCCCGGTGGTTACCTCGACCCCTGGCGTGTGCCCCGCCTCCGGGTGCCCCGGCGTTTTGCTCCCCCACTGGCGGAACGCCTTGAGCTCCTCGAGGGGAAGGTCGAACCCGGTGAGGTACAGCAGGGAGTACAGGAGCATCGACGCGTGCCCGCAGGAGAGGATGAACCGGTCCCTGCCGGGCCAGTCCGGATTCTTCGGGTTGTACCGGAGGGTTCTCGTCCAGAGAAGGTACGACAGCGGGGCAAGCGCCATGGGAGTGCCGGGATGACCGGATTTCGCCTTCTGCACCGCGTCTACGGAGAGAAACCGGATGGCGTTGATCGAACGCCAGGCAAGAGATCCGTACTCCACGAGAGTCGCCCCCTGATCGGTTTTCCGAACGGAATGCGGGGGTCCCCCCGGAAACCCCCTTCGCGGGGAAAGGGGCGCCGGGGGGAAAGCGGCTACCCCCCCTGCTTCTGCTGCGCCTGCAGTTTCTCGTTCGGCCGGATCTCCAGCTGGACCCGCCGGTTCAACTGCCGTCCTTCCGGCGTCGAGTTGTCGGAGATCGGGTCGGTCTCCCCGTACCCGCGCGCGCTGAGCCGCTGGGGGGGAACCCCGCTATCGGCGAGGACGTCCCGGACCCGCATCGCCCGGCGCTCGGAAAGCGACTGGTTGTGCTCGTTGGAGCCGGTGGAGTCGGTGTGCCCCTCCACCGTCACGTACGTATCCGGGTACTTGATCAGCACATCGGCAGCCGTCGTGAGCGACTGTTTGGCTTCGGGCCGAACCTGGTCCTTGTCGACGTCGAAGAGGATCCCGGAGGGAAGGGCGACGTAGAGCTTGTCCCCCTGCCGCTCCACCGCCGCATCCGGAAGGCGCCTCTTCAACTCGGCGGCCTGGCGGTCCATGTAGTTGCCAATCGCTCCGCCGACCACCGCCCCGGTCACGCCGCCGATCAGCGCGCCGCGGCCGGCCCGTTTCCCCCCGATGAGCGCGCCGGCCCCTGCGCCGACCGCACCGCCCGCCAGGGCGCCGATCGCGGTCCTCTTGTACTCGGTGGTCCCGTCGGGGTTGGTGGCGCATCCGGCCGGGAGCACAAGCAGGGCAGCCAATGAGGCGCCGAGAATCCTGTTTCGCAGGTTCTTCCTCATCTCGTTCCCCTTTCGTGGTGTGTGGAAAACACGATGCGTTCCGCTAAGTGCTGCGTCTCGTAATTACGGTCTCGTATCGGGCCGACGCCCGAGGCGTTTCCCCTCCCGGTGCCAGGTGCTCGCGGGCGGCTTCCTCTCCGCTACGCTCGCGACCTGCGACTGCTCGCTGCCATTCCGCTCGACGCAATTTTCGCCTTTCGCGGGACACTCCTCAACGTACAACTCGATATAGGAATGTCCCCCCGCTTCGAGGAATCCCCCGCTGCGCCCCTTGGCAACGGGGGGCATGCAAGGATACGTTGCCATATTTGTGAAGCGGAGTACTTAGCCTGACCGCGCGTGTTTTCAGACTTCATCTTATCATCGCCCTTCCCCGGGGTTTCCCTCCCTTGCCGACGGCCCCGGACGCGGGGCGAACGCATCGCGCCCCGTGGCTTCTCCCCCATCGCCCTGTACGATGATACCCCTCCGCGGTCCGTTTCCGGAAGCGGCAAAAACGAACGTCCCTTTACCCCGCAACCGGTGCATAAGACATCCCGTGGCAAACCGTGAGAAAATATCTATGAGAGGCCCTGCGCAAGCCGGGAGGAGCGCGATGAAGGTCCGAGTCGTCTGCTACGAGGGGTACTGCGCGGGAGAGACGCCTCGGTCCTTCACCATGGGGGAGCGCCCCCTCGAGGTCACTTCCGTCCTCGACCGGTGGAGGGGGGAGGACCACGAATACGTCAAGCTCGACGCCTCGGACGGGAACCGGTACGTTCTCCGGTACGACCGAAACGCGGACGAATGGGAGATCGTCCTCATGCAGGCTCCAGGGCGGCCGCCTACCCGAAAAGATGCCCGAAAAGGATCTTGACGCCGATACCGACCAGGATCGCCCCGCCGACGACTTCCATCCGCCTCCCGGCCGTTTCCCCGATGCGGCGCCCCAGGTGCAGCCCCGCGGCGGTCAGCGAGCAGGCGACCATTCCGATCACCACGGCGGGGTACCAGATCCCGACGCGGAGAACGCCCAGGCTCAAGCCCACGGCCAGGGCGTCCACGCTCGTGGCCACGGACAGGACGACCAGCGAGACGCCGCGCGTCGGGTCGCGTCCGGCCTCCTCCCTTCCCTCCCTCGTCGTCGCCTCGTAGATCATCTTTCCCCCGATGACCGCAAGCAGGCCGAAGGCGAGCCAGTGGTCGTACGCGGAGAGGAACCTTTCGACGGACAGCCCGGCCATCCATCCGACGACGGGCATGAGGAACTGGAATAAGCCGAAGTGCCACGCGAGGCGAAAGGTCTGGCGGGGGGAAACCGTCCCGAGGACGATCCCCGTGGCGATGGCCACCGCGAAGGCGTCCATCGCAAGCCCCAGGGCGATTCCGGCCAGCGTGAGGGCGTCTATCGGCCGATTCCCTCCCTACCTTCCGGCGCGGATTGGTTCCCGTGCCGTTAAGGATCTCCTGAATCTCCATCCGCACGGTATGGTCGGTCCGCCATCCCCGCGCGGACCACCCCCTGCCCGTCGAGGATGCAGGCAGCCGGGCACGGGAAGCCTTCTCCGTGGTACCATTTTTTTTATCACCTGCAATCGGAGGAGGCCATGGGAAAGAAGCCGGCCGGCAGTTTCGGCGCCAGGACGAGGGAGACCGTCGGAAGAAGGAGCTACGAGATCTTTCGCCTGGACGCTCTCGAGAAACGGGGCGTGGGGGCGGTCTCGCGCCTGCCGCTCTCCCTCAAGGTGCTTCTGGAGAACCTGCTGCGCCACGAGGACGGTACGTCCGTTCGTTCCGAGGACATCGAGGCGCTGGCCCGCTGGGAACCGGGCTCCCCCCCGGACCGGGAGATCGCGTTTCGCCCCGCCCGCGTGCTGCTTCAGGATTTCACCGGGGTTCCGGCCCTGGTCGACCTCGCCGCCATGCGCGACGCCGCCCGCCGGATGGGGGGCGACCCCGGGAAGATCAACCCGCTCATGCCCGCGGACCTGATCATCGACCACTCCGTCCAGGTGGACCGGTTCGGGTCGAAAGGATCCTTCGGGGCGAACGTGGCTCGCGAGATGGAGCGCAACGGCGAGCGGTACGCCTTCCTGCGGTGGGGGCAGGAGTCGTTCCGGAATCTGCGGGTGGTCCCCCCGGGAACCGGGATCTGCCACCAGGTGAACCTCGAGTATCTCGCCCCCGTGGTATTCCGGAAGAGGACCGGTCGGGGAACACAGGCTTACCCCGACACGCTCGTCGGGACCGATTCCCACACGCCGATGATCAACGGGCTGGGGGTCGTGGGGTGGGGCGTGGGGGGCATCGAGGCGGAGGCCGCGCTCCTCGGTCAGCCGGTTTCCATGCTCGTGCCCGAAGTGGTGGGATTCCGGCTCTCCGGGCGGCTTCCCGCCGGGGCCACGGCGACCGACCTCGTGCTGACCGTCACCCAGATGCTGCGGGCGAAAGGGGTCGTGGGCAAGTTCGTCGAATTCTACGGCCCGGGGCTTACCTCCCTCTCCCTGCCCGACCGGGCGACGATCTCCAACATGTCCCCCGAGTACGGCGCCACCATCGGCTTCTTCCCGGTGGACCGGGAGACGCTCTCCTACCTCCTGTTCACCGGCCGGGACCGGGAGCAGGTAACCCTCGTCGAGGCATATTGCAAGGTCCAGGGATTGTTCCGCTCCGACGACTCCCCCGACCCCGTCTTCTCGGACACCCTGTCGCTCGACCTCTCCGCGGTAGAGCCCAGCCTCGCCGGCCCGAAAAGGCCGCAGGACCGCGTGCCGCTCAAGGAATCGCGGGCGTCGTTCCGGAAAGCCCTTGCCGGATGGGGGAGGGAACCGAGGCCGGTTTCCGCCCACGAGCAGGGCCGGTGGTACGCCGAAGGGGGGTGCCCGTCGGAGAGCCCCGATCTGCCTCCCCCCGGGGAACCCGGGGAGGCGGGGGTGCCGGTCTCGTACCGGGGGGCCTCTTTCCCCCTCGTCGACGGGTCGGTGGTGGTGGCCGCGATCACCAGCTGCACGAACACCTCCAACCCCGCGGTGATGCTCGGCGCGGGGCTCCTCGCGAAGAAGGCGGTGGAACGGGGACTCCGAGCAATGCCGTGGGTGAAGACCAGCTTCGCCCCCGGCTCCAAGGTCGTGAGCCGCTACCTCGACAAGGCGGGCCTTACCCCCTATCTCGAGGCGCTGGGGTTCCACCTTGTCGGGTACGGTTGCACCACCTGCATCGGGAACTCGGGGCCGCTCCCGGAACCGATCGCCGAAGGGATCCGGAAGGGGAACCTGGTCGCTGTCTCCGTCCTCTCGGGAAACCGGAACTTCGAGGGGCGCATTCACCCGATGTGCCGGGGCAACTACCTCGCCTCTCCGCCCCTCGTCGTCGCCTACGCGCTCGCGGGCACCATGGACATCGACTTGACCAAGGAACCCGTGGGGTTCGACCCCAACGGCCTTCCCGTCATGCTGCCGGAGATCTGGCCGGCGCCGGAGGAGATCTCGGAAGCGGTCCGGTCCTCCGTCGGGGCGGAGATGTTCCGGAAGGAATACGCGGCGGTGTTCGAGGGCGACGAGGAGTGGAAGGGACTCCCGGTCCCGAAGGAGGAGTGTTTCGCGTGGGAGCCCTCCTCCACCTACGTCAAGCATCCCCCCTTCTTCGCGGACCTCGCGTCCAGGCCGACGCCCCCGGGAGACCTCCGGGGGTTGAGGGTCCTTGCGGTGCTGGGGGACTCGGTGACCACCGACCACATCTCCCCCGCGGGAGACATCCCGGCGGACAGCCCGGCGGGGAAGTACCTCATCGGGCACGGCGTGGCGAGGGAGGATTTCAATTCCTACGGGAGCCGACGGGGGAACCACGAGGTCATGATGCGCGGGACGTTCGCCAATATCCGCCTGCGCAACCTTCTCGTCCCCGGCACGGAAGGGGGGTGGACTTCGCACCTCCCGGACGGGGGGAAGATGACGATCTTCGACGCGGCGATGCGGTACGCGGAGGAGGGCGTCTCCCTCCTCATCATCGCAGGGAAGGAGTACGGCTCCGGCTCCTCGCGGGACTGGGCGGCCAAGGGGCCGAAACTTCTCGGCGTACAGGCGGTGGTGGCGGAGAGCTTCGAGCGGATCCACCGGAGCAACCTCATCGGGATGGGGGTCCTCCCCCTGCAGTTCGAGAGCGGGGAGAGCCGGGAGTCCCTCGGCCTGACGGGCATGGAGACGTTCGCGATCGAGGGGATCTCCGGTGGAGTCACCCCGGGAAAGCGCATTTCCGTGAGCGCCACCTTGGACGGCGCTGTAAAAACCTTCGCGACGATCGCCCGGATCGACACCCCGGAGGAGGTCCGGTACTACAACAACGGGGGGATCCTCCAGTACGTCCTTCGGCGTCTGGTGGGCAGGAAGGCGAAGTAACCCGCTACAGGGAGTCGGTGCCGGGGTCCAGAACCTCGAACTTCTTCGCCCGGAGAGCGCCGCGGACCATCGGCCCGTTGACCGTGTCGAGGCGGAGAAGAACCACCATCCGGTCGGCCCCCTTCGTCTCCTGGGTGATGAGGCAGCTGCGCAGCTCCACGCCGAGCTCCCGGACAACCCCGAGCAGCTCCTCGAACCTCCCGAGGGACCGGGGGAGGACCACCTCGACCCGCAGGCCCACGCCGTCGATGTCCAGCACGTCGATGAAGGCGTTGATCAGATCGATCTTGGTGATGATCCCCACCAGCCGGTCGCCGGCGAGGACGGGAAGCGCCCCGAACTTCTTCCGCTGGATGATGAGGAGCGCGTCCTCCACGGAGTCCTCGGGCGTCAGCGACCACACCTCCTGGATCATCACCTCCCGCACATGCCGGTCCCGGACCTGAGGCTCCCCCGGACCGGCGATCCGTTCGCCCGTAAGCGATACGTTCCTCAAGTCGGTGTCCGACAGGATGCCGACGAGCTTTCCCTCTTCCACCACGGGAAGATGATTGATCCGAAACTTCCGCATGATGTCCGCGGCGCGCGTCAGGGGATCGTCGGGCCCCACCGTTTTCGGGTCCCTTGTCATCCTCTTGCCTACCAGCATGACCCACCCCCAGACGTTACGAGGTTTAACCGCGAGCGGTCAGATGTGCGCCGGGTACCGCCCCCATTATAATGCCTGCCCCTCCCGATTCATCCCGGGAAAGCATCCCTCACATCCCCGGGGGAGAAACGGGGTACACTGTTGTCCGCGCCCCCGGGGAAAGGGGTTTTTCATCGGGACGCCGGAAGATAAAAACGACAGGAGGAACGGAGATGAAGAATTTCGGGAAATGGGCGGTCGCCGTCGCCGCCGGGTTGGGCCTGCTTACCGCCTCATCGTGGCCGGCCGACGCGAAGCCCGCCTACGGGAAGGCCGAGAACAAGCCATGCAGCTTCTGCCACGTGGGGAAGACGGGCGACAAGGTCTTCACGGACGCCGGGAAGTTCTACGGCAAGAATCACACCCTGAAGGGATTCGGGGAGGAGACGAAGGCGCCGGCGAAGGCCGCTCCTGCGCCGGCGTCCGTCCCCGCCGCTGTCCCCGCCCCGGCCGCAGCAGCACCCGCCGCTGCGGAAGGCGCCCCGATGGACAAGTCCCTGGCGGATGCCGGGACCCCCTGCGGGTGCGGCTGCCCTCACTGCCGGGAGGGGTGCCCGAAAGATTGCCCGCATCGGCACGGAAAGGACGGGATGCCCCCGATGAGGGAGAAGATGATGGGGCATCTTGAAGAGATGAAGAAGGCGGTTTCGGACCTGCGGGAAAGCGAGAAGAAGATGGAGGCGACGAAAGAACCCGAGGCGTTCCGCGCAGCCGTCTTAGAGCACCTGAAGAGACTCGACGACCTCCAGGAGTCCCACCTGAACCACATGGAAAAGATGATGGGAGCCGGGCACCACGGGAAGCCGGGTCCTCCGCACATGCATTCGCAGTAGCCCCGGCGCGGGGGAAGAGGGGCGATAGGGCGACGGGAACGGGATAAGGCGGCACTCGCTCCCGCCGTCCGGAACGCACGTGATAAGGGGGCGGCCACGAAACGGCCGCCCCCTTTTTCCTGCCTCCTCTCTTTCGGCGGAAGAACGCGGGAATCACTTCCCGGTCTTCGGTCTCCTCCTCCGGAGGGCCAGCCCGAGCCACGCAAGGGCAATGAGACCGTAAAACCCTGCGGCCTCCTTCCACCCTCCGCCGGCGCCGACCACGGAGCAGCCGCCGCCCGAGGCGCTCGTTCCCAGATCGATGCTCCCGCCCGGATCAACGGGAGACCCGACGCCGACCGGGTCGGTGATCACGCCGTCGCGCAGCCCGTCCAGGTCACCCGCTCCGCCGTCCGTGACAATCAGGGTGACGGTTTTCCCGCTGATGGACCCCCCGGAAAACTCCTGGAACCCGCTGGCGTCGACCTTGAACACCTTCGACCCGGCGGAATGGGGCTGCGGATAGGTGAGAAGCACGGTTTCCGTGCTCCCGGGAGGAATCCCCTCCACCTCGTAATACACCAGCCCGTCGGGGAACTCGTACCCCGCGGGTTTCACCGCCATGGTTATGGAGGAACTCGTCTCCGTTGAGGTTTTAACGTTTTTCAGGCACCCGGGGGCGCTTCCTACCAGCTCGACCTGGATCTTGCCGTTCCCCCTCGGGGTCCTTGGCGTCGCGTTGCGGCAGTCGTGCGGAGACTCGTCGTCGTCGTCCCCCACGCCGTCGCCGTCAGAATCGGGCGACGCCTGCTGGGTCGTAAACGTCCACTTGTAAAGGGACGCCATCCTGTTTCCGGCCAAGTCTGTCACCCCGAGCTTGACCTCGGCGGTGTATACGGTACCGTACGCAAGGGGGGTGGACGGGGAAAACGTCGCTGTCTTACTGGTTTCGCTGTAACTCACCGCGCCCGGCACTTCGATATTCGCCGGATCCCTGACCCGGATGTTGCCCGATTCCAGGGAAGACGGGTCGATCTGTTCGCTGAAGGTCGCCTCGATCGCGGTATTCACGTAGACATCCACCGCGAGATCGGGCGGGTTGGTGGAGATCACGGTCGGAGGCACCGTGTCCGTCGTGTCTCCCGGCACGTCCGTCACCGTCACGCTGGCCGTTCCGCTCACCACGCCGCTCGCTGCCCTCACCGTGTACGGGCCACCCGCCGTGCTCCCGGCAGTGAAAAGTCCGCTGCCGTTGATCGTTCCGCCGCCACTCACCGTCCAGGTGAAGACGGGTTGCGTTACCAGGGCGTTGCCAAATTGATCTTTGGCCGTCGCCGTGAACTGCTGTGTCCCGTTTGCCGCAACGCTGGCCGACGAGGGGGATACGCTGATGCTGGTCAGAATCGGAGCAGGGGCCGTCACCGTCACGCTGGCCGTTCCGCTCACCACGCCGCTCGCTGCCCTCACCGTGTACGGGCCACCCGCCGTGCTCCCGGCAGTGAAAAGTCCGCTGCCGTTGATCGTTCCGCCGC
The DNA here is from genome assembly GCA_001443455.1 of Deltaproteobacteria bacterium CSP1-8. Lineage (GTDB taxonomy): Bacteria > Desulfobacterota > Deferrimicrobia > Deferrimicrobiales > Deferrimicrobiaceae > CSP1-8. The sequence continues at coordinate 56,119 of LDXO01000001.1, read as the reverse complement.
CACTCACCGTCCAGGTGAAGACGGGTTGCGTTACCAGGGCGTTGCCAAATTGATCTTTGGCCGTCGCCGTGAACTGCTGTGTCCCGTTTGCCGCAACGCTGGCCGACGAGGGGGATACGCTGATGCTGGTCAGAATCGGAGCAGGGGCCGTCACCGTGAAGGTAACGCTTGCTCTCTCTTCGCCGTGGTCGGCATTGGAGGGGTCCGGAACCCAGTTCGCGCCGCCGAACGCCGCCCCACTCTTATCGTACAGGTTCCCGTACCAGGCGGCCTTCCATGTATAAGTTCCCGGCGCGGTCGGCGCCGGCGCGCTGAGGGTCCTCCCGTAAGTAGCAATCCCGTTCACAGTCATGCCGGTCCAGGCCGGAGCGTTCACCGGTCCCCCGCCGCTGGAGGGCGTGCCCGTGCTGATGGCAACCTGCGTCATGCTTTGGTTGTATAAAATTGCACGCGCCTGGCTGGGCCGGTATCCTCCGCTGATCGTCACGCTGACGGTCTCACCTGGTGCATAGTCGGACTTGTTCGTTGCAGCCGTCACGTTGACGCTGGATTTCTGGTTGTTTGGATGCGCCCCGTGCGCATGACACATCCCGCAGAAACTGCTCCCCGTCTGTCCGGTGTGGCAGCTGCTGCAGTCCCCCTTAGTGGGATCGGCAAAGAAACCTGACGATGCATTAGCGCCTGGTGTAAATGCTGCGAAAGCAAAGATCGCCAGAAAACAGAACAACACGATCCTAAATTTGTGATAACGAATCCCAATTATGTTATTCATCGTTATTCCCCCCTTCCGGCAGGTCTTTTCCGGGAAAAATGTATAACTCCTTCTACGGACATAAATTTCTCCCCCTTTCCATCTGATTTTTTCTTTAAAAATCCCAGCGCGGGCGTATCAAGTTGGTGTTTTGTGGGAACTGTTAGCAATAGATATGCCGGTGCCCGGCATCGTCCAAAGGACCCCTCGAATACCGTTCGATGGGATCTTTGCGGCTCGCGCAACCCTGGTGGGGGGGTTAACGCTCTTTCGAGGGACGAAGGGGTGAGGGAAAAAGGCCGCCTGCTTCCGCAGGCGGCCCTCGCGCTGTCTTACTATCCTTTCCTGATTACACGACGCCCTGGGCGATCATCGCGCGTGAGACCTTGAGGAATCCGGCGATGTTCGCTCCGTTGACCAGGTTGCCGGGGGAGCCGAACTCCTCGGCGGCCTCCGAGCAGAGCTGGTGCACGTTCTTCATGATCTGGTGAAGCTTGGCGTCGGTCTCGGGGAACCCCCACGCCTCGCGGCTCGCGTTCTGCTGCATTTCGAGGCCGGAGGTCGCTACCCCGCCGGCGTTGGCCGCCTTCCCGGGACCGTAGGCGATCCCGGCGTCGATGAAGACCTTCACCCCCTCGGGGGTCGTCGGCATGTTGGCCCCCTCGCCGATCGCGATGCAGCCGTTCTTCACCAGCTTTTTGGCGTCCTTGCCCGTGATCTCGTTCTCGGTCGCGGAAGGGAACGCAACGTCGCACGGGATGTCCCAGATGTTCCCGTTGGGGGTGAACTTCGCGCTCTTGTGGTACTCGCAGTAATCCTTGATGCGTCGGCGCTCGACCTCCTTGAGCATCTTGATCGTATCCAGGTTCATCCCCCTCTCGTCGTAGATCACCCCGTTGGAATCGCTCATCGCGACGACCTTCCCGCCGAGCTGGCTCACTTTCTCCAGCGTGTAGATCGCCACGTTCCCGGACCCGGAGACGACGACCTTCTTCCCTTTGAGTCCGTTCTTCCGGTGCTTGAGCATCTCCTCGACGAAGTAGGTGCAGCCGTACCCGGTCGCCTCGGTGCGCACCTGGCTTCCGCCGTAGACCAGCCCCTTCCCGGTGATGACGCCGGCCTCGAACTTGTTGGTCAGCCGCTTGTACTGCCCGAACATGAATCCGATCTCCCGTCCCCCGACGCCGATGTCCCCGGCGGGAACGTCGGTGTGCTCCCCGATGATCCTCCACAGCTCGATCATGAAGCTCTGGCAGAAGCGCATCACCTCGCCGTCGGACTTCCCCTTCGGGTCGAAATCGGAGCCTCCCTTCGCTCCGCCGATCGGAAGCCCCGTGAGGGAATTCTTGAAGATCTGCTCGAACCCGAGGAACTTGATGATCCCCAGGTACACCGAGGGGTGGAACCGCAATCCCCCCTTGTACGGCCCCAGCGCGCTGTTGAACTGGACCCGGAAGCCGCGGTTGATCTGGACCTCCCCGTGGTCATCCTGCCAGGGGACCCGGAAGATCAGCTGCCGTTCCGGCTCGCAGATGCGCTCGATGACCTTCGCCTCGCCGATCTCCGGGTACTTGACGAGAACCGGCCCCAGCGATTCGAGAACCTCCTTCACCGCCTGGTGGAACTCGGCCTCCCCCGGGTTTCGCTTGATCACGTCCTGGTACATCGCCTCCAGCCTTTGCGTCAGACCCATACCCTTCCTCCTCGGAATGAATGCGAAGTAGCGGCCTGCCCGGCCGCCCGCTTCTCCCGAATGTACCTCCCCTGCCGCTCCCGTCAAGCCCGTTGGGCGGAATCGGGGGTAATCGGGTATACTACGGAGAAATCCGGGAGGAGCCGATGGAGGAACGGCTTGACGCAAGGCTTATGGAACTTCCACCCGCCGCGCTCCACGAACTGGCCGGAAGGATCTCCGGAATCGACGAGTTCCGGGGGTGGTGGCAGGGTCGTGGCCACGCCTGCCCGTCGGTCTTCACGCGATTGCAGGAAAGGACGATCGAGGTTTCGTCGGACATATCCGCACGGAATGCCTCCCGGGCCTCCTTTTCCCCCCCGCGGAATCCGCCGTGGGGGCAGCGGCGCGTCGGCGGGACGGGATCCGGGGTGTCCGCCTCGAGGGCCGGGCACGCGGACCTTTTGCGGTCGGTCTTTCGCGGGTACCGCGACATGGAGTTCGGACAGGACCTCATCCTCCGGTTCCACTCGCAGCTGTTCCGGTATTCCGCCGCCCACCGGGCGCACCGGGGACGGTACAAGGAAGTTCCCGACAGGTCGCCGGCGTACGTCCGCGGGGGGATGGAGTCCCCGGCGCTGCGCCCCACGGAGCCGCATCTCGTCCCGCGGGAAATGGAAATTCTTGTGCGCTGGACGACGGCCCGCCTCGGCTCCCCGGCCTTCCACCCGCTCCTGGTCATCGCCTCCTTCCTTCTCGAGTTCCTCGCCATCCGCCCCTTCGCGGACGGGAACAGGAGGATGAGCCGGATCCTCGCCGGCTTCCTCCTTCTCAAGCACGGCTACGCGCACGTTCCGTACCTCTCGCTGGACGCCATCGTCGCGGACCGGGAGATGGACTATTCCCTCGCCCTGCGACGGGCCCAGGCGAAGCGGAACACCCCGGATCCGGACATCATGCCGTGGCTTCGGGCCTTCCTCGACGTGCTGCAGACGCACGCCCGGGAACTTCGCACCCTCGTGGAAGGGCGTCCCCGCGAAGACCATCTTTCGGGAAACCAGCAGGCCGTCCTTTCCCTTCTCGACCGGCACGGGGAGGTGAGCATCCGGCTGGTCCGCCGCGAGCTCGGCATCCCCCGCGACACCGCCAAGCAGGTCCTGGCACGCCTTCATGAATGGAACCTGGTCCGGCGCATGGGAGCGGGCCGGGCCGCGCGGTACCTCCGCACTCCCCTCTTACCCGGGGAGGAGCCCCTCTCCTAGGCCGGCAAGGTAGCAGACCGCCCTCTGGCCCGGGGAATTGGCGTTCAGGTAGAGAGCGCGACCTCCGGGGGCCTCGGGGATGTCGATGACGCGGACGACATCGGACCACTCGGCCTCTTCCGGCACCAGGTCGGCGAGACGGTTCCTGCTCCGCCGGAAGAAATCCTCGTTGAGGAAATTCCCCTTCCTCCCGAGGAAGAGGGCGAGATAGAGCATGTCCGCCTCGACCAGGTCATTGAAGAAGTGGGTGCCGAGGGAGACGTCGGGCACGACGGTCCCGTGCATGCCCACGATTTCGCACAGGACCGACACCGTGTTGATCTCCCCGAAGGAGACGGGGACCCCGAGCGACGGGGTGCTCGTCCCCCACCGGCCCGGCCCGAGCAGCATGATGGTCTTCCCCGTCTCCCCTTTCTCCTCCGCGTGGGTCAGCCTCCCGATCATCCGCGCGATGGAATACCGGTCGGCGATCGGCAGCTTCATATAGGCGGCGGGCACGACGTAGATCAGGCGGTCCACGGTGGTGAACGAGCTCTGCCCGACGATCGTCCCCTGGGCCTCGAGGACCATATCCTCCGCGGGGAGGCGGGAGGGAACGGGGACGATCCGTCCGCCCTCCCGCACCTGCAGCGGGCGGCACTGGACGAGATTGATCCGGCAGCCCCCGTCGGACAGGAAATTTCCGGTGAATTCGATGTCGACGGGGTATTCGTAGGCGTCCCGCAGGATTTTCAGCATCTCCCGCGTGTCCTCCACGAACGTCGTCTCCGAAAGAAGCCGGTCGAACGTCAGGATCCCCGGGGAGGCCGCGCCTCCCTCGCCGCCTCCTCCGCGTTCCCGGGAAAGGCCCTTCCGGGAGGCAAACATCCCGACCGGCAGGGAAGGGCTGGCCTTCACGACCTCGTCGAAGAAGAGGGAACGGAACCGGTTCTCCGCGAGGTCGAGGACGTCGACCCGTCTCTGGGCGTACTCCATCACTTCGTCGAGGTTCGCCTCCGGGCGCCGAAGCGGCGCGTTCAGGGCGATTACCCGAGTGTAGTCGTCGTCGCTCCGGTTGACCGCCCTGGTGCCCAGCCCGAAGACCAGCCGGATGACACCGGCTTCGGGCTCGATGTACTCGCTCCATGCGTACGGATTGTACGAAAGCCCGACGCCCGCGATCTGCGGGTAGAACATGTGGCCGTGAATGGCGCCGGACACCCGCTGCACGAGAATCGCCATCTGCTCGTCCCTGTCGAGCAGCCCCCGGTGGGCGCGGTAAAGAAGGGCCTCCCGGCTCATGCTGCTCGCGTAGACGGTCCGGACCGCGGACAGGAAGGAGGAGAGCCGCTCCTCCGGCGACCCCTGGTTCGGGCAGAAGACGCTTTCGTACTTTCCCGTGAAGGCGTTGCCGAACCCGTCCTCGAGGAGACTGCTCGACCGGACGATGATCGGGGACTGGCCGAAGTATTCGAGCATGGCCACGAACTGCTCCCGGATGAAACGGGGAAACGTTCCCGACAGGATCTTCCGCTGCACCTCCTCGGCACCGTCGAGGAAGGTCGCGGAGGTTCGCTGGCCGCGGCGAATCCCCCAGCAGCCATTCCGGACGAGGTAGGTGTAAAAGACGTCCGACCCGATGTAGAACGAGTCGTGCCTCTCCAGCTTGCTCCGCCACTTCCCGTCCGTCCGGCACAGGATGGCGCGAGCCAGGAGCATACCGACCGACTTCCCGCCGATCAGCCCCGTTCCGATCATGCGCTTCCGGATGGCGAGAATGTCGGGCAGGTCGAGATACTTCGAAGCCAGGGCGGTGATCCGCTCGTCGCGGGTCACCGCCATGCGCAGAAGCCACCGGTAGAGCTCTTGCGCCTCCCCGGCCGGTTTCGTCCCCCTTTTGATGTCTTCCTGGACTTCCTGCGCCTGGAGGAACTTCCGGTCCCAGATGTCGAGCGTCCGGGAGGCGGAGTCGACGCGCAGGGAAGTGATCCCGTCCAGAACGTCCGCCAGGACGGAGCTCTCCGCCACCGGCAGGAAATCGTCTTGCTCCCAGACGTGGGGAAGATACATCGTGGGAGAGTGCCGCTGGTAAACCTTGAGGGGATGCACGTAGAGCTTGTCCCCGTGCCTGAAGATGTCGAGCAGAAGCTGCGTCGTCTCCCGGATGGCGGAGACGGCATCGAAGGAGTGAAAGCCCCGCAGCAGCGCGAAGTACGTCACGGTCTCCAGCTCGAAGAGGTACGGGCACGTCACCATGAAGAAGTTCCCCAGCATCATGTCGCTGTACCAGTCGGCGGCCAGGTCCGACAGGCAGTCGAACACATAGTACGTTCCCCTCCCGGAATTTCCGATCACTTTGTGGATCTGTGCGGTGAAGGTCTCGAACCCGACTTCGGGGGAGAGGACGTGGATCTCCGCGCCGCAGTCGGCGGGAAGGAGCGCGGGATGGCGGGCGAACCGGAAGTAGACGAGCTTCCTGCCGTTCCGGAGCGCGTTGTCGCAGAACGACTCCACCAGGACGGCGTAGTCCCCGATCAGGTCGATCTGCCAGACGATGTTGTCCCCCGGGATCACCCCCTGGATCACCCGGTCCAGACTGGGAAGCCCGGTCCCCGGAATTCCCATTCCAGTGTCCATTCGTCCTCCTTAAAAAACCCCTCGATCTGCTTTCGGCGCAACCCCCGGTGCTGCAGGCATGCCGGCTAAGCACGGCAGCCACGGGACAGCCGTTCCGCTTCGTACGGGTACTAGTATATGACGAAACTCCTTCCCGCCACTCGTCAGGGGGGCCCTCCTTCCCCTGGCCGCCAAGTCCGGGCATAAGGGCATCGCAAGGTATAATGAAGAAATGGGCCAATACGGGCGCGCCCGGGAAGAGATGGAGAAAACGTACAGCGAGGTCGGGGACGGGGAGGACTTCTTCGCATCCCGCTGGAGATGAGAAAGGGGCCGGAGAAACCCGTGCTCATCTACGACGGCGAGTGCTCCGTCTGCCGAGGCGCGGTCGAATGGATACGGGCACGGTCCGGCCCGGAAGATTTCGAGTTTTTCTCCTGCCACTCGGAGGACCTTCCCTTCCGTTTTCCGCACATCGGGAAGAGCGCATGCCTTGCGGCGATGCACCTGGCCCTGCCTGACGGGAAGGTGCTCGCCGGCGAGCTGGCCGCGCCCGAGATCCTTCTCCGGCTGCGGCGATGGCGGTGGGCCGCCGCCCTGTTCCGCCTCCCTGGCGCAAAAATTCTCTCCCGCGCCTTCTACCGGTGGTTCGCCGCAAGGAGGCATCGTATTTCCCGCCATTTCGGAAAACCGACCCGTTGACGGGGCCGCACCCGTCCCGATACTTCGGAAGGTTCGAGCGATCGCCGCCTGGCGGAAAAGCCCCGGGAATGGCTTGACCGACATCGCACAAATTGAATAAGATTCATTCCAGATGGCGCCGTCTGCGAAACCGTTTTCCCGACCGGTATCCCCGGGCCCGCAGGGGGAGGCCCCGGGGCGATTCTTTATTCCTTTGGAAAATCTTTCCGCGTCCGTCCGCCGGAGGCAAGGGGGAGAGCGCACCAGGGAGGATGGCGCGAACGATCCTAAACGGGAAGGAGGGAGGAGACCATGACCGACGTCAGGTGGAAGTTCGACACGGTCGTCATTCACGGCGCGCAGGCGCCGGGGGAGTGGAAAAGCGCGACCCTGGCCCCGATCTACCAGACCGCCTCGCACCGGTTCGACACCGCCGAGGAGCTCTCGGACGTGTTCGCGGGTAAGAAGGCGGGCTTCATCTACCAGCGGTTGCGCAACCCGACGAACGAGGTGCTGGAGAAACGGATGTGCATGCTCACGGGCGGCATCGACGCGGTGGTTACGGGATCGGGGATGGCGGCGATCAACAACGCGCTGCTCGCGATCTGCCAGGCCGGGGACGAGATCGTCTCGGGCAACTCCCTGTTCATGTCCACGTTCCTTCTCTTCAACAACGTCTTAAAAAAACTGGGGATCACGGTCAAGCTGGTCGAGAGCGGCGACCTCGGGGCCTGGAAGGCGGCGGTGACGCCCAGGACCAAGGCGTTGTTCGTGGAGACGATCGGGAACCCGAAGATGGACGTGCCGAACATCCGCGAGCTGGCCGATCTGGCCCACGCGAACCGGGCGCCCCTGATCGTGGACAACACGCTCGCCACGCCCTACCTGTTCCTGCCGATCGACCACGGGGCCGACATTCTCGCCTATTCCACCACCAAGTACTTGAACGGGCACGGCTCAGCCGTGGGGGGGGTGGTGATCGATGCCGGACGGTTCGACTGGCCGGAGGAGAAATACCCGGACTTCAGGCTGTTCAAGGAGCGCAAGGGGAAACTGGCCTACATCGACAAGGTCTGGCGGGAGATCCACATCAACTTCGGAACCACCCAGTCGCCGTTCCAGTCGTACCTGACCCTGATCGGGCTGGACACCCTGGCGGTCAGGATGGAGCGGCACATGAGCAACGCGAACCGGGTGGCCGAGTTCCTGGACCGGCACCCAAGGGTGAAGTGGGTGAACTTCCCGGGGCTCCCGAAAAGCCCGGCGCACGAGACGGCCAAAACCCAGTTCCGGGGAAAAGGGTACGGGGCGCTTCTCACCTTCGGCCTGGAGAACGAGAAGGCGTGCTTCGACCTCATCCGGAACGTGAAGCTCGTCTACCACCTGGCGAACCTGGGTGACTGCAAGACGCTGGTCATCCACCCGTGGTCGTCCCAGTACATAAGCTTCACCGAGGAGTCGCGTCTGGCGAACGGCATCACCCCGGACCTGTTGCGCGTCTCGGTGGGGATCGAGGCGATCGAGGACATCCTGGAGGACTTCGACCAGGCGTTGCGGGCAATCTGAGCGAAATCACCCCGGGGCGGGAGAACCCCCCCGGGGAACCCGGCACGAGGGGTGTCCGGCGGCGGCAAGAACCCCGAGCCGCAAGATCGCTCAACAATCGGTCCCTTGACGAGGGTTAACCTTCCCTCATGCCGGGGAGAAAGGACCATGAGCGACCTTAAGAAATATATCGAGGAAAGGAAGAATCGCGACCCGGAATTCGCCTACGGATACGACGGGGGATACGAGCAGTTCAAAATCGGTATGATGATCCGGGAGGCGCGGGAATCGGCGGGATTGAGCCAGGTACCGCAAAACGATCCGGTGCTGTGCCGGTTCCCGGAAGAGGAAGGTCCCATCCCGGGAAAAAACAGGCCAAGTCCGTGGCGTACAGGAAAGCCGGCGAGAAGCGATGAATGAAAGTCCGCCTGCCCAAACCCGTCACCCAACCCGGGATCCTACCATCGTCCCCCGTGCGCCTTCTTTCCGTTGTCCGCGGCCGGTTGCGACGCCTCGTCGGCGGGGATGCCTTCTCCCGGCCGTGATTCGGGAAGAATGATGCGAACCGCCCGCTCGTACAGGAAGTAGTCCCAGGCCCAGTTGATCATCACGACCAGGCGGTTGCGGAATCCGATCAGCTGAAAGATGTGGACGGCAAGCCAGACGATCCACGCGGGGAATCCCGTGTAGTCCCGCCCGCGGAGATGCGCCACCGCCGCATTGCGGCCCAGGATCACCATGGAGCCGGGATCCCTGTACCGGAACGGGAGCGGTGCCTGGCCGGCGACCTGCCTCGCGATGTTGCGGGCTGCTGCCGCTCCCATCTGGATGGCGACCGGCGCCATCATCGGGAGCGCTTTTCCGGCTTCCTCGAAGTACGCCAGATCGCCGACGGCGTATATCCCGGGACATCCCGGCAGCTCGAGGGTCGGCGTCACCTTCACCCGCCTGTCCGGGGAAATCGGTACGCTTCGGATTCCCTCGAAGGATTCGCCGCACACCCCGGCCGTCCACACCGTCGTTTCCGAGGGGATGAAGGCGCCGTCTTCCAGGTGGATGCCGTCTTTCGCGACCCGCCGCACACTCGCCCCCAGGCGCACATCGACCCCTTTCCGGGAAAGCCTTTCCAACGCATAGCGCCGAAGCGCCTCCGTCATCCCGAACAGGAGCCCTTCCTTCGCCTCGACCAGAAGCACCTTCACCTCCCGGAAATCAAGGGACGGAAAATCCTTCCGCAACGGCCCGCGGATCAGCTCCGCGAGGGCGCCGCTGAACTCCACGCCGGTCGCGCCGCCGCCGACGAGCACGAATGTCAACGCGGCCCGGCGCCGTTCCGGATCGGGCTCGCCGGCAGCCCGCTCGAACGCGCGGAGAACCTGGTTTCGGAGCGCGACGCCATCGCCCAGGGTCTTCAGGGGAAAGGAATGCTCGGACGCGCCGGGTATGCCGAAGAAATGGGACGTGGAACCCGCCGCGAGGACGAGATAATCGAACGGGATCCTCCCATCATCGGTTGTCACCTCCCTTGTCCGCAGATCGACCCCACGGACCCGGGACAGGACGAAGTTCACGTTCGGAAGGCCCCGCAGGATGCTCCGCACGGGATATGCGATATCTTCCGATTCCAGCTCCGCCGCGGCTACCTGGTAGAGCAGCGGCAGGAACAGGTGGTAGTTCCTCCGGTCGAGGAGCAGGACATCCACGGGGCATCGGGCCAATTCCCGCGCCGCCCACAACCCTCCGAATCCCGCGCCCACGATCACCGCTCGCGGCCGCCTCCCGTCCGGTTTTTCCTGCAAGCTCCTCCTCGTCTGTCCAGCCGCCCGCGTCGCCATCCCGAAGCCGCTTCCGTGCACCCGGAATTCGCCGGCGACCGTATGCTTTTGACCATCGATGAAAGAGAGAACACCCCCGGTTCGGTCACCCGACGACGAAAAAGGGTGACGCGTCCTCGCCGGGAATCGCCCGGCATCCGGTATCCATCCCTGGTTGGCGTCTCCCCGGCCGGGAGGTTGGACGTCCCTTGCCTAGACGACACCGGGATGGGCGCCACCCCAACTACTTAGATTTGGCTCGAGGCGACCCGGTTTCCCGTCGGGAACGACCTTTCCCGGAGGATGCGGGGACGTCGCGACCGGACCGAACACCGGTTTGCGGGCAGAGGGGTATCCACTTTACTCCAGTGACCCCTACATATTGTGGTCCGGACCGACGATCAGTTTTTCGTAAGGCGTAGGTCCAATTGCGACTGCCTGTTCAATAAGCCGTGTGAACAGCTTACCGCGATGCCTGGATGTCCTGCGGTTGAACCGAAACGTAAACTCGTCGAGGTAATATTCCAGTTGCTTGCGGGATACAGCACCCTGATGGGTTCCCAACAGCCACCGTTTCAACAAAGACGCGACCCGATGCACCCGCGGCAGAAGAGTCGATGCCGTTTTTCCGCTCCCGCTGATCACCCGGGGGTTGTGCGTGAAGCCCTCCTTCTGCAACCCGTCGTAAGGACCCCATCCGTCGGTGACGACCACGGCCCCCGGTTCGACCGCCATCTTGACGAACGAGAGGAGTGTCTTGGAGGAGGCATCCGGAATCCGACGCATCCGAATCCGGCCGATCCCTTGGCCGTCGACCTGCGCGGCGATGGCCAACAAGGCCTTGTTTCCCAAGTGTCTACGGCCTCCACCAGCCTGGACGCCGCCAAGGTATGTTTCATCCACCTCCACCTCGCCGCCCAGCCGGTCCCGGTCAGGCCGCACCATCGCACGCCTCAGTTTTTGGAGACAGGACCAAGCTGTCTCGTAGCTCCCCAACCCGAGCAGGCGCTGCAATCCCAGAGCGCTGACCCCGTGCTTTTGGTTGGTGACCCACCACATGGCCCGGAACCAGGTCCGCAACGGAAGGTGACTCCGGTGGAAAATCGTCCCCGCTGTCACGGAGGTCTGGTGTCCGCACTGGGGACACATCCGCAAGCCCCGGCTGGTTTCCCATCCATCGTCGGTGGCGCACCGCGAGCACCGAAACCCCGACGGCCAGCGACAGTGGATCAAGTAGGCGCGGCACGCCGCCTCCGTGGCAAACCGTTTCTCGAATTCGGCAAGGGTCCTCGGATAGTCCTCCATGGGTAGTAACACTACATATTGTGGGTACTGGAGTAAAGTGGATACCCCTCTGCGGGCAATCGTTCTCGCTTCAAGGTTCCTTGCGGAAATAGTGCAGCAGACAAAGGCAGGTAGCGATGACGACCAGGACCGGTACGGTGATGATCGCTATTTTCACCAGCTCCACGATACTGGCGTAACCGGCTTCTTCCACGGTAAACCTTGCCGGGAAGAACGACTTCAGATAATGGATCTCCTCCACGGAATGCCAGCAAACGACGGCAATCAGCAAAAGGCCGACCGCGACGGCGGAAAGGAGAATTCCCTGTCGAATCCGCATCATGTCCGCCTACTCGACAAGGAGATGGACCGGGTTCTCCAACCGCTTCTTGAGTTCCTGCATGAAGCGGCCGGCCTGCGCCCCGTCGGCCACGCGATGGTCCACCGACAATGTCGCTTTCATCATCGAGGCGATCCGGACCTCCCCTCCGGCTGCGATCGGACGCGGGGTCACCGCCCCGACCGCGAGGATGGCGGCTTCCGGCGGGTTGATGATCGCGATGAATTCCTCCACGTCGAACATCCCCAGGTTGGATATCGTGAACGTCCCGGAGCCCAGGTCCTCGGAACGCAGCCTGCCGGCGCGTGCGCGCTCGCTCAGCTCTTTGGACCCGGCCGCGATCTCACGCAGCGTTTTCCTGTCCGCATTGCGCAGCACGGGGGGGATCAGCCCGTCCGGGAGTGCCACCGCGATGCCGATATCGATCCGGGAATGTTTCTCGAGAGTCTCCCCGCGATACGTCGCGTTCATATCCGGAAACCGGGCCAGCGTCCTGGCCGCCGCCGCCACGATCAGGTCGTTGACGGAAATTTTTTCGGATTCGGGGGCGAGACGGTTCAGTTGTTCCCGCATGTTCATCGCTTCGTCCATGTTGACGTCGACGGTGACGTAAAAATGCGGCGCCTTCGCCTTGCTCTCGGTCATCCTTCGGGCGATCGCCTTCCGCATCCGGCTCATGGGGACAATCTCGCCGGCGGGAACGCCGGCCCCGGTTTTCGGCTCCGCCGGTGACGGTTTTTCACCCATCGTCGCCTGAACATCGCGCTCCATGACGCGGCCGTCGGGGCCGCTCCCCTTGATTCGGGCCAGATCGATACCCGCTTTTTCCGCCATCTTGCGCGCGACGGGAGAGGCTTTTATCCTGCGCCCCGGCGGTTCGGCCTCTTCGGGCTCTTCTTTCCGTTCCTCCGCCGGCTTTTTCGGCTTCTCCCGGGCTTTCTCCGGTCCGTCCGCGGGTGATACGAACGGAGGAGGCGACGGTTCCCGCCTTTCGGGTTTTTCCCCGGGTTTCCCGGCGGGCATCTCACCGGGGGCGGCGATCATGCCGATCACCGTCCCGACCACCACGGTTTCTCCCGCGGGAACGATGATCTTTTGCAGGACTCCCGAGACGGCCGCCTCGACCTCGACGCTGGCCTTTTCCGTCTCGATTTCGACAATGGCCTCCCCCTTTTCCACCGGATCCCCTTCCTTCTTCAGCCAGCGGGCCACGACTCCCTCGACCATGTCGAACCCCAGGGAGGGCATGATCACCTCGGTCGCCATACGCACCTCCTTTCCGCTTAGGGCAAGAGAATCTTCCCGAACGTCAGCGGGTCCCGTTCGCGCGAGGACGGGGGCCGGGGGGGCGGCTTACGCAAGCATCCCCCTGACCTTACCGATGAGCAGCGCCTCGTCGGGAAACATCAACGCCTCGAGATTCTTGGCGTACGGTATCGGCGCCTCCACCTGGCCGAGGCGCTCCACCGGGGCGTCGAGGGAGTCGAACCGGTCGCGGCCGATGCGCGCGGCGATCTCGGCGCCCATCCCGCACGTCGTCCAATCCTCTTCGAGAATGATCGCACGATGCGTCTTTTCCACCGACCCGTAGACCGCCGCCAGGTTGAGCGGCCGCAGCGTGCGCAGGTCGACCACCTCGCATTCGATGCCGTCCCTCGCGAGCGTTTCCGCCGCCTCCAGGGCGACGTTCACCATCCGCGAATACGTCACGATCGTCACGTCACGTCCCGCGCGTTTGACGTCCGGAACGCCCATCGGCAAGGTGTACTCGACCTCCGGAACCTCGCCCTTGGTGCCGTAAAGGCGCGCGTGCTCGATGAACATCACCGGGTTCTCGGACCGGATCGCGGTTTTCAGCAGGCCCTTGGCGTCGGCCGGAGTCGACGGCATCACCACGGTCAGCCCGGGGATATGGGCGAACCAGGATTCGAAGGTCTGCGAATGGGTCGCCGCCAGCTGCCCCCAGCCGGCGGGCGTGCGGACGACCAGCGGAATCGTCATCTGCCCCCCGAACATGAAGCGGATCTTCGCCATGTTGTTGACGATCTGGTCCATCGCCACCAGGCTGAAATTGATCGTCATCAGCTCCGCGACCGGGCGTAACCCCCCCATCGCCGCGCCGATCGCCGCGCCGACGATCGCTTCTTCCGCTATCGGCGTGTCGATGACGCGCTTCTCCCCGAATTCGTCCAGGAGTCCGCGCGTGACCGCGTACGTCCCTCCCCACACGCCGACCTCCTGCCCCATGATCAGCACGCGCTCGTCGCGGATCATTTCTTCGCGTAGCGCCTCACGCAGGGCTTCCCGGTAGGTCTTCAGGGCCATGGCAGTCTCCTATTCCTCGACCACGACGTCGAAGCAAAGCTCGGCCGGCTCGGGAGCGGGGCTCTCTTCCGCGAACCGGACGGCCTCCTCCAACTCGGTCTCGATCTCGCCGATCACCCTTTCCAATTCCTCCTCCTCCGCCAGATTCCTTTCCAGGATGTATCGGCGCCACCGATCGATCGGGTCGGCCGCTTTCGCCGCTTCCACCTCCTCCCGGCTGCGGTACCGCTGCGGGTCTCCCATCGAGTGGCCGCGGAACCGATACGTCATCGCCTCGATCATCTGCGGACCGCCGCCTGCCCGCGCCGTCCGTGCCATGTCGCGCACGGCGTCCCGTACGGCGAGGACGTCGTTCCCGTCGATCCGGACCGCCGGGATATTGAACGCACTCGCCTTCCGATATATGTCCTCGACCGCGGAAGCGCGCTTGACCGCCGTGCCCATCCCGTAGCGGTTGTTTTCGACGATGACGACGAGCGGCAATTTCCACAATGCCGCCATGTTCAGGCTGGAGAAGAACGTGCCGATGTTGGTCGCGCCGTCGCCCAGGAAACAGGAGACGACCCTCGGCAGATTCCGGTACTGGTTCGCCAGCGCCAACCCCGCCGCAAGCGGGACGTGCCCCCCGACGACGGCGTACCCACCCCAGAGATGGCGAGAGACGTCCGCCAGGTGCATCGACCCGCCCTTTCCCTTGCCGAGTCCGGTCGACTTGCCGTACAGTTCCGCCATCACCCGTTTGGGGTCGACGCCCCTCGCCAGGACATAGCCGTGGTCCCGGTAATGCGTGATGACGTCATCTTCCGGCTCAAGTCCGGCCAAGGCTCCGACCGCGATGGCTTCCTCCCCGATGTACAGGTGGAGAAACCCGCCGATCATGCCCCGCCCGTACGCCTCTTCCGCGCGTTCCTCGAAGCGCCGGATCTGGCTCATCTTACGGAACAGGGCCAGCGCCTCCTCCCTGGTCACGCGCATCCTGTCCCTGTCCGACTCGGAAGAATTCGACCGTTTCGTGCCGCCCATCTGCTGGCTCCCGTTTCCCCCTGCGGCACGGACCGCGGAAAATCCTCTTGTTGCCGGGTCATGTGGTGATTCTGTCACCGATCCACTTGAACTCCCATGATATTGCGATTTCCAACTCCCTGAAAGGATTTCATTTCCCTGAGGAACCCGGCAATATCCATGGGTGGCGGGGGGATTACGGGATCGTCTGCGACTTCGAACCCGCAGGCGCGGACCGTTTTCCGGGATAGATGGGGGAAGCCCCGGGGGGCGAACACCTCCGGGGCAATGTCTTTCCGTCCCTTGTCGCCTTTTGCGGCGAATCTACCCCAACAGAGCCATCAGGTCCTTCACGGCGATCCCGTCGAGGCGCTTCACGGCATCGACGATCTCGCTCCGGCGCGAAGACTCGAACGCCTCCTCCGCGAGCCCCATGAACTTCTCCGTCACCCGCTCCCACGACATCGGCCGGGTGTGGAATCCCTCGTAGTCGACCTTTTCTTTCGTAAAGAATCTGCCGTCCGTAAGGGTCACCGTGATCCTGCAGCGGTGCTCGTCCGGGAACCGCTTCGAATATTCCGGGTTCGGGACCACCGTCACCCTGCGGAGGAGCGACTGGATGTCGTTGCGCCCGATCCGCTCCGGTTCGTACTGGGCGGGCATCACCTGCCCGTCCAGTGCAGCCGCGGCGACCATGTAGTGCAGGCTGTGGTCGGCCTCCTCCTTCGTCCGGACGATCGTCTTGTCCCCCTCCACGCCGCCGCCGATGATGAGGTGGGCGACGTCGAAGATGTCGATGCGGATCCGGTCGATGTCGGACCCGGAGAACCCCCTCTCACGCATCAGCTCGATCATCCCCTCGAGCGCCGACTGGGAGTGGATCTCGGCGTTGTATTTCTTGATGATCGTGCGCAGGACCCTCTCGAGGTTCTCCCGCGACCAGTCGAGTTCGAAGTCGCCCGCGATCGTCTGGCACCACCCCTTGTTTCCCTCGAAGACCTCCCGGGGGCCCGTCACCCCCCGCATCGCAAGGAACGCCGCGCGCAGGCCGTTAAACGCCGTGTCCGGGTAGGCAAGCCCCTTCCAGTGGGACAGCTCTCCGGTGCGGGTCACGCGCAGCGCGTTGTTCGCCGTCCCCGATATGCCCAGGGCGTTGGCGACCTGCGCCATGGGAAGCGCAAGCGCCTTGGCCACGCCGGCGGCGCTCGCGAACGCCCCCTGGGTCGTGTGGTCGAACCCTCTGGCCCGAACCGGTGCCTCGTCGCACAGGCGACATTGCACCTGGTACGCCACGGCCAGCGCCGCGAGGAACTGCCGGCCCGAGGCCCGGGCGTACTCCGACGCGGCGAGGACGGCCCCGATGTTGTCGCTGGGATGGCACGTCTCGCCCGGGGCCAGGTAGGAGTCGTTGAAGTCCAGGTACCGGATCAGCGCCCCGTTCCCGAAGGCGGCCCGGTCGGGGGAAGTCTTCCCCCCCCCGATCAGGGTGCACAGCGGGTTTCCCCCGAACTCGTCGATGTCCCGGCGGATCATCCGGATCGGCTCTCCCCGGAACGCCCCGAGGGCGCACCCCAGGGAATCGAGAACGCGGATTTTGAGGGCTTCGCGCGCCGCGGGCGAGATATCCTCCCATGTCGCCCGCTCCACGAACGCCGCCAGTTCCTCCGAGCGCGACAGCCCGCGCCCGGTTCCGATCGCCTCCGCGGGATGGGCAAAGCTCGCCATGGCGATCACCTCTTCCCGCTCTTGGCCGCCGGCTCGACCAGTTTCGGCCGGTCGGCCGTCGCCTTTCCCGGTTTCCCCCGGTAGGTCACGATGCGGCCCCACGTGCTCTTCGTCCCCCAGATGCCGGAGCGCAACGCTTCCAGCTGGACCACCTGGGAATGGTCGACAAAAAGGTTCACGTCCGGGCCGAAATTCTTGATGTACCAGCTGAACACCGCCGGGTCGGCGGCCTCGAACATCACCTTCTCCAGCCCGAGCTCGTTGACGATCTTCGCGACCACGTCGGTGCGCCAGCTCCTGACGTTCTCGGTGATCCCTTCCGACTCCACCATGATCAGGTGGGCGCCGGCGTCCAGGTATCGTTTTGCCGCACGGATGGCCTGGGACGGGTCCGAGGTCCCTTCCGCCTCGAGTTCCTCGACGGAGCTTGCCCCCCCGGCTCCGAACTGGATGCCGATCTCGGGCTTCGCCTTCATCCCGAGCTCGTTCACCCTCTCCACGATGCCCAGCAGGTCATCCAACGGCACACTGATGAAGCCGCTGGACACCTCCACGACGTCGAACCCCGTCTCCCGGCACTCCGCGAGATACCGGTCCACCATGTCGGGGCCGTAGGTCAGCACCCGTTCGATGAACCCCCCCGTGGACACCAGGACGTCGTGCTCGTGGCACGTATCGATCAACTCCTTCACCGCCTTCTTCGGCATCAGGCGGAAGGAACCGCCGCTGAACTTGAAGATGTCGACGTACGTGCCCATCGTCTCGAAGATGTCCTGCAGGTACCGCTTCCCCACCGGCGCGTAGTACGGACCCCGCATCTCCGTGATCCCGGTTTTGCGCGGCTTTCGACCCCGTTCGTTGATGGGAAGGAAATCGAAACTGCGATCCGTTGTCTGTTCCATTTCCGGTTCCTCCTTCCACGAAACTTCTCCAGGTGTTGCTCTTGGGTCCCCAAAATGCCCACTCCTTTTATTGAGATGAATTCCTGGCAGCAGTGGTTCCTCATCCCCGGAGATACGGTTCCGGTTGTTTTCCATCGGGAATTTCCCCGGAACGGTGCGGGGAAGGGGAAAGTGGTCAGTGGAGCGGTTCGATCAGGGCCGGCTCGTCCATTTTCGGGTTGTTCACGAGGGTCCGCACCGGGTATGCGGTCATCTCCCCGGCGGGATAGGGGGCGAAAAAGGAGGTGAGCGCCGACGGGTCCTGAACCATCGGGGAAAGCCAGATGTCGTAGCCCCGGGAGGGGATGATCACGGGCATCCGGTCGTGGATCGGTTCGAGAAGTTCGTTCGGACCGGTAGTGAGCAGCGCGCACGACTCGATCGTGTCGCCCCCTTCCCCCTTCCAGAACTCCCAGATCCCGGCGAAGGCGAAGGTCGCGCCGTCGCGCATCCGGACGTAGTACGGCTGCTTCCTCCCCCCGGTGCGCTTCCACTCGTAGAACCCGTCGGCGGGGACCAGGCAACGCCTCCGCCGGATCGCCGAGCGGAAGGCGGGCTTTTCGGCCACGGTCTCCGCGCGGGCGTTGATCATCCTGTATCCGACGGAGGGGTCCTTCGCCCAGGAGGGGACGAGCCCCCAGCGCAGCAGGGCAAGTTCCCGGTCCGCCCCCTCCGCGGGAATCCGCACGACCGCCACCGCCTGGGCCGGAGTGATGTTGTAGCGCGGCGAGAGGGATGTCCCTTCCCCCAGGCCGAACCATTCGGCCAGGGAATCGGAGGAATCGAACAGGGTGAAGCGCCCGCACATCGTTCCGTTATCTCCCCGTCCGCTCCGTCGGGAATCCGGCGGCGGTCCATTCGTTCCATCCGCCCTTCAGGGCGTAGACCTTCGCGAACCCGAGAGCCTTGAGACGCAGCGCCACCCGGGCGCTCGTGGCCTCGTTGACTCAGGAACAGTACAGGACGATTCTTTTCTCCCGCGCGTACTTTCCCGCCCAGGAATCGACCTTTTCCGGGTCCTCGTGAACCGCCCCCGCGATCCGGCTCGGTGCGAGGTTGCCGTCGAAGCGCACGTCCAGGACCACCACGTCCGGGTTTCCGAGAAGACCTTTCAGCTCGTCCTTCGAAAACCTCGGAACCCCGTCTCCCCCGGCTGCCGACACTGTCGCCGACCAGGCGAAAAGCACGGCCAGAAACACGACGAGAAGCGAACCCTGTTTCCGTCCCATGAAACGACCTCCGGCGTTCGTCGAAGAATACCCTTTGGATCGTAAAACCGTCCGACGGGATTCCTCCCCCCCCGAATGACGGCCGGACCTTGCCCCCCCCTACCGCTTCCGGACAGGATACAATACCCCGGGGATACCACCGAACCCGGGATATCCGTCTTTTTTCCCCCGGAGACCTGCGGAAACGAAGGGGACGCGGTTCATGACCGAACGGGGCAAACCGATCGCGCCCCCCGACAGGAAGGAGACGGTGCGCCGGAGGATCCTCTCCCTTCTCTCGGGACGCCCCCTCAGCGCGCGGCAGATCTCCGCGCACGCCGGCATTCCGGAGAAGGAGGTGTGCGCCCACCTCCCCCACGTAAGAAAGACCGTCGGCCAGCTCGGGGGACGCATGACGGTCACGCCCGCCGAATGCAATGGCTGCGGCTTCGTGTTCCGGAAGCGGGAGAGGCCGAGCAAGCCGGGCAGATGCCCAGTCTGCCGGGGGGAATCGATCTCCGCCCCTCTTTTCTCCGTCGAGGTCAGTTGATCCGTACCTCCCCCGCTTCCCCGATCTTCCCCTCCACGGCGCAGCGAAATTCCCGGAACAACCCGATCGTCCAGAGATTGGTCACCAGATGTTCGGTAACCCGGGATGTGGTGAAGGCGGAGCCCTCTCCGCACATGGCGAGAAATGGCGCCAGCTGGTCCGGAAGGTGCGGGTCGAGGGCCGCGCCGGTCTCCCAGTGCGCCGCGAGTGCCGCGGCGGCCTCTTCCCCAACGTCTTCCGCCCGCTTCCCCCTTTCCCCGAGGGAGGCGAACCCGGCGACGGAGTGCTCCGTCTCAACCGAGAGGAAGAGAAATGTTCCCTGTCCCGGCGTCGGCACGGAGAGGACCTCGATGTCGACGGGGAACGGTTCGGCCCGCATCCGGGACCGGAGCGCCCGGATCGCAGCGTCCCGCTGACGCAGGGCGATCGACTGCGGCAGGTTCCCCGCTGCGGAAACCCCCCTCACGGCAAGGGCTTTCCCTCTCTCCACGAGGCGAAGAGGCCGGACTCCTTTCGCGGGATGAATCTCCGCGCGGATCTTTCCTCCTCCTCTGGGGTAGAACCCGTACGACTCGATGGCCACGGTCGCCACGCACCCGATCGTTTTCAGCATCGGGAAAAGCACGAAAGCCGCGTAGTGGAAGGAGGGGGAAAACGGCACGTGCGTCCCCCCCCGGATCGCGATGGTGCTCTCCTTCCGGGTGAACAGGAGGGCCGGCACGATCGTCTGCAGCACGAGGAGGGTGGAACCCGCCGTGCCCACATCAAAAGAGAAGTCGCCCCCCGTAACCGCTCCCGGCGAGAAGACGAGTTCGACGGACCCCTCCCGGTCGCCCGCCACTTCCGCGCCGGAGATCTCGCGCGCCGCGCGGACGGAGGCAAGGTGCTGGGGCGCAAGCCCCGGTTTTTTCCGCCCCTTGCGGATGTTGACGATCCGGAACGGCTTGCCGGAAAGGCAGGAAAGGCCAAGGGCCGTCCGCAGGATCTGCCCCCCGCCTTCCCCCCGGCTTCCGTCGATCTCGATCATCTCGCGCTCCAGTGTATCGCGTTCCCCGCATCGACTCCACACGGGGGGCCCGGTACGCCCGCAGGCCGCTCCCTCAAGGCAACGAAGGAATTCCGGAATCGATGAAATGTGCTATATACTACGTCTACTCCGCAAAACGGAACATTCCGGTTCGAAGGGGTCCACCTTGGAATGTCTTTTTAAGGAACGGAAACGGGTGGATACCGCGGATGCCGGCATATCCGTCCCAGCAACCACCAAAGAAAGGAGAAGACCATGATCTACCGGTTTCGTCTGTCGCTCTTCCTGCTCGCCGGATTGCTGGCAACGACTCCCGCCTTCGCCCAGGAGCTTTCGGGAACCCTCAAGAAGGTGAAGGAATCCGGGACCATCGTGATGGGGATCCGGGAATCCTCGTACCCGCTGTCCTACCTCGACGACAAGCAGCAACCGATCGGCTACCACATCGAAATCTGCAACAAGATCGTGGAGGCGGTGAAGAGGGAACTAGAGGCGAACCTCAAGGTCCAGCACCAGCCGGTGACCTCCCAGAACCGGATCCCCCTGGTCACCAACGGCACGGTGGACATCGAGTGCGGGTCGACCACGAACAACGAGGCGCGCCAGAAGCAGGTGGCCTTCGCCGTGACCACGTTCGTGACGAACGTGCGCATGGTGGTCAAGAAGGCGTCGGGCATCACCAGCCTGTCCCAGCTGGACGGCAAGCCGGTGGCCACCACCTCGGGGACCACCTCGGTGCAGCTCATGCGCGCCCACGAGAAGGGGAAGAACGTCAACTTCAAGGAGGTGTACGGGAAGGACCACGCCGACTCCTTCCTCCTCCTGGAGACCGACCGGGCCGTCGCCTTCGTGATGGACGACAACCTGCTGGCCGGGCTCGTCACCAGCTCGAAGAACCCCCAGGAGTACGCGATCGTCGGCGAGGTGCTCAACATCGAGCCGATCGCGATCATGATGCGCAAGGACGACCCCGCGTTCAAGAAGATCGCGGACGACACCATCCGGGGACTGATCAAGAGCGGCGAGATCGAGAAGCTCTACAACAAGTGGTTCCTGTCGCCGATCCCGCCGAAGAACGTCAACATGAACTTCGCGATGAGCGAGACGCTCAAGGGGCTGATCAAGAACCCGAGCGACGCACCGGCGGAGTTCTATAACAAGAAATAGCCCGGCCGGACGGGGCAGGGGGGCCTCCCCCTGCCCCGTCGTTTCCCAAATCCGGAGGAGAAATGAAGTACCACTGGAACTGGGGGATCTTCTTCGAGCAGATCAAGTACGGCGACGAGACGTACCTCTCGTGGCTGATCAGCGGCCTGGGCTGGACCGTGGCCGTCTCCCTCGCCTCGTGGGTCATCGCCCTCCTCCTTGGGTTCGCGATCGGCACCGTCCGCACGACCCCCCGGACCTGGCTGGTCCGGCTGGGGAACGCCTACGTGGAGCTGTTCCGGAACATTCCTCTCCTGGTACAGATGTTTCTCTGGTTCTTCGTGGTGCCGGAATTCCTCCCCCGGAACCTCTCCCTGTGGGTCAAGCAGGAGATGCCGGCCAAGGAGTTCGTCACCGCGACGGTCTGCCTCGGCCTGTTCACATCCGCCCGGATCGCCGAGCAGGTGCGGGCGGGGATCCAGAGCCTCCCCCGGGGGCAGCGGATGGCCGGCCTGGCGATGGGCCTCACGCTCCCCCAGACCTACCGGTACATTCTCCTGCCCATGGCGTTCCGGATCATCATCCCGCCGCTCACCTCGGAGTTCATGAACGTCTTCAAGAACTCGTCCGTGGCGTTCGCCATCGGGGTGCTGGAGCTGACCTTCCAGGCCCGCCAGATGCAGGAGGACTCCGAGCAGGGGATCGAGACCTACCTGGCCGTCACGGTCCTCTACTTCGTCTGCGCCTTCATCGCGAACCGGATGATGGCCTTCATCGAAAAGAGAAGCCGCGTGCCCGGCTATATCGCAGCGGCAAAGTAGGAGGCGCGTGGGGATGCTGGGCCAGCTCGATCTCAGCGTTCTCAAACCGAGCCTCCCGTTCCTCTGGACCGGCCTGAAGTTCAGCGCCAACCTCACCCTGATCGCGATGAGCGGGGGGATCGCGATCGGCACGCTGCTGGCCATGGCGCGGCTGGGAAAAAGCCGGCCCCTGACCGCGGTCGCATCGGCGTACGTGAACCTCATGCGCTCCATCCCGCTGCTCATGGTGATCCTCTGGTTCTTCCTCGTGATCCCGCTGATCATCGGAAAGCCGATCGGCGCGGAGTACTCCGCGCTCATCACCTTCACCGCCTTCGAGGCGGCCTATTACAGCGAGATCATGCGCGCCGGCATCCAGAGCGTGGCGAAGGGCCAGGTCATGGCGGGATACGCCCTCGGCATGACCTATTGGCAGACGATGGCTCTCGTGGTGCTCCCCCAGGCCTTCCGGAACATGATCCCCGTGCTGCTCACCCAGACGATCATCCTCTTCCAGGACACCTCGCTCGTCTACGCCATCGGCGCGAAGGACCTGCTCAAGGCCGCGGATATTGCGGGAAAGAACTACAACCGGCCCGTGGAGATGTACCTGTTCTCCGCGGTTATCTACTTCGCCCTCTGCTATACCCTGTCCTCGATCGTGAAGAGGCTGCAGATAAAGCTCGCCGTTGTCCGTTGACGACCCGGAGGGGATAAGCCCATGGCCATGATCGAGATCCGGGACGTGAGCAAGTGGTACGGAACCTTCCAGGTTCTCGCGGAATGCACCTCCCAGGTGGAAAAGGGGGAGGTGGTCGTGATCTGCGGACCCTCCGGCTCGGGGAAGTCGACGCTCATCAAGTGCGTCAACGGGTTGGAGCCCTTCCAGAAGGGCGAGATCCTCGTCAACGGCATCGGGGTGGGTGCTCCCGGGACGAACCTGCCCAAGCTCCGCTCGAACGTGGGGATGGTGTTCCAGCACTTCGAGTTGTTCCCCCACATGAAGGTCATCGAGAACCTGACGGTCGGGCAGATCAAGGTCCTGGGCCGCAGCAGGGACGAGGCGCTCCGGAAGGCCCACGCCCTCCTCGAGCGGGTGGGACTCAAGGACTTCGAGCAGAAGAATCCCGGCGAGCTCTCCGGCGGGCAGCAGCAGCGGGTGGCGATCGGGCGGGCCCTCGCGATGGACCCGATCTGCATGCTCTTCGACGAGCCGACGTCGGCCCTCGACCCCGAGATGATCGGGGAGGTCTTAGCCGTCATGCAGGACCTGGCCAGGGAAGGGATGACCATGATGGTGGTGACCCACGAGATGGGGTTCGCGAGGAACGTGGCCCACCGCGTGATTTTCATGGACGAAGGCCGCATCGTCGAGGACGCCACGACGGAGGATTTCTTCGGCACCCCCCGGTCCGATCGCGCCCAGCTGTTCCTCTCCAGGATCCTCCGGCACTGAACGGGCCCGGGAACTCCCCCGTCCCGGTTTCCCCCGCCGTTCCCCGACGTTCCTTCCCCGTCTCCCTTCCGACACTCTTTCTCCCTTGGATACCCCACTACCCAATTGCCGCCTCATCCCTAATTCAACTATTATCTATGCAGTTCCGTCCCGTTGGCGTCAGGCAGGCAGTATCTGCCCGATGAAAGGAGGCCTCGGTATATGTATAGAGAAGCTTCCAAAGAGGAAGTGCTGAAGAAAATTGGCGATCATGCCCACCAGATACTGTTGCGATCCGGGAACTGCGCTCAGACTTCCTTCCTTGTGCTTAAAGAACAGTTCAACCTCGACGACGGCATGATTGTAAAAGCCCTCACACCTTTTCCGGGGGTTGCTCTCCGAGGTGAGACGTGCGGTGCTGTGATCGGCTCCCTCATGGCCCTCGGGTTGGTCTTCGGGCGCGACAATATCGATGATATGCCAGGATACCTGCGCTCATTACCGCCCGCGCGGAAATTCTGTCGCCAGTTCGAAAAAGAGCAAGGCAATACCATGTGCAGCGCCATCCTGGAGGCCAAGCTGGGAAAGAGGTACAACCTGGCAAATCCCATAGAGTCTGCATTGTACTTCGCCTCCGGCGGGCCTGAGAAATGCGCGGAAGTTGTCGCGAGTGCCGTGCGGATTGCTGCTGAGATCATCATCGACAAAGGATAATTGGATCAGGAATCAACCTGTTGAGGCTCCTGCTCTTTTCGGTCCAAACCCGCCGGATCACCCCTCCCGAGAAGACACCGCAACGCCCCTTCCAGTTCGGGGAAACGGAACCGGTACCCCGAGGCAAGGAGTTTCGCGGGCTCGACGCGCGTGCTGGCCAGAAGCAGTTCGTCCGCCATTTCCCCGAAAAGAAAGCGAGCGGCGAAGGCAGGCAGGAGGGCGATGGCGGGGCGTCCGAGGACTCGCCCCAGGGTTTTCGTGAATTCCCGGTTCGTCACCGGCTGGGGCGCCACCGCGTTCACGGGCCCCGTAAGGGAATTCGTCGCAAGGACGTGGAGGATCACCCCGACGAGGTCGGATAGGGCGATCCAGCTCGCGTACTGCTTCCCGCTTCCGATCCGGCCCCCCACGCCCGCCCGGAAGGCCGGCAGCATCTTCCCCAGCGCCCCGCCGTCCGCACTCAAGACCATCCCGATGCGCAGGTTGACCACCCGCACCCCTTTCCGGGCGGCCTCCCCGGTGGCCTCCTCCCACTCCCGGCAGACCCCGGCGAGGAACCCTTTCCCCGGCGGGCTCTCCTCGCGGAGAACCTCATTCCCCCTGTCGCCGTAGTATCCGACGGCCGACGCGCACACCAGCGTTTCGGGGGGGCGCTCGAGGCGATGGAGGTACTCGCACAGGAGGCGGGTGCCGTTGACACGGCTGTCCCGTATCCTCGCCTTCCTCTCCGGGGTCCAAGGTGCTCCCGCGATGTTCTCTCCGGCCAGGTGAACGACGGCCTCATGCCCCCCCGGCCCCCCCGGGTCCAGGATCCCGGCCTCCGGGTCCCACCGGCCCCCGCCACCCTCATCCCCCGGGGAGGAGCGCACGAGCCGGTCGACAATGTGCCCCCCGTCGGAAAGCACACGAAGAAGAGCCGATCCGACCAACCCGGTCGATCCGGTGACGAGAACTTTCATCCCTCCCCCTCTGCGCACCGCGGGAACAGGAAGTTCTCTTCAGGCGGAACCATGCTGTGGAATTCGTAACCCAGTATACGAAAGACCGGCAGGAAGGAATACCGCCGGGGATCCTCACCTTTCCGGGACGAGGACGATGTCGAACTCGACCTCCGGCTCCCCCCCGCGAAGATAGAGCTGGGTGGTGAGGGCCCGGTACCCGGGGGCTTGCGCCTTGAAATGGATGTGCGGCGGACGACCGGGATAGACGCCGGGGAAATCGGTGGAGAACCGGTAGCCCCCCTCCGAATCCACGTTCTGGCTCCCCCGGTGTTCGTCATCATAGCGACCACGCCGGTCCGTCTGCCACCACTCGATCCGCCCCCCGGGCAAGGCCTTGCAGTCGGGATCCCCGAGGAGCCGGCCCCTGACCACAAGCCCGCTGCCCGTGGACGTACGCAAGGGAGCCCCCGGCTTGTAGAAAGGCCCCTCGCTGTCGGCCCGGGTGGGCTGGCATGGCTTGGCAGCCACCGGATCCTTTCCTTCCCCCGCGGGCACGAACAGCAGAATGCCCAACAGGACCAGGACGCTCCCGGCAAGCGTCGACGACCTCCTGCCCACCTCATCCGGGTCTTTGCGCATCCCTCGTCCCATCACGCGTTAGGTGCGTGAAAAATTCCCTACGATTCGTGATCAGGAAATATGGCCGCGGAAAGACGGGAATCGTCCGGGAAGAGTCTGTATTCTAACGGGTATCATGGCGGGATTCCCGAAGACGGCACATGCCGGCCCGGCCAGATCGATCCGGTGCCGGGCGGGCAACGGTTGCGCCGCCTCCTTCCGTCGCGTCGCCTCCCTCCTCGCGGTCCTCCTGCTGTTATCGGCGGCACGGGCATTCGGACAGCCGGCGGTCGTGCATCACGACCTGACGGTTAGGCTTGACCCTCAAAACCACTCCCTCGCCGGAAAAGACACGCTCACGATACGACCCGCCGGGGATTCCTTCCTTGTTTTCTCCTTGTCTGCCGGGGCGGCCGTGGATTCCGTCACCGCGGGGGGGTGGAAGATCCCTTTCTCAAGCGCCGGGGGAGTTGTCCGCGTCGACGTCCCCCAGGACCTGGCCGGCAGCGCCGATTGGTCCCTGACCATCTCGTACTTCGGAACGTTTCACGATCCGGTCCCCGAAGACCCCGTGAACAGCGAAGACCCGGGCTACGGGGTCCGGGGGACCATCCGGAATAAGGGAACTTTCCTGAGCAGCGGGGCCGGCTGGTACCCCGAGATCCCCGGGAGCCGACCGACCTTCCGACTGCGTGTTGAAGGGCCGGCAGGGTACGAGGCGGTGGCGGCGGGAAGGCCCGTCCGGCGGGAGACGTCAGGAGGCGAAACGAGGTCGGAATGGGAGACCCGGGATCCTTTGGAAGGCCTGTCCCTCTCGGCGGGCCCCTACCGGGTCCGGGAGGGATCTTCCGGGGCGACGAGGATCTTCACCTACTTTTATCCGGAGACCGACGCGCTTTCGGAAAAATATATCCAGGCGGTCGCCAGGTATCTCGACCTTTACCGGAAGCTGTTCGGGCCCTACCCGTTCGAGAAGTTCGCCGTGGTGGAGAATTTCTTCCCCACGGGGTACGGCTTTCCCTCCTACACGCTGCTCGGATCCTCCGTCGTGCGACTCCCCTTCATCCTCGACACCAGCCTGGGTCATGAGGTGGCGCACTCCTGGTGGGGAAACGGGGTCCACGTCGACCATGGTCGGGGGAACTGGTCCGAGGGGCTTACCACCTACGTCGCCGACTACCTGTACAAGGAAAGGTCCTCATCCGAGGAAGGGCGGGAGTACCGTCTCAAGATCCTGCGGGACTACAGTGCCCTCGTCCTGTTGGGGAGCGACTTTCCCCTGGCCTCGTTCGCTGGACGGGACAACCCCGCGTCGAGTGCCGTCGGGTACGGAAAAGGGGCGATGGTCTTTCACATGGCCAGGCGTCTGGCCGGTGACGAGGCGTTCTGGAAGGGCCTGAAGGACGTGGTCCGGGAGAAGATGTTCCAGGAAGCGTCATGGGACGACTTCGCCCGGGCGCTCGGAAAGAACTCCGGCACCGATTTCGCCCCCCTCTTCCGGCAGTGGGTCGACCGCCCCGGCGCCCCTGTCATCGCCCTCAAAGGGGTCAGGGCGGACCGGGCGGGGAAGGGGTGGCGGGTGTCCGGAAAAGTCACGCAGGAAAAGCCGTACTACACCCTGAGCGTTCCCCTTCGCCTCATCGCCGAAGACGGAAAAACAGATACCATGATAAAAGTTTCCGGGAAGGAGGCCCGTTTCGCCATGGCGTCTGCGTCCCGCCCCCTTCGCTTGATCGTCGACCCCGACGTGGATCTGTTCCGCCGACTCGACGCAACCGAGATCCCCCCTTCCGTCAATGGGATCCGGGGATCGGCGGACCTCCTGGTCGTGGCCGCGCGCGGTCTCCCCGCCGACATATTGGAGGCCTCGAACGTCCTCCTCGCCGCCATGGGGAAGGAGAAGATCGGGATCCTCCGGGAAGAGGATACGCCCCCTTCCCGGCTGGCCGGACGCGACGTGCTCTACCTGGGCCTGCCGGGAGGGAAGAAGTATCTGCCCGCCCTGCCCCGGGAACTCTCGGTGTCCCCGAAGGGGTTCGTGATCGGGGGGACGGAATACGGCTCGCGGGAAGACTCCCTCTTCGTCGTCCTGCCCCACCCGTCGGACAAGGACCGGGTCGCGGCCCTCTTCCTGCCCCTGTCGCCGGAGGCCGCCGCGATGGCGGCCCGCAAGATCCCCCATTACGGGAAATACAGTTACCTGGTCTTCTCGGAGGGGACGAACCGGGTCAAGGGGACATGGGACGTGACCGGTTCCCCCACGGTGCACGAGTTTTTCATTTCTGGCACCGAAGGGGAAAGCCCGTCGAAATGCCGCCCTGGTGCACCGTCTCGTAAATAGCTTGACGCACCGAGAGCGTCGATGCGCCGCGCCAGCAAGGCGCGCGACTGAGGCATACCGTTGAGTATGGTGAAGAAGCGCAACGAAGCGGGAGCGAGGGGCCTGTCCCCGGAAGGGTCGGCAGCCGAGGCGAAGCGGATGCGCCGTCAGACCGCGAAGGACGACCGAGCACGGCGCAGGCGTACTGGCGGTACGCCGAGCCGGGCGCAGGGAGTCCGACAAAGGTCTGGCGGTGCGTTCCCTCGCCGCAGGCGCCGGTCGCCAACAGGGCTGCCTTTTCTGCTGCGACAAGCGATCCCCGGGCTGCGTCGGGCGTGCTCGTCGCTCGCTTGTGCGGCGTACTGACCGTACGCCTCCGCACTCGCTCCTGCGCTTGCCCGCCTCGCCTCGGGTCTCCCTTGTCTCGCGACGAAACCCTTCCGGGGACCGGCCCCCTGCAGCGGCGATCGAATGCCAAGGGATTTGCGAGACGGTGCACTAGGGCGGGCACCGGAGCGAAGGAGATGACGGAAGAAAGAGACAGGGACGCCCGGCACCGGGCCCGGCAGGAGTTCGAGAAGCGCACCGTCTTCACGGAGATCGTCAACCTCTTTTCCCTGGTGGGATTCCTCTACGGGGCGCTCGACGAGGAGCTCCCTTTCCGCGAGGCGGTACGGAAGCAGTTCGAGAAGCCGGTCTGCTTCTACCGGACGAAGCTCGAGAGCAACCTGCTGGCCTGCCTCGGGGGGATCGCGTTCCTCCTCTATCTCTTTCTCCTGGGAACGGGAATCCTCCTTCTATTGTATTACCGCCCCACGACGGCCGAGGCGTACAGCAGCGTCGTCGAGATCACGAACCGGGTCCCCTACGGGTGGCTCATCCGCGGGATCCACTTCTGGGCGGCCAACCTGATGATCGTGACGGTCCTCCTGCACATGATGCGGGTCTTCTTCACGGCCGCCTATCGGCCTCCGCGGGACGTCACCTGGGTCAACGGGATGATGCTGCTCCTGTTCACGTTCGCCTTCGGGTTCAGCGGCTACCTGCTGCCGTGGAACCAGATCTCCTACTGGGCCACGACGGTCGGAACGGACAGCATGTCGGCGATCCCGGTCGTGGGCGACACGCTGAAATACCTCGTGCGCGGAGGGGACGTGGTCGGCCAGCTCGCCCTGACCCGGACCTTCGCCTTCCACGTGGTGATCCTCCCGGCACTGATGCTTCTGTTCATGGTCCTCCACTTCCTCATGATCCGGCGGCAGGGAATCGCCGACCCGCTGTAGGAGGAAGAAATGGCGCAGCCGGAACCGCGCGAACGATACGACAGGTACGGAAGCGAGCCGTTTTTCCCGAATCACGTCATCCGCCAGTCGATCCAGTTCGTGCTGCTCTTCGCCCTCCTCATCCTCCTCTCCTCCCTGGTGCCGGCGCCGATGCTGCCCAAGGCGGACCCGTTCGACACCCCGGAATACGTGAAGCCCGCGTGGTACTTCCTCGGCGCGTACCAGTTCCTGAAGGTGTCCGAGAAACTGGGGTTTCTGGGACCGTGGGCGCCGAAGGTCATCGGAATCCTCGCGCAGGGACTCGGGGCGATGGTGATCTGGTTCCTGCCGTTCTGGGACCGGAACCCCGAGCGTCACCCGTACCGGCGGCCGACCGCCATCCGGGCCGGGATCGCCTTTGTCTTCTTCTTCCTGATCATGACGATCTGGGGGTACTTCTCTTGACCCGGGCGGGGAGCCCCGCGGGATCCGCCGCGAGGATGGCCGGTGCGGCCGCGCTCGCCCTTTTCGCAACCCTGTTCGCCTCCCCCGCCGCCGCCGTCCAGGAAAAGGTCGACCAGTGCTTCGCCTGCCACAACCGGCTCGGGGGGAAGCTCGGCGCGCCGGCCAAGGAGCACATCGGGAGCGTGCACCGCGAGGCGGGGGTTGCCTGCGTGACGTGCCACGGCGGCAATCCGTCCTTGCCCACCGAGGAGGGGATGGACCGCCGGTACGGATTCCGCGGGAAACCGGCGACCCGGGACATCCCCCGGTTTTGCGCCCGCTGCCATTCGGACGTCGCCATGATGCGGCAGTACAACCTGCGGACCGACCAGCTCGCCGAGTACCGGACGAGCCGGCACGGCAGGCTCCTGTACGAGAGGGACGACACCCGGGTCGCCGTATGCACCTCCTGTCACGGCCGGCACGAGATCCGCCGGAAGTCGGACCCGGAGTCGACCGTCTACCGCACGAACGTCCCCCGGATGTGCGGAGCATGCCACGCGGACCCGGCCTACATGAAGCCGTACGGCATCCCCACGGACCAGCGGGAGAACTTCGAGAACGGGATCCACGGCCGGATCCTGGCCGGGAAAATCCGGCGGGAGAACCCGACTCTCGCCCCCAACTGCGCCACCTGCCACGGGGTGCACGGCGCCGCGCCCCCGGGGGTCGGGGAGGTCGCCAACGTATGCGGAGGCTGCCACGCCGTCGTGGCCGGATACTTCCGGGAAAGCGCCCACTTCGCCGCGGCCCGGGAAATCGGGGAGCCGAAGTGCATCACCTGCCACGGGAACCACTCCAACCGCAGACCGACCATCAGGGTCTTTTCGGGGTCGGGGCCGGGGGAATGCGGATTCTGCCACGAAAAGGGGAGCAAGCCGCTCCAGTTCGCCGAAAACGTCCGTGATCTGCTGGGGGCGCTGGAGGAAGGAGTCGCGGAATACCAGAAGGAACTCGACGCGGCGACGGCGGCCGGCCGGAACGTGGACAAGCTGAAGGAGGCCCATGAAAACGCCCGCAACAGGCTGACCGAGGTCGAGCCGGTGTTCCACACCTTCTCCCTCGACCGCGTTCTCCCCCTGATCCACGAGTCCGACTCCTTCCTCCGGGAGGCCCGGCAGGAGATCGGGAACTTCCGGGACGAACAGCGCCAGCGCAGATCGGTGGCCGTGTATTCCGTGACGATGCTCCTCCTGATCGCCGCCCTGCTGGGAGTCAAGCTCGCCCTCCTCCCGAAACACCCCCGCGCGGGAGACGTGAATACAGGTTGAACTCCGCGGGGTGCCGCGGATACAATACCGACTTTGCATGCTGGTTGCAGGAACGATTCCCGGCAAGGAAGGGACAGGCCATGGACGAACCGCAGAAAGGGTCCGGGGCTCCCGCCAGCCATGAGAAAACCCGCAAGAAGCGGGTCATGGAAAAGTTCGGGATGCACATCCCCGAGGGTAAGGAGGACAGGCTCCACCTTAAGCCCCGGTTCTTCAAGTTCCTCGGATTCCTCGGCGTTCTTTTCCTCATCTTCTCCGCGGGGATGTTCGAGTTCTCGACCAGCCCGTACTTTTGCGCCAGCTGCCACATCATGAAGCCGTATTACCAGGCGTGGAAGACCTCCAGCCACAACCACGTGCCGTGCGTGGACTGTCATTACCCGCCGGAGGTGCGGGAGAAACTGATTCTGAAATTCCAGGCGCTCTCGCAGGTCGCCAAGTACGTTACCCGCACCTACAGCTCCAAGCCGTACGCCGAGATCGACGACGCCTCCTGCCTGCGGATGGGATGCCACGAAACCCGGCTCCTCCAGGGACAGGTCACGTTCAAGCGCGGGATCAAGTTCGACCACCGGCCGCACCTGGTGGACCTCAAGCGAGGGAAGAAGCTCCGGTGCACGAGTTGTCACAGCCAGATCGTCGTGGGGAACCACATGGAAGTCACCGAGAGCACCTGCTTCCTGTGTCACTTCAAGGGAACCAAGATCGGGCGCGTCGAGAACCCGATCGGGGGATGCGGAAACTGCCACGCCGCCCCGGAAGGGGACATCAAGGTAGGGAACGCGAGCTTCAACCACAAGGAGTTCGTGGGAACGCGCCACGTGGCGTGCCAGAACTGCCATCTCGAGGCGATCCAGGGGGAAGGGGAGGCGAAGAAGGACCGTTGCCTCCAGTGCCACAACGAGCCGTCCCGGCTCGCTCGCTACGCCGACACCGACTTCATGCACAGGAACCACGTGACCGACCACAAGATCGAGTGCACGCACTGCCACGAGGAGATCCGGCACGCGGTCAAGACGACGGTCGAGCCCCTGCAATACGACTGCACGGTCTGCCACGAGAAGAAGCACAACATCCAGAAGCAGATCTACATGGGGATCGGCGCCCGGGGAGTCCCCAACAGGCCAAGCCCGATGTTCGTGGCCAACGTGGACTGCGTCGGGTGTCACCTCGTGCCGAAAACGGCGGAATCCACGGTGGCGTTCCTCGGCCAGACGTTCCAGGCCTCCGAGGCCGCCTGCCTCGGGTGCCACGGCCAGGACTACAAGGGGGTGATGGGGAGCTGGCGGGAGGAGGTAAAAAGCGCTCTCGCCAAGACGAAGCCCGTCGTGGAGAAGGCCCGTGACCTGCTTCGATCCGCCGACGCCTCCCGCATGGAGAACCGGAAGGCCGTTGCGCAGGCACGGGACGCCGAGTACAACTACCTCTTCATCCTCTACGGGAAGGGGATTCACAACGTGGAGTACGCCACCGAGGTGCTCGGAAAGGCGCGGGTGGACGCCGAAACGGCTCTTTCGGCGTTCTCCGGCAGTGGGGCCGGGAAAGGAGGCAGGAAAGCGGAAGACGGAGAGGCGGGGCAAGGCGGGAAGCGGTAGCCCCCCGTACGGGACGAACGGCAACCCCCGGGGGTTATGGTTTCCCGGTCACTTCTTCTTCAGGATCCTGTCCAGGGAACTCTGCGCCGATTTCAGGAGATCCCGGCTCAAGGCGTAATTGTGGGTCCCCCGCCCGTTGCTGACGATCTGATAGTTCGTCTCGGCCCCCTGGAAAAGCTTCATGTCCTCATCGACGTTCTTCCCGATCTTTCTGCTGCGCTCCAGGTATTCCCTCGCCTCCTCGAGCGACACCGAGATGGCATTCTCCTTCGCGGTGATCTCCTCCTTCCAGGAGAGGAGCATCTTCCCGTACTTGGCGCTGTGGCACTCCTCGCACTTGGACTTCACGGTGAGGACCGTCTGCGCCCCCTTTTTCAGCTCGTGGCAGTCGACGCATTTCAGGCCCGCCTCGGCCATCACGTCGGGGACCGGGGAAACGCCGGCGGGTTTCACCTTCCCCTCGTAGAGCGCCTTGTGGGGCTTGTGGCACTGCCCGCAGTCGATGTCCCGGGACTCGTGATGGCACGCCATGCACTCGGACTTGGTGACGATCCGCATCTTGTGCTTGTCCGGGGAGTGGCACTTGGCGCACTGGATCCCCACGTCCTTGACGTGGAGCGTGTGCGGGAAGCTCACCTCCATCTCCCGGAAGAAGAGCTTCTCCGGAGGCCTGACCCGCTGGTGGCACAGGGTCATGCAATAGGCGGACGGGCTCGCGAGGATGGGCGGCCGGGGAGGCCCGCCGGGGACGCCAGCGGCCTTGTACGCCGCGGAGACCTGTTCGTAGCCCGCCTTCACGATCTTGTAGGCGTACTCGATGTTGTGGGCTCCGCGCCCGGCTTTCAGGAGGTTGAGATTGGAGCGGGCATCCGCCACCAGCGCGCGGGCCTCCCCGACTTTCTTCGATTTCGCGGGGCCGGTCCCGACGGCCGCCTCCCCGGAGGCGACGATCGCCCCCATGTCGGCGGCGAGGATGCGGGACGCGTGGATCCAGTCGTCGAGCATCCGGTCGTAGTTCTTCCCGTGGCAGGCGACGCAGCTGTTCCGCTCGGCCGTGAGCTTCTTCTCGCCGGGGAAGGAGACGCCGGACTCGCGCACCTCCACGGACTTCGTGTGGCACCCGTCGCAGGACACCTGGGCCGAGAACATCCTCGACGGGGTGTCCGGGACGCCGCTCGCGCCGGCCCCCATGTACATCTCCTTCTGGTAGTTGTGGAGCCGCTTGTGGCAGGCGTCGCACTGGACCTCGAAGGTCTTGACCATCTCGACCTCGCCGTGCCGGATCTTCTCGTGGCATTTCAGGCACTTGATCGCGTTGATGGTGACGTGGATCCTGTGGAGGGCGAGCGGGTCGGTCTTCCTGTCCAGCCTGCCCACGTGGCAGTCGTAGCACCGGGAGTCGTCGACCCGGCCGTCCCCCTCCGCCACGCGGATGTGGCACTGCTTGCACTGCACCCCGATCTTCAGGTAGGACTCGTGGGAGAACCGGAAGCCGGAGTGGTCCACGGTCCGGGTGGGCGTGCCGTGGCACCCCGGGCATCCGCCGAGGGCCTGCCCCTGGCTGATCCCCTTGAAGTGGCACAGGAAGCAGATGTTCGTGTCGACCGCGACGTGCTCTCCCTGGACGATCGAATAGTGGCACGACGTGCAGCGCAGCTTCTCCCCGCGCTTGAGCTTCGTCATGTGTTCCTGGTGGTCGAAGGTGATGCTGCCCAGCTTGGCCTTCCCCTTCTCGATGCGCCCCTCGTGGCAGCCGGAGGACAGGCACAGCCGGTCGGGAACATTGGCGTGCGGCCTCGGGTGATACAGCCCGGTCCAGTATTTCAGCGTCGTCACCGTGATGAACACCGGGGAGAAGGAATGGCACTTGATGCAGGAGACGTTTGCGTGCTTGGACGTCTTCCACTGGTCGTAGTACGGGTCCATGTAATGGCAAACGACGCACGACTTGGGGAAGTAGGCGGAAACGAAGAAGGCCCCGTTGATGACGATCAGGATCCCCAGCACCACCGCCCCGACCGTCAGGAGCGGCTTCCGATGCTTGACGACCAGGTCCCACCAGGAGAGGAACATCTCTTTCATCGGTTGGTCACCTCCGCCGCCTCCTGCTTGGAACGCTTCGCCATCATCTCCTCGTATTCGAGCGGGTGCTCCTCCTTCATCTCATGCTCCGAGATCTCCCCGTGCCACCACATCAGCGTCCCGGGGAACCGGTCCGGGTTGAAGTGGACGTTGTAGAAGTGCCAGATGACGATGGCCAGCGTGGCCAGCATCGCCTCGTCGCTGTGCATCTCGTGGGCGACGTCCAGGATGTACTTGGGGAAATACTTGAGGGCGATCGATTCCCCCCAGAGGAAGAGCCCCGAGCCGATCATGATGACGCATCCCCAGTAGACGGCCCAGTAGTCGAATTTCTCGATGTAGCTGAACCGGCCGAACCTCGGTTTCTCCGGGACCTTCCCCAGGAAATGCCGGATGTTCTGCACCAGGTCCCTCGCGTCCTTGGGGGTGGGGATCAGGAGCACGAAATCGCGCCGCCCCTGCCGGGAGAGCACCGTGTAGAAGAGGTGGTGCACCATGAAGTAGATGAGCATGCCCGCGCCGATCCGGTGCACGATCGTGGAGTTGTGGAACCCGCCCCACAGGTTCACCAGGAACCGGGACAGGACGAAGTCGGGGAACTTGATCGGCATCCCGGTGATGATCAGGAGGATGACCGAGGTGAACATCACGATGTGCTGAAAACGGAAGTTCCGGTTGAACCGCTGGAACATCTCCCCTTCCTCGGGGTGCTTCTCCCGCCGCTTCTCCTCGCGGCGTCTGCGCTCCTCCGCCCTGCGTTCCGCAGCCGTGCGGATGCGTCTCTCCCGTTCCACTTCCTCGAGGACGCGGGCGCGGACCTTCTCCCGGATCTTCTCCGCCTCGGAGGGCTCGAGGTCGGCGGTCCCCTCGGCTACGGCGGCCTCGATCTCCTGTTCCAGGGTTTCCCTCTTCGAATTCTTCTTCTCGTCCACGGACATTCGTTCACTCCCCCGCTACCGGTTTTCGTCCAAGAGGCATCGGCGGCGACTCTTCTATCGCTCCCCGCGCAATCGTTTTGACCGCCCGTACATGTCGAGGAAGATGTGCGCGATGAGGGCGAGCATGGTGCCGATCGTGAGGTATTTGAAGAACAGAGCGGTGTAATAGATGACCCCGGACTCCTTCTTGTGGGAGTCGACGTGCATCTTCCCCACGGCG
The DNA here is from genome assembly GCA_001443455.1 of Deltaproteobacteria bacterium CSP1-8. Classification (GTDB taxonomy): domain Bacteria; phylum Desulfobacterota; class Deferrimicrobia; order Deferrimicrobiales; family Deferrimicrobiaceae; genus CSP1-8. The sequence goes on along the minus strand of LDXO01000001.1, from coordinate 19,551 downwards.
AAGTTGGGGTTCGCTCCCGGGTGGCATTTCCCGCAGGTGGCGGGAACGTTCTTCGGGTTGACCATCGAGAGCGGGTCCTCCGGCGGGCGGATGTCGTGGATCCCGTGGCAGGAGGCGCAGTTGGCCACGGTCCGGGAGCCGAATTTGCTCGCCACGCCGTGGAACGAGTTCTGGTACGTCGTCACCTGCTCGGAGTCGATGCCGAACTTGCTCATGATCGCGACCGAGGCGTGGCACGTCGAGCACTGCTCCGCGACGTGGGTCGCGAATACGGTGGACTTCGGATCCTTGTGCCCGTAGATCTTGTGCTCCCCGTGGCACCCGGTGCATGACGGGGCCTCCGTGATCTGCTTGGACAGCGCCACGCCGTGGATCGAGGTCTTGTACTGGGCGTAGATCTCGATGTGGCAGCGTCCGCAGGTCTCTGCGACGCCCCGGCGGGCCACCGCCGACGCCGGGTCCTTCGCCTTGCGGATGGCGTGGCTTCCGTGGCAATCCTGGCATAAGGGGGCCTTCGTGTTCCCCCGGGCGATCGCCGTGCCGTGGACCGACCCGAAATACTCCAGGTAGGCGTCCGACTGCGGGGCCCCTTCGGCGTTTCCCTTGTAGTGGCAGTGGGTGCAGACCACGCGCTTGGGGCGCTGGCGGTGGGGAATCTCGCTCACGTCGAAATGGCAGTCCACGCACGTCTTCTTCTCGTGAACGGATCCCTTCAGGGTCTCCCCCGTCGCCAACAGGTCCCGGATCTTCCCGTCGACGAGGATCTTCCGGAACTCGGGCTTTCCGTGGCAGAGGGTGCACTTTTCGAGCGAAACCCTGGCGTCCGCGGGGGAGAAAAATCCCCGGGCTCCGACCCCCAGGGCGATGACGATCATCGCTGCGAGGAACTTCCCCCTCATAGGATCCCTTCTCCTTTGAGTTTTTCATATTCGAGCGGGTGCTCCTCCCGGAGCCACTCGGCGTCCACCTTGCCCGTAAGCCACGCCATGTTCATCGGGAATACGGACGGGTGCAGGTGGACGATGTAGAGGTGCCAGAACAGAAGGACGACGAAAATGAGCAGCCCCTGGTACCCGTGGATGATCAGGGTCAGGTCCAGGACGAACTTGGGGAGGAACCTCATCGAGAAGGTCTCCGCCCAGAGGATGACCCCGGTCACGGAGATGAGGAAGACGCCGGTCGTGGCCCCCCAGTACTGGAACTTCTCCTTGTACCCGTATTTCCCGAACCGCGGGTATTCGTTGCCCATCCGCAGGTTGTACCGCATCGCCTGGAGAAAGTCGTCGAAATCCCGCCGCGAGAGCCAGACCTCGTTGAGCTCCCGTTTCCCCTCGCGGGAAAAAAGCATGTAGAAGGCGTGGTAGACCAGCTGGGCCATCAGGAACACGGCGGCGACGCGGTGGATGATCCCACGGTACAGCACCCCGCCTTCCAGGCTGATCAGGGCCTGCGCCAGCCGGTTCTCGTGGTACATCAGCGCGAAACCGGTCACGGCAAGGACCAGGAGGGAGATGATCAACAGCATGTGCTGCATGCGAAACAGCACCGACATGCGCTCCACGTACACCGGGTTGCGGGATTCTTCGCTCATCGGGGTTACTCCTTCGTCCCTCCCGTTTTCGGTTCGCCGCGCCGGCGCCTTCCCAGGAGGTCCATACCGATATGGAGGACGAACAGGATGACGAGCGTGCCGATGAAGATCGTGTAGAAGACACGGACGACGAACACGCCCATCGCCTTCTGGGGGGTCACCTCCACGTGGACATACCCCTTGGCGAAGTTCGCCCCCGCGTTGGGGTGGCACTTCCCGCACGTCTTCGGAAGGTTCGCCTTGCTGACGGACGAGGCGGGGTCCGACGACGGAAGGATCCCGTGGAACCCGTGGCACGAGGCGCAGTTCGCCACCGTGGTCATGCCGTACTCGAGGGCGACCCCGTGGAACGAGTCCATGTAGGTGGAGAACCGCTTCTTCGGCAAGGCGTACCGCGTGGCGATCGCCTCGTTCCCGTGGCACGCCGTGCAGGTCCTCGGGATGTTCTTCACGTACACCTTCGACTCGGGGTCGGTGATCTTCGTGATCGAGTGTTCGCCGTGGCAGTCGGTGCACACCGGGGATTCCGCGATCCCCGCGCGCATCCCTTTCCCGTGCACGGAGCGCTCGTACTCCTCCAGGATGCCGGAGTGGCACTTCCCGCACAGCGTCGGGATGTTCTGCCGGTGGGTGGCGGAACGCGGCTGGTCCCCGGGGAGGATCATGTGGTTCCCGTGGCAGTCCGGGCAGACCGCGGCGCCCAAGAGGCCGGATTTTTTCTGGGCCCTCCCGTGGACGCTCTCCCGGTAGGCCGCCATCACCTTCTGGTCGGGAAGCCCGTACCTCTCCTCGATCACCTTGTCCTCGTGGCACGTAAGGCAGGCCTCGACGACGTTGAGCCGGAAGGTGCGCCCCTTCGGGTCCTGCGCTTTGCGGATATCGTGCCTGCCGTGGCAGTCGTCGCACCCCGGGACGTCCTGGACTCCCTTCGCGTGCACCAACCCGTGGGTGCTCTGGGAGTACGACTTCTCCGCGTCGGGGTGGCACTTTCCGCACGTGACCGCCCCCAGCTTCCCGTGAGGGGCCTTCGCGTCGGGGTGGCACGACATGCACGTCCCCTTTCCGTGGACCGACTGCCTGAACTCCTTCTCGTCGACGAACAGCGACAGGGTCTTCCCGTCGGGAAAAGATTTCTCGATCGTCGCGTCACCGTGGCAGTCCAGGCAATCCGTAACCGTGGGACCGGCATCCGCCGTCGCGGCCAGGCCGGCTCCCGCGGCCGCCAGGAGAACCGTAAAAAGGAACGATCGCAACGGGTTCATTTCTCCTCCGTCAGCAGGATGGTCGATCCCGGCACGGCTCCCTCCCCGCGCGCCTCCCTCTCCTCGATCTCCTCGAGTTCGAGGGGATGCTCGTGCTCCATGTGGTGGCGGGAGATCTTCCCGTCGATCCAGGTGAGCGACATGGGGGCGAAGTCCGGGTTGATGATCACGTAGTAGAGGTGCCAGACGAAGATGGCCAGGGTGGCCAGGATCGCCTCGTAGTAGTGAATCAGGGTGGCGACGTCCAGCCCCCACATCGGGATCCGCTTGAGCGTCTCGTTCTCGAACCAGAGCATGAACCCCGTGACGATCATCACGATCGTCCCCCACACGAGGGCCAGGTACTCGGCCTTCTCCATGTAGCTGTACCGGCCGAACTTCGGCCTGTGACCGGAGATCCCCGCGTAGAATGTAAGCATCGCCACGACATCCAGGGCATCCTGCCACCGGGGCATCATCCGGCCCAACTGGTCCCGCCCGCGGGCCGTGAAGACGGCGTAGTAGACATGATAGAGGGATGTCCCCACCATCACGAGCGCTGCCGCCCGGTGCCCGTTGCTCCGGAGCGAGACATTCGCCCCGGCCGAGAGGAACGGGATCGACCACTTGAACTTGAGGGCGAACCCGGTGATCACGAGCACGGAGAAGCTCGAAAGCGTCAGGAAGTGCTGGAGCCGCTCGGAACGGTTCAGCCGCTCGTATCCGGGGTGCGACCACATTTCCGCCCTCTCCCGGTAGAGGGCCTGCATCTTCCGGATATAATCGGCGCCGTTGTGAAGGACCATCCCCCCGATGACCAGGACGATCAGCCAGATGTAGATTCTCTCCACCCAGGACTTGACGACGCCCCCGATCCCGCCTGCGCCGACATGGATGTTCCCCTTGGCGAAGTTCTCCGTGGCGCCGGGGTGGCACTGGCCGCAGGTCACCGGGAGGTTCTTCGGGTGGATCGTGGACCGCGGGTCGGAGGAGGGGAAGATCTCGTGCACCCCGTGGCAGGAGGCGCAGTTGGCCACCGTCCTGTCCCCCAGCCGCTGCGAAAGGCCGTGGAAGCTCTCGCGGTATCCCTTCACCTTTCCCGTCTCGACACCGTACCGGTCGGACAGCCTCTCGGCGGCGTGGCACGAGGGGCACGTCTTCTCGGAGACGGCCATGAAGGAAACGGGGGACCGGGGGTCCGCCGCCTGGCGGATTTCGTGCTCCCCGTGGCAGTCGGTGCAGCCGGGGGCATCGGGGACGCCCCGGGAAAAAGCGACTCCGTGCGCGCTCTCGCGGAAAATGGTGAACACGCCGTAGTGGCACTTCCCGCACGTCTCCGGGACGTTCGTCCGGTAGATGGGGGAGGACGGGTCGAACCGGTCCTTGAGTGCGTGGGCCCCGTGGCAGTCTACGCACGTGGCGGATTTGTTCAGCCCCTTCTCCACGATCGCGATATTGTGGATGCTCTTTGCGTACATACTCGCCGCGCCGGGGATGGCGATCCCCCCCCGCTCGATCACCTCCTTGCTCCCGTGGCACCTTGTGCAGGTTGCGGCGACGTTCCGGAAATAGACCGGGGAGGTGGAAAGAGTCGATTTGGGAATCGCGTGCGCCCCGTGGCAATCCTGGCAGCGGGGGGCCTCGATCCCCACCATTCTCTTTTGTGCGATCACGTGCCGGCTTTTGGCATACACGGCGGCCGCCTCGGAATGGCAGGCCGAACAGTCCACCACCCGGAGGCTCGCGGTGTGCGGCAGCCCCTTTTCGTCCTTGTGGCAGTCGGTGCAGGAAAGGTCGGCGTGGACCGACGCCTGGTACGCAGCGGGATCGACGAAAAGGCTGGTTCCGGGGAATGGGGCGGCGCCCCGGCGGAGTTTTTCCGGACCGCCGGGCTTGACGTTCGACGCCTTCTCCCCGGCCGACCATGAGAGGATGTCCGAACTCCCGTGGCAGTCGAGGCAATCGGAATTGCCCTGGGCCCAGGGCGAAGAGGGCGTAAATGCCAGAAATACCGCCACTGCCGCGAAGAGGCCTGCGATGCGGGTTCTTCCCGGGCGCAAGGGGAACATGGTCGCTCCCTTCCTTTCGCTATGATTGGTTGGAGGAGGGTTCAATGCCGGTTCCCTTTATGCAACCCATGACCAGTTTTGTCGACTGTATACATAACGCAACAAAGGCCAAGAATCAAGACGAAATTTCCTTCCCCGGGGGGAAATCCGAGCCTTCTGTTGAAAAATTCTGTAGAAAAATTCCACGGTGCGTCCGGGACAAGAGGTGCGCCCCGACAGTCGGGCGGAGAGTTTCCTCCGCCCGCTCCTCTTCCCCCTCCCCTTGTCGGGTCAGGAGGCGGTACGGGATATGCCCGGCGGGTGAGGCTCCTTTGGGAAAGACGAAAAGGGCCGCGAGTCGTCCGCGGAAAAGATGGCTGTTTTATTCTCGGGGAAGCCGCTGATCCAAGATGAGTTAGAAGATTTTCCTTTTTCCCCCGCCTTTTCCTTGACAGCCCCACAGGGACACCATATCTTGTATGCGTGATAAACATCCACCACAAGATACGCTATCATTAAAGTGGGATAATATTTACAAGGGAGCAGCTACCATGAAACTGGACCTCTCGGTTTCCGTGCCCTCCATCCCGGAGGCCGACAAGCAGGAGACTTCCTTGGTCTCCGGAACCAGGGAACTTCCGGATCACCCTCCGAAGGAGTGGGCCGAAAGGATGCGGGCGAAGTACGGCCCGATGCCGCTCTCGGAGAACGCCCGGAAGGTGCTCGAGCGCCGATACCTCAAATTGGACCCCTCCGGGGAGAGGATGGAGACTCCCGAGGAGATGCTCGCGCGCGTGGCCTACAACATCGCGACGGCGGAAGGGCGCTACCCAGGCACCGTGCCCGAGGTCGTCCTCCGGTGGGCGGAGAGGTTCTACGCGATGATGTGCCGACTCGACTTCCTGCCCAACTCCCCCACCCTGATGAACGCGGGGAGAGAGCTGCAGCAGTTGTCGGCGTGCTTCGTGCTGCCCGTCGACGACTCGATGGAGTCGATCTTCGAAGCGGTCAAGAACACCGCGCTCATCCACAAGAGCGGAGGCGGTACCGGCTTCTCCTTCTCGCGGCTGCGCCCCAAGCACGACGTCGTCAAGTCCACCAAGGGCATCTCGTCGGGGCCCATTTCCTTCATGACCGTGTTCGACGCGGCGACCGAGACGATCAAGCAGGGGGGAACCCGGCGGGGGGCGAACATGGGGATCCTGCGGGTCGACCACCCCGACATCCTCGAGTTCATCAACTGCAAGACGAAGAACGACCGCCTGAACAACTTCAACATCTCCGTCGCGCTCACGGAGGACTTCATGAAGGCGGTGGAGGCGGACGCGGAATACGAGCTCGTCAACCCCCACTCCCGGACGGTCGCCGCGCGTCTCCCCGCCCGCGAGGTGTTCGAGAAGATCGTGGACGCCGCGTGGCGGAACGGGGAACCGGGGATCATCTTCCTGGACCGGATCAATCGGGACAACCCCACCCCGGGGCTCGGCCCCATCGAGAGCACCAACCCGTGCGGAGAGCAGCCTCTTTTACCCTACGAGAGCTGCAACCTGGGCTCCATCAACCTCTCCGGGATGGTGACGGGCGAGAACGGGAGCATCCGGATCGATTACGAGAAGATGCGCGAGACGATCCACGACGCGATGCGGTTCCTCGACGACGTGATCGACATGAACCATTACCCCCTCCCCGAGATCCGCCAGATGACGATGGGGAACCGGAAGGTCGGGCTGGGGGTGATGGGATTCGCCGATATGCTCATCAAGCTCGGCATTCCCTACGACTCGGACGAGGCCCTGGCCGTTGCCCAGGAGGTGATGAGCTTCGTCCAGGAGGAGTCGGCCGCCGCCTCGTCGCACCTGGCGCGCGAACGGGGCCCGTTCCCGAACTACGACGTGAGCGTGTTCGCGGACAGCGGGAAGATCCCCCGGCGCAACGCCACCACGACGACGATCGCCCCGACAGGGACCATCAGCATCATCACCGGGTGCAGCAGCGGCATCGAGCCCATCTTCGCCCTGTCGTTCATCCGCAACGTGATGGACAACGATCATCTCGTCGAGGTGCACCCCCTTTTCGAGGCGCAGATAAAGCAGCACGGCATCTACTCGCAGGAGCGGATGAAGGAGATCTCCCGGAATGGGACCCTGCGCCATGTGGAGGGGATCCCGGAGGAGGTGCGCAGGATCTTCGTGACGGCTCACGACATCTCGCCCGAGGCGCACCTGAGGATGCAGGCCGCCTTCCAGAAGCACGTCGACAACGCGGTGTCCAAGACGGTCAACTTTCCCTCGGACGCGGCCCGGGAGGACATCCGCAAGGTCTATCTGCTCGCGTACCGGCTGGGGTGCAAGGGAGTCACCGTCTACCGGGACAAGAGCCGGGATGAGCAGGTGCTGAACATCGGCGAGGTGAAGCGGGCGGACTCCGCCCGGGAGCCCGCTGCCCCGGAGAGAGGCTTAGGCTACGTCTCCACCCGCCCGCGGCCCGACACTCTTCTCGGGGTCACCAGGGAGATGAAGACCAGCTGCGGAAAGATCTACGTGACCATGAACCGCGACGAGAAGGGGATCTTCGAGGTGTTCAACCAGATGGGGAAGGCGGGCGGATGCGCGGCCTCGCAGTCCGAGGCGATCGGGAGGCTCGCCTCCCTGGCCCTCCGATCGGGGGTCAAGCCCGACATGATCGTCAAGCAGCTGAAGGGGATATCGTGCCACCTCCCGGCGTGGGCCGGAAACGGTGCGAAGATCATGTCGTGCGCGGACGCGGTGGCCAAGGCCGTCGAGTGGTACATCGACAACATCGACAGGATATTCATCGCCAATGCGCCGCCGGAGGGATCCCCGCTCCCGGCCAACCCGAAGAACACTTCCCGGCAGGTGAGCGCTCTCGGCAGCGGGGACTTCGGGATCGCGCGGGGCGCCTGCCCCGACTGCGGCAGCCAGGTCGAGATGCAGGAGGGGTGCCTCAAATGCCGTTCGTGCGGTTTCTCGGAGTGCTAATGCAGCGTCTCGTAAATGGATTGACGCACCGATCCGCCGCCGGGATAGCCCCGGACAGGCGGCAATTCCGCGCACGGGCTCGCGGGGGGCTTCCTCTCGCTACGCTCGCGACCTTGCGCCCGCTCGCTGCCGGTTCCGCTCGACGCAATTTCTCCCTCGCTCCACAGGCCGCTGCGAGGAACCCCCCGCAGCGCCCTGTGCGCGGAGACGGACTCGATGGTCCATGGATTTGCGAGACGCTGCAGTAGGTCTTCCTCCGGGGTCCCCGACGCGGTAGGATTTCTCCTTTGACGCATCCTCGAGGGGGATCATTGGGGTTGGCTCGGGCTCCGTTCGTCACGTTCGAGGGAATCGAGGGATCCGGCAAGACCACGCAACTGGGTCTTCTGTCGGAATATCTCGCAGGGCAAGGGATCCCCCACGTCGTGACCCGCGAGCCGGGAGGAACTCCCGTGGCCGACGAGATCCGTCGGCTCCTGCTCTCTCCGCGCGAAGAGCGCGTCTTCCCCGAGACCGAGCTGCTCCTCTACGAGGCGGCGCGCGCCCAGCATGTCCGCGCGTTCATCCTCCCCGCCCTCACCTCCGGGAAAGCCGTCCTGTGCGACCGCTTCTTCGACGCCACCTCCGCCTACCAGGGGTTTTCCCGCGGGATCGACGACGCGCGGATCGAGGAGATGAACGCCTTCGCCTCCGGGGGGCTCGTCCCGGACCTCACCTTCCTCTTCGACATCGACCCCGAAGCCGGATTTCTGCGCCTCCCCGGCCGGGGGACGCGGCCGGACCGCATCGAGTCCGAGACGATCGAGTTCCACCGGAAGGTCCGGGAGGGGTACCTCCGCCTGCAGGCAGGGCATCCGGACCGGATCGTCCGGATCGACGGAGCGCCCCCGGCCGACGAGGTATTCCGCCATGTGCGGGGATGGGTGGCGGCTCGACTCGGATGGTGAGGATCTTCGGGGGCATACGGGGGCAGGACCGGGCGGTGGCCCTCCTGGTGCGCTACCTCGAGTCCGGGAACGTCCCCCCGGGCCTGCTGTTCTTCGGGGAAGAGGGGATCGGGAAGGAGAAGGCGGCCCTTGCCTTCGTTTCGGCCCTCTTCTGCCGCCACCGGGGGCCGGCGGGCGGGTGCGGGATGTGCCACGACTGCCGGCTTCTCTCCTCGGGATCCCACCCGAACTTCCTGCCCGTCTCGCCGGAGAACCAGCACATCCTGATCGACGGGATCCGGCGCCTCCAGGCGGAGTTGTCGCTGAAGGCGTTCTCGGATCGCCCGCGCGCCGTCGTCATCGCTCCGGCCGACCGGATGACCGTCCAGGCCGCAAACGCGCTCCTCAAGACGCTCGAGGAGCCTCCGCCGGGGACGCACCTTCTGCTCGTGGCGCACCAGATCTCCCGCCTCCCCCCCACGATCGTCTCCCGCTGCCAGAAGGTCTCCTTCTCCCCCCTTTCGGCGAGGGAGGTGGAGGAGATCCTTGCAGGCATCCCCGGGGTCGGCGATCGCCATTCCCCCGAAGACCTCCGCGGCGCGGCGGCCTGCTCGGGGGGAAGCCCCGGAAGGGCGCTCGAGGTGCTGGAGGAGGCCGAAGGCGAGCGGGAAAAGTGGGTCAGCCTCCTGTCCTCCCCCGACCCGGCTGCCATCATCGCAGCCGCAGCGTCGTGGAGAGGTACGGGGGACATCTCGCGGAAGGTCGCACCCCCCCTCTCCATCGTGCGGGACCTCGCCCTACTATCTTCCGGCGCGGAAATGGGTATAATAAACGAGGATTTGAAGAACGCGCTGCGGGCCGTCGCCGGCCAGAAGACTACGGAAGGGTGGAGCCGGGCGCTCCGGGCGCTTCTCTCCATGTCTCGCATGCCTCCTCAGGCGCAAAAACAGCTCATGGTGGAGGCATTTTTGTTCGAATTTCACGGGAAGGGATAGGTTCCGAAATGGATCTGGCGGGAATCAGGCTCCGGGGGGTCTGCAAGATGAACCACTACGACTGCACCGGGATTCCCCTCGGGAAGGGGGACTACGTGGTCGTGATGACGGAGCGCGGGCCGATCCTGGGCGAAGTCGTCCAGCGGATCGACAACGTCTCCCTCGCCTCGCAAAAAACCTCGTTCCCGAAGGTGGTCCGGGCGGCCTCCGCCGACGACCTGCACGCCCACCGGGAAAACGGGAAGCGCGAGGCGGATGCCCACGCCTTTTGCCTTTCCCGGATCGGGACGAGAAAACTCCCGATGAAGCTCGTGCGGACCGAGGTTCTCCTGGACCGGAGCAAGTCGATCTTCTACTTCACGGCGGACGGCCGGATCGACTTCCGGGAACTGGTCAAGGACCTGGCCCACGAACTGCGAACCCGCATCGAGATGCGCCAGGTCGGCGTACGCGACGAGGCGAGGATGGTGGGGGGAGTCGGACCTTGCGGCAAGGAGCTCTGCTGCTCTTCCCATCTTTCCGATTTCGAGCCGATCACCGTGAGGATGGCCAAGGACCAGGGGCTCGCGCTCAACCCGGCGAAACTCTCCGGAGTGTGCGGCAGGCTGATGTGCTGCCTCATTTACGAGCACGAATCATACGCCCGGAACAAGGCGTGCGGGACATGCGCCGCGGCCCCGGACGGGCGGCAGGCTCCCGCCGTCGAGGGGACGGAGGACCTCTCGTTCCGGTTCGGCGACGAGGAGGAGAGTTAATGGGCGGGGACACTCCTGAGCGCTGGGGGGGGGACAATCCTCAACTCAGTACTCGATATAGGAATGTCCCCCCTTGGAATGTCCCCGGTGAATTGGGTCGAGCGGAACCGGCAGCGAGCGGGCGAAGGTCGCGAGCGTAGCGGAGAGGAAGCCGCCCGCGAGCACCTGGCACCGGGAGGCACGCACAGGTGAAGGAAACGTTCTACATCACGACCCCGATCTACTACGTGAACGACGTCCCGCACATCGGGCACGCCTACACGACGATCGCGTGCGACGCCCTCGCCCGGTGGCACCGGATGAAGGGGCAGAAGGTCTTCTTCCTCACGGGGACCGACGAGCACGGGGAGAAGGTGAACAAGAGCGCGACGCAGCAGGGGATCCCCCCGAAGGAACTCGCCGACCGCGTCGTCACCCGCTTCCAGGGGCTCTCGTCGGCGCTCACCATCAGCAACGACGGCTTCATCCGGACGTCCGAGCCGCGCCACTACGCCTCCGTCCAGGACATCTTCCGGAAATCGCACGCCAACGGAGACATCTACCTGGGCGCCTACGAGGGATGGTACTGCACGCCCTGCGAGTCGTACTGGACCGACCTGCAGCTGGTCGACGGAACGTGCCCGGATTGCCGGCGGCCGGCGGAAAAGCGGAAGGAGCCATCGTATTTCTTCCGGCTCTCGAAGTTCCAGAAGCCGCTCCTCGGGTACTACGAAAGGAACCCGAGGTTCATCCGCCCGGAGAGCCGGCGGAACGAGGTCATCGCCTTCGTCGAGGCGGGGCTTACCGACCTGTCCGTGTCGCGCACCTCGCTTACGTGGGGAATCCCGGTCCCCGGGGCGGACGGGCACGTCATCTACGTCTGGTACGACGCCCTGACGAACTACATCACGGGGCTGGGATACCCGAAGCGTACCGAGGCGTTCGACACGTTCTGGCCGGCCGACGTCCACATGGTCGGGAAGGACATCCTCCGGTTCCACGCCATCTACTGGCCGGCGTTCCTCATGTCCGCCGGCATCGAGCCTCCCCTGGGCGTCTTCGCACACGGATGGTGGACCGTCGAGGGGCAGAAGATGAGCAAGTCGCTGGGCAACGTGGTCGACCCGTACGAGATGGTGGAGAAGTACGGGGCCGACGCCTTCCGCTACTTCCTTCTCCGCGAGGTGCCGTTCGGCAAGGACGGCGACTTCTCGAGGAAGGCGCTCGTGGACCGGATCAACTCCGACCTCGCGAACAACCTGGGAAATCTTCTGAACCGGTCGCTCAACATGCTGGCGAAATACTTCGGCTCCGTCGTCCCCTCCCCCTCCGCGCCCGAACTTTCCGACGAGGGGCTTCTTTGCGCCGGCCGCGAGATCCTGCCCGCCGCGGACGCGGCGATGGAAGAGGTGGAGTTCCACAAGGTGCTCGCGGCCGTGCTGAACCTGTCCGACGCGGCGAACCGGTACATCGACACGAACGCCCCCTGGGCCCTGGCGAAGGACCCCGCGAGGAAGAACCGGCTCGGGACCGTCCTCTACCACGCCCTCGAGGCGGCAAGGGTCTCCGTCCTGCTGATGTCCCCGTTCATCCCCACGGCCGCACAGAGGATGTGGGAGGCGCTCGGGTGCGACGGCCGCGTGGAGAAGGCGACCCTTTCCGAGGCGGGCCGTTGGGGGGGCTTGCGCGTCGGGGCCACACTCCCCCGATCCGTGATCGCCTTTCCCCGGATCGAAGACTGAATGGCCCGTCCCGTCAATATGCCGGCATTCGAGCGCCGCTGCATCCGCCCCAGCATCGTTGCACTTCTTGCGGCGTACCATCCAGCAGTACGCCTCAGTCGTGCGCCTTGCTGGCCCGGCGCATCGACGCTCTCGGTGCTTCGCCCTATTTCCGGGACAGACCATCCAGTCTTCCCGTAGAAAGCGCTCACTCCGATGTTTTTCGACACACACGCCCACCTGGATCTTCCACCGCTCTGCGACGAGGAGGACGACGTCGTCCGCCGCGCCCGCGAGGCGGGGGTCACCCACATCGTCACGATCGGGATCCACCCGGGGAGCGACGAGAGGGCGATCGAGATCGCCCACCGTCACGGCGGGGTCTATGCGGCCGTGGGGCTCCACCCGCACGACGCCTCCGGGTGCTCGGATGAGCTCCTTGAGCGGCTCGACCGCCTCTCGCGGTGCGACAAGGTGGTCGCGGTCGGCGAAACAGGGCTCGACTTCTTCCGGGACCGGTCGCCGAGGGACGCGCAGCGGGCCTCGTTCCGGGAGCAGGTGCGCCTCGCCCGGAAGCGGAATCTTCCCGTCGTCGTCCACGACCGGGACGCCCACGAGGAGACGCTCGCCATCCTTTCGGAGGAGAGGGCCTCCGAGGTGGGGGGGATCATCCACTGCTTCTCCGGGGATCTGGCGATGGCGCGCCGGGCGATCGGGATGAATTTTCTCATCTCCCTCCCCGGGGCAATCACCTACAAGGGGTCCGAGACCCAGGCGGAGGCGGTCCGCCATCTGCCGCTTGCGAAGCTGCTCATCGAGACCGACAGCCCGTTCCTGGCCCCGGTACCGCACCGGGGAAGGACGAACGAACCCTCGTACGTCCCCCTCGTGGCGAAACGGATTGCCGAGATCAAGGGGTTGTCCGTCGAGGACGTGGCCCGCGTCACCACGATGAACGCGAAGCGGATCTTCCGGATTCCCGTCGACGAGGAGGTCCGTGTCGCATACCGGATCCGGAACTCCCTGTACCTGAACATCACCAACCGGTGCACCAACATCTGCACGTTCTGCGCGAAGCGGGGTGATTTTCACGTGAAGGGGCATTACCTGAAGCTTCCCGGGGAACCCGGCGTGGAACAGGTGATCGCGGAGGTCGGCGACCCCACCGCGTACGACGAGGTCGTCTTCTGCGGGTTCGGGGAGCCCCTCCTCCGGCTGCAGGAGGTCAAGGAGATCGCGGCCCTGCTCAAGGCGAAGGGGGCTTTCGTCCGGGTCAACACCGACGGGTTGGCAAACCTCGTGCACGGGCGCAACGTCCTGCCGGAGCTCGCCGGGCTGGTGGATGCCCTCTCCGTTTCCCTCAACGCCCCCGACGCCCCGACGTACGCCCGGATCTGCCCGAACCGGTACGGCGAGGCGTCCTTCCCGGCCCTCCTCGACTTCCTCCGGGAAGCGCCCAGGCACGTTCCCTCGGTCACAGCAACCGCGGTGGCCCTTCCCGGCCTGGACCACGAAGCGGTGCGACGCCTGGCGGAGTCGATCGAAGGCGTCCATTTCCGGCTGCGATCTTTCGACGAAGTGGGGTAACCGGTTCGACGCTACTGCTGCTCGACGGGGAACCCCTTCCTTTTCAGCAGTTCGACGATCCCCTTCTCCCCCACGAGGTGGCCGGCCCCCACGACGACGAAGAATTCCCCCGTCTCCCTCAGGTACCCCTCGATCTTCGCGGCCATGGTCGCGTTCCTCTTGGTGAAGAGGGCGTCGAAGATGGGCGTCAGGCGGGGGTGTCCGTGAATGCTCTCGGAGAGGATCTTTTCCAGGGTCGCCGCATCGCCGTCGCTCCACGCGCGGAGGATCCGGTCCGTCTTTTCCCTGACCTGGTCCAGGTCCAGGAGGGTGTACTGGAGAAACAGGTCCTGGTGCTCGTCGGAAAACCCGTTCAGCATGTCGATCACGGAATCGGGACGCTCGATCTCCCGGATCCGTTTCCCGTTCGACGCCTTGTCGAGAAAGTAGACGTCGATCCCGTGATTGTAGTTCAACCCCATCTTCTGATACTCCAGCACGGCGATGGTCATCGCGAGGGCCCACGGCTTGAACCGTCCCACGCGGTCCAGGGAAAGCTCTGGGAACCGCCGCCTCAACAGGTCGTACGTCTCCTGCGAGAGGTGGTTCCTGATTGTGTCGTCACCGGGATAGAGGGCGCCCGTAAGCATCCGCTTTTGCCGTTCTTCCCCCGCCCCGTCCCGGACGTTGGTTTCCACGACAAGGACGCCGGACCGATCGAAGGCCTCCTCGATCTTCCGGTCCAGGGGGTACATGTCCGGCTTCAGCAGGTGAATCGATCCCAGCAGGTAGGCGGTGGCAGTCTCCGACCGGACTTTCCAGAGGAAGTTCCTTTTCCCCGGGTTCGCTCCTTCCTGGGCGAAGAGCGGGGACCCGAGGCACAGAACCACAAGCCCGATGATCCAGAACACCGTCTTTCTCCGGTCCATGACAACCGACTCCTTCCGTCTTCGCCTCCCCCGCGGGGCCGCCTACCTGCTTTTCTTTCCCGCGAACAGGTACCTCTCGAACATCCGCTGGTAGTCGGTCCAGGTCGCCCCTTCCCGCAGGTCTTCCATCGCCTCGAGGAAAGCGTTGGCCTTCGAGTCCATGTTCTCGACGAAGTGCAAAAGGATCGCCTCGAGCGTTTTGGGCCGTTTCGGGGAACCGTACTCGAGCTCCCCGTGGTGGGAGAGGATCATGTGCTTGACGAGCATCGTCTTGTCGGCGGGGAACCCCTCGATCCGCGCGCACTCCCCGGCTACCCACTCGGCGCCCATGTACAGGTGGCCGAGCAGACGACCCTCGTCCGTGTAGTCGAACGCCCCCTCGTAGGAGAGCTCCCCCACCTTCCCGATGTCGTGGAGGAGCGCGCCGGCGATCAGCAAGTCCGCGTCCACTCCCGGGTAATGCCCGGACAGGAACCGGCAGATCGCGGCGACCGACACCGTGTGCTCCAGAAGCCCGCCGATGTAGTCGTGGTGCATGCTTTTCCCCCCCGGGGCCTGCCGGAACCGCTGCGCCGTCTCCGTTGCCGGGGGGTCCGGGAAGACCCGCCTGAGCAGGCGGGAGAGATCCGGATCCTTGCATTCCCTCACCAGCGCCTGCAGCTCTTCCCAGAGGAAGTCGATCCCCTTCCGGGTCACGGGGAGATAATCGGAGAGGTCCGCCTCCCCCTCCACATTCCGGACGTCGTGCACCTTGAGCTGGATACGACCCTGGTACAGGATGGCGCTCCCGGTCGCCTCCACGATGTCGTCCCGGTCGAACCGCTTCGCGATCTCTTCGGCGCGGTCCCAGACGCGGCACTCCATCTGGCCGGTCCGGTCGCGCAGGGAGAGGTTGATGTACGGCTTCCCGGAGTTGCTGGAAAGCAACGCCTTGTTGGCTACCAGGAAAAGGTCCTTGACCTGCTCCCCTTCCTGGATGTCCTTCACGAACTTCGTCTTGGGCATCGCCTATCCCGTCCTTTGGCCGGAGTATATCTCCAGGATGCGGAGCGCCGCGCGGATCCCGTCCACGGCGGAAGAGACGATCCCGCCCGCGTGCCCCGCCCCCTCTCCCACAGGATACAGCCCTTTTACCGTAACCGACTCATAATTCTCCCGATCGATGCGCACGGGGGAGGAGGTGCGGGACTCGACCGCGTACAGGGTTCCCTCCTGGGAGAGGAACCCGCGCATCGACTCCCCGAACCTCCCCAGCCCGTACCGGATGTCCGCCTCCACCCGGGGCGGCAGGATGCCGGCCAGGTTCGCCCGCACGACCCGGGGGGCAAGCGCCCTCCCCCGGGAGAGGTTGAGGTTTTTCCCCGTGAGGAACGCCGACAGGTTCATGGCGGGGACGCCGAAATCCCCTCCGCCTTTCCGGAACGCGCGGGCCTCGAGGGTCCTCTGCAGTTCGACGCCTGCCAGGACGTCGCCCGTCCCGAAATCCTCCTCCGTGACGGCCGCCACGATCCCGCTGTTGGCGAACCCCGAGTTCCTCGCATGGGAGCTCATCCCGTTCACCGGCAGTTCCCCCGGCCCCGAGGAGGCGGTCATCCCCTCGCCCCCGGGGCACATGCAGAAGGAGTAGACCCCGCGCCCGGAGGGGGCGCGCGCCGCCAGGCGGTAGTCGGCGACGGGGAGACCGGGGCTCCCCGCCGCTTTCCCGTACTGGATCCGGTCGATCAGCTCCTGGGGGTGCTCCACGCGAAAACCGACGGCGAACGGCTTCGCGGACATCCGGACCCCCCGGGCCAGGAGCATCCGGACCGTGTCCCGCGCGGAGTGCCCGATCGCCAGCACCAGGTCCCTGCAGGAAAGTTCCTCGCCGGTGGACAGCCGGACCGACCGGATGGTCCCGGCCCCGGTTTCGACTTCGTCGACCCGCGCGCCGAACCGGACCAAGGCGCCGAGCGACTGCAGCTCCTCCCGCATCCGGACGCAGAACCGACGGAGGCGGTCCGTTCCCACGTGCGGCTTCGCCTCCCGGGAAAGATCCCCAAGGCCGGAAAATTCCGCGAACACGCCGATCACGTGCTCGACCAGCGGGTCCCCGATCCTCGTGGTCAGCTTCCCGTCGGAAAACGTCCCCGCCCCACCCTCCCCGAACTGCACGTTGCTCTCCGGGTCCAGGGCCCCTTCCTTCCAGAAGGCCGCCACCTGCCGGGAACGCTCCTCAACCGGTTGCCCCCTCTCCAGAAGTATCGGCGGTGAGCCGTTCCGGGCAAGGGTGAGGGCGGCGAACAGCCCGGCGGGGCCGGCCCCGACGACGATCGGCTGCACGGGAGGAGGACGGACGGGGACCCGGGGAAACGGGTCGGGCGCGGGGAGGTGGGGGCGCGCAGAGGAAACCCGCGAGCACACCTCCTCCTCGAGGGCGGGAGAGCGGAAGGAGACGTCCACGGTGTAGACCCGCCGTATCGCCCCCTTGCGCCTGGCGTCGATCCCCCGGCGGACGACGGAAAAGTGCGCCACCTCGTCCCCGGGAACCCCTATAATGAGAAGAACTTTCGAAAGGAGGTTCCCTTCCGGGAAACCCACGGGAACCCGGATATCGGAGATGCGCACGCCCAAGCGGTTCTACCTCCTTCTCCTTCTGCCCCTCGCGATCTCCCCGCTTTCCTGCAGAGGCATGGTCAAGGACGCATTCAAGACGCCGAAGGTCCGGGTGATCGACGTGGCGCTCACGTCGAACCCGCTCGCCGACCCCGGGAAGCCGTGGGATTTCACCTTGCACCTCGAGGTGGACAACCGGAACGACTACCCCCTCTCCGTCTCCTACGTCGCCTATTCCGCGATCGTCGGGCGGGAAACGATCGCGGGTGGCGAGCACCTCGAGGATATCCGTCTCGGCGCGTCGGGACTGACGGTGGTGAAGGTACCTCTTTCCATCCGGCCCGAAAGCATCGTGAACGCCGCCCGGGACTCTCTCCTGGGCCGGTCCGTAACCTACGAGTTCAACGGGTCCGTCGGCCTCCGGACCCCGGTGGTCGGCGTCGTCCGGATCCCCTTTTCCAAGACGGGGGGGTTCGACCCGGCCGAAATCCTGAAACGGAAAGGGTTCGGCTTCAATTGACGGGACACGGGGGATCGTCCCCCGAGAGAACGGCCAGCAGGTTCTCGGTCGCCAGCCCCCCCATCCGCTCCCGGGTCTCCGTGGTGGCGCTTCCCAGGTGGGGGAGGAGCACCGCGGTGGGGGCGCGAAGCAGCCCTGGATGGATCTTCGGCTCCTTCTCGTAGACGTCCAGCCCCCCTGCGAATATCCGTCCCACGGCAAGCGCCTCGGCGAGAGCCCCCTCGTCGACCACTTCCCCCCGCCCGATGTTCACCAGGACCGCCTCCTTTTTCATCCTTCGCAGACGACCCCGGTCGATCATCCCGCGCGTTTCGGAAGTGAGCGGTACGCAGAGCACGATGAAATCGCTGCCGGACAACAGGTCGTCAAGCCCGACGTGCCGCGCCCTCAGCGCATCCTCCCGCGCCTTCGGGATCGGGGTGCGGCTGTGGTAGAGGACCCGCATCTCGAACCCTCGCGCGCGTGCGGCGATGGCGCTGCCGATCTTGCCCATCCCGACGATCCCCAGCGTCCTCCCGAACACGGGGACGCCCAGGAACCCCCACGGGTCCCACCCGGTGAACTTCCCCGCCCGCAGGAAGCGCTCCGCCTCCGAGAACCTCCGGGCAGCCGCCAACAGGAGCCCGAACCCGAGATCGGCGGCCGCCTCGGTGAGAACGTCGGGGGTATTGCACACGCGGATCCTCCTGCGCGTCGCCTCCGCCACATCGATGTTGTTGACCCCCACGGCGAAGTTGGAGACGACCCGCAGCGTCTTTCCCGCGGTCTCCATGAGGGGGGCGTCGATCCGGTCCGCCAGCGTGGAGAGGATTCCGGAGGCGCCGCGGACCTTCCGGAGCAGCTCCTTCCGGGGCATCGGCCCGTCGCGGTCCGGCAGCACCGCCTCCGCCTTCTCCCCGATCTTCGCAAGGGAAACCCCGGGCAGCCTCCTCGTGATCACCACCCTCGGCTTCTCCCCCATCCCGGCGCCCTCCGCGAAACGAGCACCATCCGCCCGTGTGGCAGGTTTGATGCCCCCCCGTCCTCTCCGAAGCGCCTTCATTATACAAATACCCCGCCCTTGCGCCATGATGCAATGGTGCGACCGCGAGTGGTTACCCCCGGAAAGCGATTCCGATCCGGGCGCCTTACCAACGGGGAGCGGATCATGCTCCGCTGCCTCGAAGGGGGTCTTCGCTTCGTCGCAAACACCCCGGGTTGCTGGGCCCTGACCCGCTCCGCCGCCTCGGAGGGGGGCTCCGTTCGTGGCTCGCCGTGCGATGAATCCGCACGGCTGCGCTTAACCTCACTGCGCCCCCCTCCTGCGGCGGCTGCGCCGGCAACCGGGGACCCGAGGCGATGCGGGGGGTTCCTCGGACTGGGCGGGGACACTCCTCTCCCGCATCCCGGAGATGAGTCAGGAGTGTCCCTGGTGAATTGCGGCGAGCGGAATGGCAGCGAGCGGGCGAAGGTCGCTCGCGTAGCCGAGCGGACCCCTCCGCTAGCCAGGGTCCCCGGGCGCAGGCGCCCTCGCGTCGGGGCGCCTACTCGTGCCGCAGGGCTTCGATGGGGTCGAGCCGGGAGGCCTTGCGGGCGGGGTAGAATCCGAAGAAGATCCCGATCGCGGCCGAAAACCCGAAGGCCAGGAGGACGGCGCCGGGATCGACGATCGTGGACCACCCGGCGAACCGCGAGATCAGCCCCGACCCG